>CAJXOQ010000183.1 GCA_913057975.1 uncultured Marinobacter sp.
CACTTTACAGATGGGTACTCTGCTTTAGTCGGTATTAAAGAAAAAATGCCAGCGGTCATAGTACAAGACGTATGCTTGCCAGATATAAGTGGGCTTGAGGTATTACAATTTGTAAATAAGCAGAAAGATCCTGCTAATGTAGTCATGATCACCTCAAACAGCTCTATTGATATTGCAGTGGAAGCAATGCGTTTAGGCGGTTTTGATTTTTTAGAAAAACCTTTCACAAGTCAACGACTCATTAGCTCAGTAGAAAGTGCGTTGACGCCAAAAGAGCAAGTTAAAGTTCAACCATTGGTTAAAAACAGGGATAAAAATCAAGATTTTGTTGGTGAATCTCTGGCAATGAAAACCGTTTTTAGATTACTTGATAGTGCAGCTAGAAGTAAAGCGTGTGTATTTATCACAGGTGAAAGTGGAACCGGTAAAGAAGTGCTGGCGCGCTATATTCACCAGCAGTCTCCCAGGTCTGACCAGGCGTTCGTGGCGATCAACTGCGCGGCAATCCCCGAGAATATGCTGGAGGCCATCCTGTTTGGTCACGAGAAGGGCGCCTTTACCGGTGCGGTTGCATCTTCCCCGGGTAAGTTCGAGCAGGCCAACGGTGGCACCATCCTGCTGGATGAGATTTCGGAAATGGATCTCGGCCTGCAGTCCAAGCTGTTGCGAGTGTTGCAGGAGCGTGAGGTAGAGCGCGTCGGTGGTCGCAAGACCATTGCCCTGGATGTGCGGGTTATCGCCACCACCAACCGGGATCTGTCCGATTACGTGCGGGAAAACAAATTCCGTGAAGATCTGTACTACCGGCTGACAGTCTTTCCCATGCACTGGCAGCCACTGCGCGAACGTACACTGGATATCATGCCGCTGGCGAATGCATTGCTGAAAAACCATTGCCGCAAGATGAAACTGACCGGCGTGACCTTCGCACCCGACGCCAGGGATGCGCTGATGGGTCATCAATGGCCGGGCAACGTTCGCGAGCTGGACAACGCGATACAGCGGGCTCTGGTGTTGCACCAGGGGAATGTCATCCATGCTGGTGACCTTTGCCTGGAGCTCGGCATTACCGGGCGTATGGAAAGCGGCCCCGCCGGCACGACATCTCCGACCTCGCCACACCCGGTCGTGTCCGAATCCGGGGCCGAGTCACCTGATCGGGACGCTCAGGATACCTATGCCGAGGAAAGCCTGTCGGGCCTCGGAGCGCTATCTTCCACGTCACTGGGTGACGAAGTTCGGCAGCGTGAATTCCGGATTATCATCCAAACGTTGAAAAAAGAGCGTGGTCGACGCAACCGGGCGGCGGAGCAGTTGGGTATCAGCCCGCGCACGCTCCGATACAAACTGGCCCAGATGCGCGATGCCGGCATCGATCTGGATGCAGAACTGGCCGCCGCCTGACCACAGTCAGCAGGCTCCTTCGTTCGGCACCCAAGGGTGCCGTTTTTTGTGCCCTCGTCAAAAGACCGTCACTGCCTTTCGCCTCTCTCTCCTTCTGTTCATTAACATTATGAAAATTAAGAAATAATACATGTTGGCCTGTGGTTTGCTTTGACCTGTTCAGATATGTCCAGGTCAATGGCTTGCCCATTTATACGGCGGGCCGGGAGAGTGAATCATGGTTCAGCGTGCTGACATCAACAGTGTCCTTTCAGAAATCCGCAACATGCGCTCGCAGATGATGGAGAATCAGCGGGTTGAACAGGACAACAACATCCGCGGACGGATGGACGGTCCTTCCAAAGTCCAGGAGACCTCGGACACTCCCAAATTCAGCGACATGCTCAGCCAGGCAGTGGGTTCGGTGAACGAACTCCAGCAGACGTCAGGTGAAATGAAGACCGCGTATGAAATGGGCGATCCCAATATGGATATCTCCCGCGTCATGATTGCGTCTGAAAAAGCATCCATCTCCTTCGAGGCATTGACCCAGGTTCGTAACCGGGTGGTGAAGGCCTACGAAGACATCATGAATATGCCGGTTTGATAGCGGAGCGGACCCATGGCCAGCGTACCTGCTGAAACCTCATCCTCGAACATGCCCGCAGCGCGGGGAGACGATACCGGCGAGAGCCGTAGCGACCTGATTTTCGGCTTCAACCGGTTGAACCTGCTGCGGCAGGTGGGCCTGATGGTGGGGCTTGCCGCCAGCGTTGCTCTTGGCGTTGCCGTGGTTTTATGGGCGCAGGAGCCCAATTACCAGCCAGTGGTGGGTGATATGTCTGGCTATAACCCGCAGGATGTCACGACCATTCTTGATGCCAACAACATCGACTACCGTATGGATCCACGCAC
The DNA here is from genome assembly GCA_913057975.1 of uncultured Marinobacter sp. GTDB lineage: Bacteria > Pseudomonadota > Gammaproteobacteria > Pseudomonadales > Oleiphilaceae > Marinobacter. The sequence goes on from CAJXOQ010000183.1 coordinate 2,299, forward strand.
AGGCGCATTGCTGGTGCCCTCCGATGAGGTCTATAACGCCCGCCTGAAACTCGCCGCAGAGGGCGTGACGGACGAGCAGACCATGGGCTACGAACTGCTGGACCAGGACCGTGGCCTTGGAACCTCCCAGTTTATGGAAACCATCAGTTTCCGCCGTGGCCTGGAAGGCGAGCTGGCACGAACGATTGGCAGCATGCGCACGGTTCGCGCTGCCCGGGTTCATCTGGCGATTCCGGAGCGCTCGGTGTTTGTCCGCGACGCGCGCACGCCGACAGCGTCCGTGTTCCTTGAAGTAATTGCCGGTCGTCGCCTGGAGCAGGAGCAGATTGCCTCGATCATTAACCTGGTTGCCGGCAGTATTCCGGAAATGAGCAAGGACAATGTGACCGTGGTCGACCAGAGTGGAAACCTGCTCACCGGTCGTGAGCACGGCGGTGACAGTCAGCAGATTGAAGACCAGTACGATTACACCTCCCGCGTTGAGGATCGCCTGGCTCGCCGGGTTGCCTCCATGGTCAGGCCGGTGGTGGGCGACGGTCGTTTTCGCGCGGAGGTGACGGCGGATCTCGATTTCTCCTCGGTGGAACAGGCTGAGGAGCTGTTCAATCCTGAACAGCAGGCTGTGCGTAGCGAACGCCAGATGACCGAGCGGCGGGCCGGTGGCGGCGCCAGCGGAATCCCCGGCGCCCTGTCTAACCAGCCGCCCGCTCAGGCGACGGTTCCGGAGCAGGCAACGGCCGATGACGAGGGTAACGTTCAGGCGCCGCCGGTGAACATGCGTGAAGAGTCGACCCGAAACTATGAAATGGACCGGACTGTCAGCTATATCCGTCAGGAGCTTGGCCGCATAAAACGTCTGTCGGTGGCCCTGGCGGTTGATGATATGAAAGTGGTGGATCCTCAGACTGGCGAAGTCAGCTATGAACCCTGGCCCGAACAGGAATTGCAACGCCTGACTATGTTGGTGCGTGATGCCGTGGGGTATTCGGCTGCCCGGGGTGACAGTGTTACGGTGATGAATACCGCGTTTGCCGCCGAAGAGCAGATTGAATTCGAAGCACCGGCGTTCTGGGAGCAGCCCTGGTTCTGGGACCTGATGAAGCAGGTGCTCGCAGGCCTGGTCATTCTGGTTCTGGTTCTGGGTCTGTTGCGACCCACCCTGAAAAGTCTGTCTGGCGGCGGCCGCAGCGAACGCAGGGGTGAGTCCGGTAATGATGGCTATGACGGGCTCGATGGCATTGAGGGCGGAGACGCGCTGCGGGAGGCCATGCATTCACAGGACGATCTGCTTTTGCCAGGCGCGACAGACAGCTATGATAGGCAATTGAATGCACTGAAAGGCCTGATTGCGGAAGACCCCGCGCGGGTTTCCCAGGTGATGCGCCAGTGGGTGAATGTCGATGACTGATGAGAACAACCGCCAGCCTGAGTCGCCGCAAAAGCCCCAGCGCAAGATTCCGCGGGTGGAGCAGGCTGCGATCCTGTTGATGTCACTGGGCGAAAACGATGCCGCCGAGGTGCTCAAGCATATGGGGCCGAAAGAGGTCCAGCGGGTTGGCGTGGCCATGGCCCAGATGAAAGATGTCAGCAAGGACGACGTTACCTATGTCCTGAACCAGTTCGTCGAGGCCGTTGGTGGCCAGACCGGCCTGGGGGTTGGCAACGATGATTACATTCGCACCATGCTCACCCAGGCCCTGGGGGACGACAAGGCCTCCAGCCTGATCGACCGTATCCTTATTGGTGGCAACACCACCGGCCTGGATACCCTGAAGTGGATGGAACCCCGTGCGGTGGGCGATATTATCCGCTACGAGCACCCCCAGATTCAGGCCATCGTTATTTCCTACCTTGATCCGGACCAGGCCGCAGAGATCCTCGGTACGCTGGACGACAAGGTGCGCCTGGATGTAATGATGCGGGTGGCTTCTCTGGAAAGTATCCAGCCGCAGGCATTGCAGGAACTCAACGATATCCTCGAGAAGCAGTTCTCCGGTGGCTCCGCTGCCCAGACCAGCCGCATCGGCGGGGTCAAACGGGCGGCTGACATCATGAACTTCATGGACCGCAGCGTTGAAGGCGGCCTGATGGATTCCATCAAGGATATGGATCCGGACCTGGCCTCGACAATCGAGGATTTGATGTTTGTCTTCGATAACCTCAAGGACATTGATGACCGTGGTATCCAGGCGTTGCTGCGGGAAGTCTCTTCCGAGGTGCTGGTCGTCGCGCTCAAGGGCGCTGATGATGCCGTTCAGGAGAAAATCTTCAAGAACATGTCCAAGCGGGCTGCAGAACTTCTGCAGGATGACCTGGAGGCCAAGGGGCCGGTGCGGGTCAGTGAGGTGGAGTCCGCCCAGAAGGACATCATTACCATTGCCCGCCGTATGGCTGAAGCCGGTGAGATCACCCTTGGCGGTGCTGGCGAAGAAATGATGTGATGAAAGATCCCCGTCGCAACCTCGATCACATTCCCAAGGAAAACCTTACGGCCTACGAGCGTTGGGAGCTTCCGCTGTTGGATGCGCGTGGCAATGAAATCGCGCAGGAAGAAGACCGCGATGTAAAGCCACTGACCGCCGCTGATATCGAGGAGATCCGCCAGGCGGCCCGTGAAGACGGTCATGCGGAAGGCCGTGACGCAGGGTATCAGGCGGGTCTGAGTGAAGGTCGTGAACAGGGGCACCGGGAAGGTTTGGAAGCAGGGCTTGCGGAGGGCCGCGAGCAGGGCGCCGAGAAAGGCCTGACGGACACCCGTAAGGAGGTGGATGCCAAACTGGATCGGCTGGAGCATTTGCTTGGCGAATTACTGGAACCTGTCAAGCGCCATGAAGACGAGGTGGAAACCGCATTGGTCAACTTGACCACGGTTCTGGCGCGCTCAGTGGTGTTCCGGGAGCTGTCACTGAATTCTTCCCACATTACCGATGTGGTCCGCAAGGCGATGGCTGCGCTGCCATCCACAACGGAAAACGTACGCCTACATATTCACCCGGATGACTATCAATGGGTCAGCGAGGTTGCCGACAGGTTCGAGGCGGCGACATCTATTGTTGAGGATGCTTCTGTTCTCAGGGGAGGTTGCAAGCTGGAAACCCGCCACAGCCTGGTCGACTTCACAGTGGAAAAACGCTTCCAGAAGGCTGTTCAGGGCATGCTGGACCGACAACTGGATACCGAAGTCGCCGGCGAAGGAGAAGAACTGGGCGCCATGATGGGCGACCTTACCGACTTCCGGCACGATGTGCTTGACTCCGACGAGGATGAAGGCCATGACGGCACACCTGGCTGAACGCCTGACACGACTGCAGGATTATTTTACCGAAGACCCCCAGCCGGAACTGTCCGGGCGGCTGACTCGCATGGTAGGGCTTACCCTGGAGTGTGTAGGCTGTCCCATGGTGGTCGGCGACCGCTGCGTTATTACCGGGCAGGGCGCAGGCACTGTGGAAGCGGAAGTGGTGGGGTTTGAGGATGACCGTGTCTATCTTATGCCGCTCACAGCCATAGAGGGGCTGCGTCCTGGCGCCAGGGTAGTGCCGTTGTCGGCGGCCAGTAGGGTGCCTGTCGGGCCGGAACTGCTGGGGCGGGTGGTGAACGGCAACGGTGAGCCGCTGGATGGCAAGGGGCCGCTGCAGACGGAAGCCCGGGTGTCTCTCAGTGGCGATATCATCAACCCGCTGGACCGTGCGCCGGTGCGTCAGTCCATGGATGTAGGTATCCGGGCCATCAATTCACTGATGACCGTTGGTCAGGGCCAGCGTCTGGGATTGTTTGCCGGCAGCGGCGTCGGTAAGAGTGTGTTGCTGGGCATGATGACCCGCTTCACCAACGCGGATATCACGGTGGTTGGCTTGATCGGCGAACGGGGCCGTGAGGTGAAGGAGTTCATCGAGGATATCCTCGGCGACGAGGGGCTCACCCGTTCTGTCGTCGTTGCCTCCCCCGCAGATGATTCACCGCTGATGCGTCTGCGCGCTGCCATGCTGACCACCCGTATTGCAGAGTATTTCCGTGACCAGGGCAAACGGGTATTGTTGTTGATGGATTCCCTCACCCGTTACGCCCAGGCCCAGAGGGAAATTGCTCTGGCCGTGGGTGAGCCACCGGCCACCAAAGGCTACCCGCCCTCGGTCTTTGCCAAATTGCCGCAACTGGTGGAGCGTACCGGCAATGGCAGGCCCGGTGGTGGCTCCATTACTGCGTTCTATACCGTATTAACGGAGGGCGATGACCAGCAGGATCCTATTGCGGATGCTGCGCGGGCGATTCTGGATGGCCACATTGTGCTGTCCCGGCGATTGGCGGAAGAAGGCCATTACCCCGCCATTGATGTGGAGGCGTCCATCAGCCGGGTAATGCCGCAGGTTACCGAGACCGAACATTTTGCCCGCGCCCAGCGCTTCAAACAGGTCTACTCCCGCTATCAGCAGGCCAGGGATCTGATCAGTGTCGGGGCCTACGTAAAGGGCTCGGACCCGGAGACCGATTTTGCGATCACCCATATCGGCAACATGGGGCAGTTCCTGCAACAGGGTTTGAGTGAAAGCGCACCTCTGGGGGACAGCATCCAGCAGTTGTTGGCGGTGGTGCCAGAAAGACGCTCGCCTGATCGCTCCAAGACCCCGCCTGTGGCCGACGGAGGTGGTAGGTGATGTTGCGGTCACAACGCCTTGCGGTTGTGCTTGCCCTTGAGGAACGGAAAGAAAAGGCCGCGCTGGAAAAAATGGCGGAGGCCCAGCAGCATCATGAAGCCCAGCGCCAGCAGATCGAAAACCTTGAGCAGTATCAGCAGGAATACCGGGAGCAGATCCGTCGCAGCCAGCAAGGTGTGGTCTCCGTTGCCCGGCTTCAGGGTTGGCAGGCGTTTATCGCCCAACTGGATCAGGTTATCGTGCAGCAACAGAAACTGCTGACGCAGGCGGAAGAACGGCTTCAGGTGTGCCGGGAAGAATGGCAGAATGCCTGGGAGCGGCGCCGGGGCATGGAAAAGTACATAGAAACCTGCCGCCGGCACGAACAGCGTGAGCAGGACCTCAGTGAGCAGAAACAGATGGACGAAGCCGCCGGGCGGATCTTGGCAAGGCGGCGTTGAGAATGTCATGGGAATGCGAACCGCGGATGCAAATTCGGTGTCGTGAGCTATCCTTTACCTCAGGGCTGTCTCTTATACACATCTCCGAGCCCACGAGACGGACTCCTATCTC
>CAJXOQ010000184.1 GCA_913057975.1 uncultured Marinobacter sp.
GAGATAGGAGTCCGTCTCGTGGGCTCGGAGATGTGTATAAGAGACAGGTGCTTGCTCGACACCAGACAACCTCCGCCATCAGACCGAACGGCTCATTATCATCCTCCAGGGTGACCCAAGCGGGAAGCAGCGCACCGCGGATTACCGGTTCTGCGGTCGTCAACCGAATTCCACGGGCGGAGACATCGCGGGTGCGTGATACCAGCGTCCGTCCAGACTGATCACCTTCGGCCTCCGGAATCGGTGATTCCAGCTCCAGGGTCACACTTGCACTCGCCGCCAGTCGGTATTCGGAACGATTATCCCCGGATTCCGGAGCATCGTCATAGTCGCCAAACCTGTAATCGATATCGCTCATGATCATTCATCCGATACTGTTTTATCCGATCAGTTTCGTCCAACCCTGATTCGGCCGACCACTCGTGACAGGGCGTCATCAAAATCTGCGGAGCTTCCCAACACACGTACCCGGCCCATCACCACGTGATCCACGAGCTCATTCACCAGGAATTCACGACGATTAAGTCCCAGCCGGTCCACAAACACCAACTTCCGGGAGGCATTGATCCGCACAGCCAGCTTCAGGCGAACGGCTTCCTTGCCCTCACCAGTGCTTTCCTCGACGATCCAACCGCCCAGCTTGATGCCTTCTACCAGTTCCCTCGCAGCGGTTTCCCGCTCTAGCAACAGGCGCTGCTGCTCGGCTTCTTTGTCGGCGGTGCGTCGATCGTCCGCCTCTTTTTTCTGCCTCTCGAGTTCTGCCTGCCTGGCGGCTTCCTCCTGTTGGCGCAATTGCTCTGCTTCCGCCTTTTCCCGACGCAAGGATTCTGCCCGTGCTCTCGCCTCCCTGGCGGCTTCTTCCCGCTGCAACGTCTGACGTGCAAGCACCACAGATAACGAAGTAATGGTTTCTGCCAGTACCTGCCCAAAAGGGGTTAAAGGCGGCAAGGGTCGCAGGGAACCGCTATCGAGAGCCGTGGAGAACCTTGACCAGGGCATCAGCCCCAGTTTGACCCCGGCACCATTGGTCCAAAGCACCTCGCAGGTATCCGGCAGCAGGGCGAAGAAAAACCGACGTCGCTCCGCGGCGCCCTCGCCTTCCACAAACCAGTTCCCCAGCAAGGGCTCAAACTCGGTTTCAGGCGGTGCGGAAAGCGACAACCAGGAAGAATCCCATGAGAAACGATCGTCCTCCGGCAATGCGGAAACCAGCTCGGGTGTTTCGCCTCTAAGACGATCCACCATAACCGACTGGACGCCCTGCAGTGCCACGTCATCCAGAGGTTTTCCATTGACGCGATTCCAGACATCGCTGATCCGGTCGCCAATCTGTTCCCCCACCGTGTAAAGGCGGTTCCTGTCCTTGTCGGAAAGTGCCGGATCGCCAATCCAGACAAGCCATTCCAACAGTTTGCTCGCATGCCGCCAATTGTCGCCCTCGGTGCCTTCCTGCCAGACGATCTGCTTGATCAGCGCAAACCAGTGGTCAAAGATAAACCGGACCACGGCCTGCGGCAGCTGACGATTCTGAAGGGCTCGGCCCACCAATGCCCTCGCCGTCTGTTCCGCCTTTCTTTGGCGGGCGGCACCCTGCTCCGTTTCCAGCAACCGCTGACGTAAACGCTCATTCTGCTGTTCGCGCTTTCCCGCATCCTCTTCCCACTGACGGCAGAATTCGATAACCGGCCCAACGTCCCCGGAATCGAAACAGCCGGAAACCGCTATGGTCAGTGAATCCAACTGGTCCAGCAGGGCTCTCCCTGAGCGCCCGCCGGAACCACTCCATCCCCTGCAGTCCTGCAGGCTGTCAAGCCAGTGCACGATGGTATCGTTCAGCGCTCCGGCTCCCTCAAGGTTCATTCGCCAGGCGAGAAAGAACCGAAGGCGGGCAATTCGCAGGGCCAGTTCGGGATGGAGACCGCTGGTTTGGAGAAACACATCCATGATTCGGTCCGCCACATAGGCGGAATTGATCTGCCTGACCGACCAGGTCAAAGAGACCGAGCGGATAACGCGGGTAACGGGCTCATCCCGCTGCTCCGTCCAGCAGGACAGCAACAGTGGCCGCCAGTCACTGGCCGTGTCTGCAGCAACCTTGCCAGCAGGATAGGGAAGATCGGGTACACGAATGCCTGAGAGCACGTCCCCAATCTTCTTTACGACCTGTTTCCGGGACAGTACCTTGCGCTTTTTCTGCGTGCTCTGCTGCATCCGTTCCCCGCGCGTCAGAAGCGTTGAAAAGGTTCATCAAATAACGCAGTATAACCAACTCGCCGGGGTTTACCGCAACTAAGCGCCGGCCAGTCTTGTTTTATGCGACGGGGATGACAACAGAATGTCGGGCACCAAACTAGAGAATCTGAATGTGGCGAGTCAGGAACCTTTGATTACCCCTGAAGCGCTCAAGCAGGAGATGCCACTTTCGGGCAAAGCCGCGGAAACCGTGGAGAAAGGCCGAAAGGCCATCTATGACATCATGGACGGCAAGGACCATCGCCTGTTTGTGGTGGTAGGCCCCTGCTCCATTCATGATGTCGAAGCTGCCCGGGAATACGCCGCCAAGTTGAAGAAACTGGCAGACGAAGTCAGCGATACCCTGCTCATCGTCATGCGGGTATATTTCGAAAAGCCCCGCACCACCGTAGGCTGGAAGGGTCTGATTAATGACCCGCACCTCAACGACACCTTTGACATCGAACAGGGCCTGCACATTGGTCGCCGTCTGCTTCTCGACATCTCCGAGTTGGGACTGCCAACCGCCACGGAAGCGTTGGACCCTATCTCCCCGCAATACCTGCAGGATACGATCTCCTGGTCCGCCATTGGTGCGCGCACCACTGAATCCCAGACTCACCGGGAAATGAGCAGCGGCCTTTCCATGGCCATTGGCTTCAAGAACGGTACCGACGGCAGCCTGGATGTTGCGGTTAATGCCATGAAATCGGTCTCTCACCCCCACAGCTTCCTGGGTATTGACCAGCAGGGCAAAGTCGCGGTCATCCGTACCCGAGGCAACAACTACGGCCACGTGGTTCTGCGCGGCGGCGGTGGTAAGCCCAACTACGACTCGGTCAGCGTTGCCCTGTGTGAGCAGGCATTGGAGAAATCCAAACTGCGCCAGTCGATCATGGTGGATTGCAGCCACGCCAACTCAAGCAAGGATCCGGCCATCCAGCCACTGGTCCTGCAGGACATTACCCACCAGATCGTTGAGGGCAACCAGTCCATCCAGGGTTTGATGGTGGAAAGTAACCTGAACTGGGGCAATCAGTCGATTCCCGACAATCTGGCTGATCTTAAATACGGCGTGTCCGTAACGGATGCCTGTATTGACTGGGAGAGCACTGAAAAGGCCCTGCGCGATATGCGGGAAAAACTGAAGGACGTTCTGCCGAAGCGTCGGGGCTGATTTCAGCCCCCGACCCAGTCGAGCCTGCTTCTCAGAGTCACCACGTTGCCGATGATGACCAGCGTGGGGGCAGGCACGGCATTCTTCTCTACCCTTTCCACGATGTTTGTCAGGTCCCCCGTCACAACCTGCTGGTGGGGCGTTGTCCCTCTTGAAACGAGCGCCACCGGCATCTCCGGAGACATACCGTGCGCAGTCAGTTGCTGGCAGATAATCGGTAGCCCGACCAGGCCCATGTAGAACACCAGGGTCTGGTTGTTCTGGACGAAATCTTTCCAAGGCAAATCGCAGGTATCGTTCTTAAGGTGGCCGGTCACAAACCGTACCGACTGGGCATGGTCCCGGTGGGTGAGCGGAATGCCGGCGTAGGCGGCGCATCCGGAAGCAGCGGTAATCCCGGGCACCACCTGGAAGCGCACACCGGCCGCTGCGAGGGTTTCTATCTCCTCGCCGCCACGGCCAAAAATAAAGGGGTCACCGCCCTTGAGTCTCACCACCTTGCGTCCCTCGCGGGCGAGCTCCACCAGGCGGCTGTTGATCTGATCCTGAGGCAAGGTGTGGTTTGCACGCTGCTTGCCCACGTGAACACGTTCGGCGGATTCGGGAATAAGTGACAGGATTTCCGGCGACACCAGGCGGTCGTATAACACCACTTCCGCTGACTGGATCAGGCGCCACGCCTTCAATGTCAGCAGTTCCGGATCACCCGGGCCGGCACCGACGAGTGCGACCTCCCCTTCGGAGTTATTCGGGTTTTCCGTTACCGGATTCTTTTGGTACCGAACTGGTGCAGGCTTTGCACCAACGCCCTTCCATGGTGCATCGTCGAGTCTGTCACTCATTGTATTCTGTCTACGCCTCCCATATACGGTTTAAGGACCTCGGGAACCTGGATGCTGCCGTCTTCCTGCTGGTAATTTTCCATCACCGCAATCAGCGCACGGCCGACGGCAAGCCCCGATCCGTTCAAGGTATGAACGGGTTCCGGCTTATTGGTTTCCGGGTTACGCCAGCGTGCATGCATGCGCCGTGCCTGAAAATCCCTGGCGTTGGAGCAGGAGGATATTTCGCGGTACTTGTCCTGGCCCGGCAACCAGACTTCGATGTCGTAGGTACGTGCGGCGGCAAACCCCATGTCGCCGCCACAGAGGTCGACCAACCGGTATGGCAGCTCAAGGAGCTGCAGTACTTTTTCAGCGTGCCCGGTCAGCGCCTCGAGCGCCGCTTCGGACTCCTCGGGCCGAACCACCTGCACCAGCTCCACCTTGTCAAACTGGTGCTGGCGGATCATGCCCCGGGTATCACGGCCGTAAGAGCCAGCTTCGCTACGGAAACAGGGGGTGTGGCAGACCAGTTTCAGGGGCAGTTCGGACGCATCAAGAATGGTATTGCTAACCAGGTTGGTAGCCGGAACCTCCGCCGTGGGAATCAGGTACAACGGCTTCTCCCCGTCCATACGAAAAAGGTCTTCCTCGAACTTGGGAAGCTGGCCTGTACCAAAGAGCGTGTCTGCGTTAACCAGGTACGGCACGTAGGCTTCCGTATACGCATGCTCGTCCGTGTGAAGGTTGATCATGAACTGGGCAAGCGCCCGATGCAGGCGCGCAACCGGGCCGCGCATTACCGCAAAACGGGAATGCGCCAGCCGAGTAGCGGTCTCGAAATCCAGACCGCCCAGCGCTTCTCCCAATGCAACGTGGTCCTTTGGTTCAAAATCGAAGCGCTTGGGGGTGCCCCAGCGACGAACCTCAACGTTATCGTCTTCGCTGTCTCCGGCCGGCACGGTATCGTCAGGCAGGTTTGGTATGCCGGCGAGGAAGTCGTTCAGTTCCTCCTGTAGTACCCTCAACCCGTCTTCCGCTTCCGACTTCTGTTTCTTCAGGTCTTCCACTTCGTCCAGTAACGGTTGGATGTCTTCACCGGCCGCCTTGGCTTTGCCAATGGATTTGGACCGGCGGTTCTGCTCCCCCTGCAAAGTTTCCGTTTTCACCTGGATCGCGCGACGGCGCTCCTCAAGCTGATCGAAAGTGGCTTTGTCAAAGGCGTACCCCTTGATGGCAAGGCGACGGGCGATCTCTTCAGTCTGGGTGCGGACACGTTTGGGATCGAGCATGATTATCCTGTTTCTGTTGTTCACGATTAACTGGGCATTATACCTGCGCGGCCGGCTATGACCACAGCGGGCTAAAGCGGCTGGCGGATTTCAGCGTTGCGGGTAACGTTTGCGGTCGCTGTTGCGGTTCCAGTCGTCGAGCCGGTCACGCTTTTCGGCGAGTTTGATTTCCAGGCCCCGATGGACAGGCTCATAGTAACGGCGCTGGTAAATGGCCTCGGGGAGATAGGATTCTCCGGCGGCGAATGCTTCCGGCTCGTCATGGGCATAACGGTATTCGTCACCATGACCCATGGACTTCAACAGTTTGGTGGGGGCGTTGCGGAGGTGTACGGGCACCTCATAGTCCGGGTCATTGCGGATATCCGCCATACACTGGTTAAAGGCGGAATAGACCGCGTTACTCTTGGGCGAAAGGGCAAGATAGGTAACTGCCTGAGCAAGCGCCAGTTCGCCCTCGGGGGAACCCAGTCGCTCCTGGGCCTCCCAGGCGTCCATGGCAATCTGCAGCGCCCTCGGGTCGGCATTGCCTATGTCCTCGCTGGCAATTCGCGCCAGGCGCCGGGCCACATACAACGGATCACAACCGCCATCCAGCATGCGACATAGCCAGTACAGGGAGCCATCGGGGTCGGAACCCCGCACCGACTTGTGCAGAGCCGATATCTGGTCGTAGAAAACGTCGCCACCTTTATCGAAACGCCTCAGGCTGGTTTGCAGGACCTGTTCCAGATGATCAGAGCTGATTCTGGCGGCGCCGTCTCCCTCCGGCTCGGCAAGGTCCGTTGCCACTTCCAGAATATTCAGCGCACGCCTGGCATCGCCGCCCGACGCAGTTGCCATCAACTCCAGGACGCTGTTTTCCACGGTGAATCGCCCTGCCAGTCCCTCCGGTGAGGACAGGGACCGCTCAAGCAGTTCCAGAATGTCGACTTCTTCAAGGTTCTTCAGTACATAGACGCGAGTACGGGACAGCAACGCGCTGTTCAGTTCAAAAGAAGGGTTCTCGGTGGTGGCACCGACAAAGATGAAGGTACCGTCTTCAATGTGGGGAAGAAACGCGTCCTGCTGGCTTTTATTGAAACGGTGAACCTCATCGACAAACAGCAGGGTATCGCGACCTTCGCTGCGCTTGCGTTCTTTCGCCCGCTCCACGATAAGGCGAATATCCTTAACACCACTGAGAACGGCCGATACGGTCTCAAAGCTGAGATCACTGAGGTTCGCCAGCAAGCGGGCGAAGGTGGTCTTACCGACACCCGGAGGGCCCCACAGAATCATCGAGTGGAGCTGTCCCTGCTCAACCGCCCTGCGGAGCGGCTTGCCCTCGCCCACCAGATGTAACTGGCCGACGTACTCATCAAGATTCGCCGGGCGCATTCGCGCAGCCAGCGGGCGGAAACCCTGCGGTTCCGCGAACAGGCTATCCTGCATCAGGCCCCGTCCCGGATCACATCCACGCTGTCAGGGTAATTCAGGGTAAACGCATTGTCCTCCACCGGGGCATTCAGGCGAATGTCCTCGAAACTGAGAACGCTGAGTTGTGCCAGTGAATCCTGCATACGCATTTCCTGCAGCTCACCGTTATAGAAGGTCAGTCTCAGGGATACGAACAGGGAATCCTCGCTTCGCGGTTCCAGGGTGAACTCGCGGGTGCCCTCTCCGGGTGAGCGGGAGGACACGCGGTAGGTCTCATTGAGATTATCAACCTCGCCACTGAGCAGAAGGGCCGGTGTTGTCTGAACACGCTCGTCCAGGTTGTGGATGGTGACCTGTTCGAGGTCCGGATCGTAGACCTCCACCGTTTCGCCGTTGCTGACGACAAACTGGGAATGGGGTTCACGAGTTTCCCAGTAGAACAACCCAGGGCGTTTGGCCTTCAGGGAACCCCGGCTCTCCTGAACCCGATTGCCATTTTCGTTAACCACGATCTGAATAAAGTCGGACTGGAAGGATTCGTAATTCTTGAGCAACGCA
>CAJXOQ010000185.1 GCA_913057975.1 uncultured Marinobacter sp.
TGGTTGTGCTTACACCTTTTCGAAATTACCGAGATTTCCACGAAGTACGAAACCTTGTCAAAAAGGCACCCGCATCCGGCGCTGGAATAAGAAAAACCCGATGCAGCAACACCGGGCGTTTCAATAAAACAGGTGTAAACCTATTTCAGGACTAGACGACTCCGTTATGCCAAGTCGTCCTTACCTTCAATCAAATAATGATTGCTGACTGATCCAGCAGTCCGGGCTTTCAGATGTGGTGCGTACTCCGGGTCGTTCATGAATCCAACAGCCGCTTCGCGCGAAGGCCATTTGATAACAATTCGCAGCGCAGCGGAATCCTCCTGCCCCTCCATTCTCTCATGGTTTGACGTGCGGGCAAGATATTCACCGCCGTATTTTGCAACCAGTCGATTTGCCGGTTCGATATAGTCTGGGATCCAGTCTTCAGACGTCGGGGTAACATCAAGTACTGAGAAAAAAGTCATGGTATATCTCCTGTTCTGCAAGCAATAAGAAGCGTCTTTCTGCCGTTCAATCGTTATCGGGCAAATCCACCGAAAGACTTAAGCATTTTCGGTTGGAGGGCAGCATGGCGTTCCCTTAGCTCGTCAGGAAGGTCGCCCAGGTGAACCATGCGTGTTCCGGGAGCTGCAGCTAGCCAGCGATCCGCAAACCGGTTCCAGTTATCAATGTGGACATTCGCCGCCTCAACACTGGCAAAACGCTCATACACCAGCACATCGCCGTCGTCCGATACGAAATACTGATAGTTCAATGTGCCCTCTTCCTTGCGGGTCGCGGTAACAATTTCTTCCATCACCGCCGCAAACTCCGCCCGCTTGCCCTCCTTGATCTTGGCTTCAACAATCCACCCAATATTATCAAACATAACTGACTCCTCTGGTTTCGAGCCGCCCTTTTGCCAATGCGTTCTCTTAGGCGGCTCACGAGGAAAAGGTTACCACTCAATATAAATTTGATAATATAGCGTTATAACTAATGAGTTTTTAGATTTTATTGAGAATCAGCCATGAACCTTGCGCACCTGAGATTATTCGTCCGTATTGCGAGCACTCATAACATCAGCCAGGCCGGAAGCGAATTAGGCCTCTCTCCAGCGGTTGCCAGCTCCCATATAAACAAGCTGGAGGAACGGTTGGGAGTTCGGCTGGTTCACCGAACAACCCGAAAGGTGTCGCTTACCGAAGACGGTGAAATCTTCCTCCCGCATGCAGAGGATGTGCTTGCTCGTGTGGAGGCAGCCACCGCATCGATCAGCCCCCAAGGGGTCTCGCTGGCAGGAACTCTCAGGATCACAGCTCCGGCCTCTTTTGGGCGAATGCACATTATTCCGGTGATGAAGCACTTCTGTTCAGAAAATCCAGAATTAAATGTGGACTTGCGGTTAACCGACTCGGTAGTGGATTTGGTAGACGGCGGTTTCGACCTTGCCATTCGCAACTCGAAACTAGACGACTCGTCATTCATAGCGAGGAAACTGGCACCCGACAACCGAATCATCTGTGCCTCTCCCGACTACATGGGGGCGCATGGCATGCCGGAATCACCGAAAGAACTCGAGCGGCATCAGTGCATCAACCTGGGAGGATTGGATACATGGGTTTTCGGGAGTAAAGCCGGGCCTGTGAGTGTCAAAACTCGCGGGTGTCTTAAAGTAGACAACGGTGAGGCAGTCAGAGACGCCTGCATCGAGGGATTGGGGGTGGCTTTAACCAGTACCTGGTGTTCCTTCAGGGCACTGCAGAATGGCAGCCTCGTGAGGGTTCTGGAAGATTACCCCATAGCCACCGACAGCTCGATCTGGGCGGTCTATCCCAGTTCACATTTACTTGCTCCACGAGTTCGGGTGTTTATTGATTATCTGCTCCAGCAATTTGGCACTCCACCCTCGTGGGATCGTCCGCTTGGATCTTTCTGAGAATTGATTTCGCGAAACCTACGCGACATTGACGGGTTGCTACGGAGGATTAGCGCCAATCCGATCCACCAGAAAGTCAATGAACACCCGGACCTTTGCGGTTAAGACATTGGATTTCGGGTACACCAGCCAAAGCGCCGGCTCGGCGTTCATCCGGTAGTCATCACTATCGAGCCTAATTTCGTGGTTAAACTGGCACATAACTTCCGGCGGCTATCTTGGCCAAAAACAGAACAATAAGTGAGGGACACGAATGTTCGCTTCTGTTTAAAAGTGGACCTATTGAGCGGTCCCTAACTAGGCCGGAAACCGCCCCCGGGTTTGATTGGCAATTCGAACGAGAACTAGCATCAACGGAACCTCAACCAGAACGCCAACCACCGTCGCCAGTGCCGCCCCCGATTGCAGGCCGAACAGCGCAATGGCCGCCGCGACTGCCAGCTCAAAGAAATTACTGGCACCAATCATGGCCCCGGGCGCAGCGATGCAGTGACGGACGTTCCAGAGCCGTGCCCAGCCGTAAGCCAGGAAGAAAATCAGGAAGGTCTGGACAATCAGCGGCACGGCAATCAACACGATATGCAGCGGATTGTTCAGGATAACTTCGCCCTGGAATGCAAACAGCAGTACCAGGGTAACGATCAGCGCTGCCGGGGTGACCGGCCCCAGGCGTTTCATGAACACCTCGTCGTACCAGCTTTGCCCGCGCTTTGCGATCAGGGCGCGGCGAGTGAGGTAGCCGGCGGTCAGCGGAATGACAATGTACAGCACCACGGAGAGGATAACCGTGTTCCAGGGTACCTGAATGTTGGAGATGCCCAGCAGGAACATCACGACGGGCGCGAAGGCGAAGAGCATGATGATGTCGTTCAGGGACACCTGCACCAGGGTATAGGCGGCATCGCCTTTGGTGAGATAGCTCCAGACAAACACCATGGCGGTGCAGGGCGCCGCGCCCAGGAGGATTGCGCCGGCCAGATACTCACTTGCCAACCCTGGGGCGATCAGCGGCTCGAACACCACCATCAGGAAAAACCAGGCAATAGCGAACATGGTGAACGGCTTGATCAGCCAGTTCACAATGGTGGTGATGGCCAGGCCTTTTGGCTCCTTGCGTACACCGACGACGGCACTGAAATCGATCTGAGCCATCATCGGGAAGATCATCGCCCAGATCAGTATGGCGATGGGGATCGACACCTGAGCGTATTCGAAGCGAGCCAGAGTTTCCGGTACCGAGGGCGCCAGTTGGCCGAGGGCTATGCCAGCGATGATGGCCAAGGCGACCCAGATGGACAGGAATCTTCCGAACAAATCCATGCCACCGCTAGTGTCTTCGTTAGTAACTTCTGTATGGGCGCTCATTACCTATCCCTTACATGGACCGTTGATTGACGCGTGTTGAGACTTCATCGGTGCTTTCCACCCGCTCGGAATAGCGGTCCGTCAGGTAGTCGCTGCGGTCCCGTATCAGCAGGGTGAATTTCACCAGCTCCTCCATGACATCCACGATGCGGTTGTAATAGGGCGAGGGCTTCATACGGTTATTGTCGTCAAATTCCATGAACGCCTTGGGTACCGACGACTGGTTGGGAATTGTCACCATCCGCATCCAGCGCCCCAACACCCGCAACTGATTCACCGCATTGAACGACTGGGAACCACCACACACCTGCATCACCGCCAGGGTCTTGCCCTGGGTAGGGCGTACGCCGCCGATGGATAGGGGAATCCAGTCGATTTGGGTTTTCATAATGCCAGTCATAGCGCCGTGGCGTTCCGGCGAGCACCACACCATGCCTTCCGACCACTGGGCCAGTTCCCGCAATTCCTGAACTTTTGGGTGGGAGGCGTCTTCAGCATCGGCAAGGGGGAGACCGCGGGGGTCGAATACACGGGTTTCCGAACCCATGGCCTCCAGCAATCGGGCTGCTTCCTCAACCGCTAACCGGCTGAACGACCGCTCCCGCAGTGAGCCGTACAGCAACAGTATCCTTGGACGATGTGAAGAGGGGGGTGTTGCAAAAACCTGTTCCTCACTTGGTTTGCGGAACTGGTCAGGGTCGATATTGGGGAGGTCACGGGTGCTCATTGTAATGAAAGGGTCCTTTACTCGTTAAAATCTTCTGGATATTATGCAATAAAATAGATATGCATTAAAACGAATATATGGGAATTTGCATATGAAGCGCCGCGTTTTGTTCGTCTGTACCGCCAATAGTGCCCGGTCATTAATGGCAGAAGCCTTGCTAAGGGAACTGGCCGGTGACCAGTTTGAAGTGGCGAGTGCCGGGACTGAGCCTGACAAACCCCATCCGATGGCGCTGCAGGTGCTCTCAGAGTCGGGCTTTTCCGTTGACGGTTTGCAGAGTAAATCGCTGGCAGGCGTTGAAAGTGAGCATTGGGATTACGTGATCACCCTTTGTGAAAAAGCCGCCAGCGAGTGTGGCAACGTCTGTCAGCCTGCCCAGCAGATCGCCTGGGACTTCCCGGACCCGGTGCCAAGCGGGCGCCATGCCACCTTCGCACTGACCCTCAAGGAAATCCGCGAGCGCATTGGCCTGTTTACTCTGGTGCACAGGAAAGAAACCGGTATAAAGCCGGTGAGCTTTAACCCGGTAACGGTGTTCAAGGCGTTGGGTGACGAGCTTCGCCTGGCTGCGCTGATGCTGGTTCGGCAGGAAACGAAACTGTGTGTGTGTGAACTCACCGCCGCCCTCGATATTTCCCAGCCCAAGGCCAGCCGGCACCTGGCCACCCTGCGGGAGGCGGGCCTGCTGGATGCAGAGCGTCAGGGGCAGTGGATATACTATTCCCTGAATCCCCGGATGCCGCAGTGGCTGTCGCGGGTGCTGGATGGAACTGCCGATAGCAATCCCGCCCTGATCGCTAAGGAACTTGAGCGCCTTTCTGTCATGCCCGACAGGCCGGTTGTGCGGTGTATTTAATGAATAACGCTTTCTGGAGCACATCATGAGCAAGATCAAAGTTGGAATAAATGGATTCGGTCGAATCGGTCGCCTGGCCCTGCGGGCAGCATGGCTGTGGCCGGAGATGGAGTTCGTAGCGATCAACGATCCGGGCGCCGATGCCGAGACGCTGGCGCATCTGCTGAACTTCGACAGTATTCATGGCCGCTGGGACCACGAAGCGGGTGTAGACGGCGACAGTATCGTAATCGAGGGTAAATCGGTTCGCGTCACCCGCAATAAAACCATTGGGGAGACCGACTGGTCCGGCTGCGATCTGGTGATTGAAGCCAGCGGCAAAATGAAAAAAGTGGACGTGCTCCAGGCGTATCTCGATCAGGGCGTCAAGCGCGTGGTGGTGACCGCTCCTGTGAAAGAGGCTGGCGCCAAAAACATTGTGGTGGGCGTGAACGACGGCATTTTTGACCCGGCCAATGACCGAATTGTCACTGCTGCTTCCTGCACCACCAACTGTCTGGCGCCGGTGGTGAAGGTCATCCACGAGAAGCTGGGTATCAAGCATGGTTCCATCACGACGATCCATAGCTTGACCAACACCCAAACCATCATCGATGCGCCCCATAAGGACCTGCGGCGGGCCCGCGCCTGTGGCAGTTCCCTGATTCCAACCAGCACCGGTTCCGCCACCGCGATTATCGAAATTTTTCCAGAGCTGAAGGGCCGTCTGGATGGCCATGCCGTGCGGGTGCCACTGACGAATGCCTCGCTGACTGACTGCGTATTCGAGGTGGAAACACCCACGGATCGCGATACCGTAAATCAGTTGTTAAAAGAGGCTGCTGAGGGCGATCTGAAAAACATTCTGGGCTACGAAGAGCGCCCGCTGGTGTCCATCGATTACCAAACCGACCCTCGCTCCTCCATTATTGATGCACTCTCCACCATGGTGGTGAATGGCACCCAGGTGAAAATCTACGCCTGGTACGACAACGAATGGGGCTACGCCAACCGCACCGCAGAACTGGCGCGCCGGGTAGGTTCCGTCTGATATGACTGCTGCCATCCGACAGTACCTGGTCATCACCGGCAATTACTGGGCCTTCACCCTGACGGACGGGGCCTTGCGGATGCTGGTGGTGTTGCATTTCCATCAGCTCGGCTATTCACCGCTGGAAATTGCCCTGCTGTTCATTTTCTACGAGTTCTTCGGGGTGGTGACCAACCTGGTGGGTGGCTATTTGGGCGCTCGCATGGGGCTGAACCGCACCATGAATATCGGGCTGTTCCTTCAGATTGCCGCTCTTGCCATGCTGGCGGTGCCGGCGGCCATGCTGACGGTGCCTTGGGTGATGGCGGCTCAGGCCATCTCCGGTATCGCCAAAGACCTGAATAAGATGTCCGCCAAGAGCGGCATTAAGCTTCTGGTGCCAGATGAGCAGCAGGGCACTCTGTACAAATGGGTGGCCATCCTCACCGGATCGAAGAACACCCTGAAGGGCGTGGGCTTTTTCCTCGGTGGTGTGCTGTTGATGGCTGCTGGGTTCCAGGGCGCGGTCGTTATCATGGCGGTAGCCCTGAGTGTGGTGTGGCTGGCCAGCCTTTTCCTGTTGGGGCAGGACCTGGGCAAGAGCAAGGCAAAGCCGAAGTTTCGCGAAATTCTGTCCAAGAGCCGGGCCATCAACGTTCTGTCTGCCGCGCGCATGTTCCTGTTCGGTGCCCGGGATATCTGGTTTGTGGTGGCTCTGCCGGTTTATCTGCACACCGTGTTTGGCTGGGATTTCTGGAAAGTGGGCGGTTTCATGGCCGCCTGGGTGATCGGTTACGGCTTTGTCCAGACCATCGCGCCACGCATTACTGGGAATATGGAAGGCAAACAACCCGCGGTGCTCTGGGCGATGGCCCTGGCGCTTATCCCCGCGGCTATCGCGTCTGGTCTGATGGTGGGCTGGACGCCCCAGGTGGTGATTATCGGGGGCCTGTTTTTGTTCGGTGTGCTGTTTGCCATCAACTCCTCGCTGCACAGCTACCTGATTGTCAGCTATGCGCGAGGGGATGGTGTCTCGCTGGATGTGGGCTTCTATTATATGTCGAACGCTGCCGGGCGCTTGCTGGGAACGATCCTGTCCGGCTGGGTGTACCAAGCCTACGGGCTGGAAGCCTGCCTGTGGATCTCTGCCGGGTTGGTTGCCGTAGCGGCACTGCTCTCAGTGCTGCTACCCGACAGGCGAGCGGTCTCCACCGCCTGATCAGGCGGTCTGGGCGGGTACTTCACGGATGCGGCCATGCTCATCAATGGCCACATAGATGAATAGCCCCTCTGTGACCTTGCGGGCGGTTTTGGCAGTGCGGTCGAGGGTCCAGACCTCAATGTTGATTTTCATGGAGCTGCGGCCCACTTCCACCAACTCACCGTAACAGCCAACCTGGGACCCCACCCGCAACGGTGAAAGAAACTCCATCCTGTCCATGGCCACAGTGGCGTTGCGGCCCTGGGAAATCCGGCCCGCGAGCGTTGCCGCAGCAATGTCCATCTGTTTAACCAGCCAGCCGGCGAACACATCGCCGTTGGGGTTGGTGTCTGAGCTGTCTCTTATACACATCTCCGAGCCCACGAGACGGACTCCTATCTCGT
>CAJXOQ010000186.1 GCA_913057975.1 uncultured Marinobacter sp.
TTCGTCGGCAGCGTCAGATGTGTATAAGAGACAGGCGGTACACCGTGGGGGGCGCGGCGTTATGACCATCTGTCGCTAGCACGGCAAGCACGTCGTAGGCACCTAGTGGCTTGTGGGATTGCCAGATAAGTTCCAGCACCCGCTCACGGGTAGGTGTCAGGCGGGCATTGTGCTGCTGACAGATGGTTCGGGCCTCTGTCAGCGCCTGAGCGACACAGGCGTCATGATTGTGCGGTCGATAGGGAAGAGCGCTGGGTGACATGGGCACTGTCCTGTAGAATTTGCAACATTATAACATTAGCAAAAGACAGTGCCAGGTATGATGGGAGTGTTGATCGCCGGTGAGTGCTAGCGGGAAGCCTCCAGCGCTAATGACTCAAGGTAGCCGAGGTCGGGAATGAAGGCGGTTTCGCCTTCGACTTCAACCGCCATCAGGTCGGCGGGGCCGGTGTCGCCGTCAATCTTCTTCAACTGATCTTCGGTCAGGCGCGTCTGGCTGGGGATACCCTGGGTGACCAGCGCCATAAAGGGGACCGAGTTATGGTGATCACCGATGGTGTTCAGTATGACGATTCGGCCCCGATTGCCACCGGGCACGGTCAGCCTGCCGCCATTTGCGGCATCGTAGGAGATCACCGGCAAGTTCAGGCCTCGCCAATCAAGCTCGCCCACCAGCCACTCAGGCGAATGCGCAGCGGGGTCGGAGCTGGCGAAGTCCACCACTTCCGCAATCGACACGTTAGGCAGCAGCAATTGCTTCTCGCTCATCGGTATCATGACGCAGGGCAGGGTTTGGCTGTTATCGTTCATCACTCATATCCTCAGGCGGAATCCCTTTTTTGCCGGCCTTTGAGCAGGCAGGATTCTTCAATCGTTTTGACGAGTTCGCGGGCGAGCTGTTCCGGCGTACCACAGTATACGGAACATCCGGTTGCTGCCACGGAATCCGGCATGGAACTGTTACCGCAACTGCTGCTCTCCTGGACCCATATGCGGCTACCATAGGCTTTCAGCAGAGGCGCGGCAATGGCACCATCGTTGCCCATACCGGAAAAGATAATGGCATGGCATCGGGCACCGTAATGGTCGCCGATGTTCAGCAGTACCTGGTCAATGGAGGGGCCATAGGGGCCGGGCCAGGGCGTCTCCCTTTCCTTGAGCGCACCGCTGTCGTCCAAAGTCCACTCGTGCTCCACCGGCATCAGCACAACGTCGCCATTGTGAACACGATACCCTGTTTCAGCCCCTTTGAGCTGGTAGTGTGCGTGACGGCCCAGCACGCGAGTCAGCACGTCGGTGAAGTTGTTGTCGATGTGTTGGGCATAGATAAAACCCACTGGCAACCCCGATGGCAGGTTGTCCAGGAAGGTTTTCACCGCGGCCGGGCCGCCCAGTGACGCCCCTAGAATCCAGACCTCCTCAGCCGGCAGGTCTGCTGAGGCCGGCTGGATCCAGTGAGGCAGTTTGGGAGAGGTCTCCGATTGCGGTTGTTCGGTGGCCAACTCTTCAATAGCGGCCGCGGAATCCAGCTTTTCCAGATGCCCCAGGGACTGCTCCAGCTTGTCCAGCAAGCGGCGTTCCCAGCGGAAATACTCAGTGGTGCCCGGTTTTGGAGCAGGGTCGAGGCCAAACAGAACGGGTGCTTCGGTGTTCTCTAGCAGATGGTCAAACAGCACCGGGTGATCGGCTTCGTCTTCCAGAGTAATCAACCACAGGCTGGCATCCGGGAATTCAGAGTAGCCCTGCAGACGATCCGGGTCTCCGGAAAAGCAAACGTCCAGGCCAAACCTGGACGAGGCTTCCTGCAGGCGGTGGCGCTGAAGGACAATATCCGAGACGATACCGACCGCTGGCCGTCCTGGCTGGCCGGTCATCACTGATTCCTGGTCAGCCGCGTGATGGTGTCAAGCAGCTCGGTCTCCTGGAAAGGCTTGCCGAGGTATTCGTTGACACCAATGGCCAGCGCTCGCTCGCGGTGTTTTTCTCCGGTACGGGAGGTAATCATGCAGATTGGCGTGTCCCGCAGGTTGTCATCGTGGCGCACAAAGCTTGCAACCTCGAAGCCGTCCATCCGGGGCATTTCGATATCGAGCAGGATAATATCCGGCTTGTGGTCCTGCAGTTGGGCGACCGCATCCAGGCCGTCTTTGGCCGTGACCACCTCCATACCGTTACGCTCCAACAGGCGAGACGTTACCTTGCGCACTGTTACCGAGTCATCGACCACCATTACCACAGTAGACTGTTCCTCGTGGCGCGATGCTTCTTTCGCCTTTTCGAGGTTTGCCAGGCGCTGGCGCTCGGAGAGGATGTCGGAACGGATCATCGCCGGCAGGTCAAGGATCACGACCACGTTACCATCACCCAGGATGGTGGCACCGGACACACCCCGGACGGTACTGAACTGCGGCCCAAGCGACTTAACCACGATTTCGCGGCTACCCATCAGGCTATCCACCTGCAGGGCCATGGGCTGTTCGGCACCCCGCACCAGGATGACCGGCAGCGGCAGGGCCTGACCTTGAAGCTTGGGATGGTGATCAC
The DNA here is from genome assembly GCA_913057975.1 of uncultured Marinobacter sp. GTDB lineage: Bacteria > Pseudomonadota > Gammaproteobacteria > Pseudomonadales > Oleiphilaceae > Marinobacter. Next base: position 2,545 of record CAJXOQ010000186.1, read on the forward strand.
TGTTAAGCAGGCTGCCCAAATACTGCAGGCGGTACTGTTGGCCAGCGTATTCATACATTGGTGCATCGGGCTTGTAGTATTCCTCAAGCTCGTAAGTGCTCACCCGAACGATGCCTTCGATGGTATTCAATGGGATGGCGTAGAAATCCTCGCCGGTGGAGACCATCAGTGCGCGGTTGACCGATACTGTGAACGGTAATCGAACGGTAAAGACGGTGCCTTTGCCAACGGTGGAGTCGATGTCCAGGCTGCCGCCTAGCTGCTTGATCTCGCTGGCAACCACATCCATGCCCACGCCACGGCCGGAAATCTGGGTAACGGCCTGGGCGGTGGAGAAACCGGGTTGCAGGATGAACTGCAGGATTTCCCGCTCGCTCAGGTCCTCGTCCTTGGCCATCATGCCCTGGCGAATGGCCTTGTCGCGAATGACCTGAGCGGGGATGCCCGCACCATCGTCGATCATCCGCAATACCACATCGCCACCTTCCCGGGTCAGCGACAGCGTCACTTCGCCAGTTTCCGGCTTGCCGGCCGTCTTACGGTCGGCCGGCTTTTCGATGCCGTGGTCCAGCGCGTTACGCAACATGTGCTCCAGCGGTGCGATCATGCGCTCGAGGATATTGCGGTCCATTTCCCCTTCCGGGTTGCGGACATCAAACTCGACTTTCTTGCTGAGCTCGCCGCTGATCTGGCGGACAATCCGGCGCAGTCTGGGCACCATGGAGGCAAACGGAATCATCCGGGTCTTCATCAGACCTTCCTGAAGCTCCGTGTTGATCCGCGATTGTTGCACCAGCAGGGTCTCGGTATCCCGTACCCGGTCAGACAGGGTTTCCCTCAGGTCCGCAAGGTCAGACGATGACTCCGTCAGGGCCCGTGACAACTGCTGGATGGCGGAATAGCGGTCCATCTCCAGCGGGTCGAAGTCGTCGCCGTAATCCGGGCCGTGCTCTTTCTCCGCGCGGAACAGAATCTGGGTCTCGGTCTCGATTTCCATCCGGCGCAGCTGCTCGCGCAGACGCTCGATGGTGGCGGCCATTTCGTCCAGGTTGTGGCTGAAATCGCTGGTCTGCTGCTCCAGTCGACCACGGGTAATACTGGTTTCACCGGCCAGGTTAACCAATTCGTCCAGCAGCGGCGCGGAGACCCGGATGGTTTCCTGAGGCGCGCGCTGGGCGGCAGCCGCTTTCGCGGGCGTCTTGGAAGGAACCTTGTTGGGTTTGGGCGCGGGTGCGACTGGTTTTTCCGGTTTGGCAGGCGCTTCCGCTGCCGGCTCCTGGGTTTTCGGCAATTCCTCTGTTTTTGCGTGCGGTTTGGTGGGCTCTGGAACAGCGCCTGTGTCTTCAAAGCGCTGACGGATATCGCCCACCAGCGCCACAATCGCGTCGTGGTCACTGGTAATGGCTTGCCAGGCCTCGTCGCCCGGGGTATTACCGCCCAGGTCGATCAGCCGCGTTTCCAGCGCGTGGGCCTTGTCGCCCAGCTCGACAAGCTGCGACAGCCGAGCGCCACCTTTCAGGGTGTGGAGGGCCCGCTGGGCTTCCTGATTAAAGTGATGGTTAGCCGCATCCTTACGCCAGTCGTCCAGTAACTGCTCCAACTGATCGAGGATCTCGCCGGCCTCTTCCAGGAAAATCTCCAGGACTTCGGCATCGACGGTTTCGCCCTCTGCAGAGGGTTCAGTCTGAGCGGCGGGCGCGGACAGCTCGTCACCGGAGACTTTGTGGGCGTCGTTCAGTGCTTCAACCAATACCACGTCCGAAGCGGGCTTGTTGCCCTCTTCCAGACTGGTGAGCATGGTTTTCAGAGTGCCATGCGCTTTTTCACTGAGTTCCAGCAGGATTGACTGATTGCTGGAACCGGCGATCAGAGGGTCCAGGGCATCAGACCAGGCCTCGGCCAGATCGGCAATCGGGTCGACATCGGACAGGCGAGCGCCGCCTTTGAGTGTATGCAGCTCCTGCTGCAACTGGGTAACGCCAGCCAGCTCTTCGGGCTCTTCGCGCCACTGGGCCAGGCATTCGCCGATTGCTTCGTGAATCTCCAGGCCCTCGTCGAGGAAGATGCCAACCAGGTCATCGTCGGAGGCCTCTGCAATAGCGTCTGTGACCGATGCCGGTTGTTCGTCGGCTGCGGGTGCCTCGTCGACAGTTTCCGGTTCTTCCGCAGGTTCTTCAAGTTCCGCGGATGGTTGTGGCTTGCCAGAGAGGATGGCTTCGACCTTGGCCACCAGTTCTGTTGCCGGCGGGCAGGGTTTCTGGGTGGCAACCTGTTCAACCATTTGTGCCAACCGGTCGTGGCAGGCAAATAGCAGGTCGTTCATGTCGTTGCTGGCGTCAAGCTGGCCTTCGGCGACCTTCTCGAACAAATCTTCAAGAACATGGGTCAGGTCGCCAATGGCATCGACACCTGCCATGCGGGCACCGCCTTTGAGGGTGTGCACATCGCGTTGCAGCTCCGCCGCCACGTCGCGATTGTTGATGTCCTCACTCCAGGTATGTAACGCGCTGCCGGTGGAGTTGATCAGGTCGTAGGCTTCTTCCAGGAAGATGCCGATCAGTTCCGGATCCAGGTGAGACAGGTCGGTGGCATGTTCCTCTTCAGGTTCCTCCGCCGTGGTTTCTGGCTCTTCGGTCTCATCCTCTTCCAGTTCGGCCAGCGGAATCTCGTCATCGTCTTCCGGTTCAGCGTCCTGCTGTCTGACATCGGTCACTGGCCTGGAGCCCGTGGCGCTGTCCATGTAGGCATGGATTTCACTGATCAGGTCCGGCGCCGGGCGCGGTGGTTCCTGTTGCTCGAGAGCATCGACCATGCCAGCCAGTCGGTCATGAGAGCGGAATAACAGGTCGGAAAGCTCTCCGGTAACGGCAAGCCGTTGCTCGGTCAGTCCTTCAAACAGGTTCTCCAACTCATGGGAAAGATCACCCACCGGCTGAATATCTGCCAGGCGAGCACCGCCTTTGAGGGTATGCAGGTCCCGTTGTAAAAGGCGTAAAAGATCCAGGTTCTCAGTGCTGTCGCTCCAGCTTTGCAAGGCGTCGGCGGTGCTGTCGATCAGGTCACGGGCTTCTTCAAGGAAGATCTCCGCCAGTTCCTGATCCATATCTTCATCGGTTTCCGCCAGTGGTGGCATCTCACCACTGGGTTCCGCGGCATCTTCCGCCTCGGCCTCCAGGCTGCGATCGATCTCTTCCAGATCCCCGGTGAACTCCTGTTCAAACGCATCCGGGCCATTGTCTGCGGGCGTCTGGGGAGCCAATATTTCCAGGTTGGCAATCAGATCGGCGTTGGCCTCGGTCGCAAGCCCGGCCGCTACCTGATCCATCATGTTGATCAGGTGCTCATGGCCTGCGCGTACACTATCGAAGAAAGGTGAATCGGGAACGAAATCGGGGTTTGAAGCGCGCTCGTAAACCTGTTTAAGGGCACCCGACAGTTCGGCAACGTCGCCCAGCCCGGCGTCCTGTGCGCCTTCGGTGAGTTGGTGCAATTCCCTGCGCAGCGTTTCCAGGGCGGAGGTTGCTTCGGGGTTTTCCGCCCACTCGTCAAGAATCCGGTCGGCATCCAGCAGGATATCCAGGCCTTCATTCAGGAACAATTGAACCAGTTGTGGGCGGGCATTCTCTTCCGGATCGTCGGTCCGGGAGCCATCGCCACGAAGGGTGGCATTGCTGACCTGTTCCAGTTTTGCCAGGAAGGTTTCGGTGCCCGGTAGGTCAGCTTGGGGATTCTCCCGGATCTGGCCAAGGCCCTGAGTCAGGAAACGACAGGTATCGCCGATCAGACTTATAACGTCGCGATCGGCACGTTTGTTTCGTGCCCGGGCTTCCTTGACGAAGCGTTCCAGAGGCGTAATTACTGTCGCAATGGGTGCGATACCGGCGGTGTGCGCACTGCCCTTGAGGGTATGAAGCGCGCGTGACAGGTCGTCAGTATAGGCAACGCTTGCTTTGTCGCCTGCGGCGTCGAGGAAGTCCTGCAGGGTTTGCAGGTGGGTTTCGGTCTCGCTCTCGAAAATATCCAGCAACACTGGATCGACGACGGCATCCTCTTCTGCAGCTGTCAGTTCTGGCTCGGCTTCGCCGCTCACGGTTTCTGACTGTGGCTCAGACGGAGGCATGGTGCTGGTATCTGGAATTTCGCCGCTTGCCAGGGCATCGGCGCGTGCTTCCATGCTCGATGTGTCGCGGGAGGGGGGCTGGCGTTTCTCGAAATCGTCGACCAACTCGGGCAGGGCTGCAGTAACGTCTTCCAGCAGCGCCGCGATATCGTCATTCATGAAAATACTGCCGTCAATCACGCGGTTCAGCATGTTCTCGACAGACCAGGCCAGTTCGCCGACAACCAGCGCACCAACCATCCGACCACTTCCTTTAAGAGTATGGAAAGCGCGCCGGACTTCCGAGAGCGCCGTGCGGTCATCGTGCTGACGCAGGAGCATTGGAAGGTATTCGCGAACGGTGTCCAGCACCTCGCCGGCTTCTTCAATGAAAATTTCGAGGATTTCATCGTCGATCAGGTCATCCCCGAACTCAGCCTCTGGTATGGACTGTTGCCCGGCATGGGCGGCTTCGCCGTCATTGTCACCGTCGATTACGGGTAGCTCTTCATCCACTGCACCGGTTTCTTCCGATACGCTGTCGATGTCGGTTTTTCGCGTGGTCGACAGAGCTTCAGCGCGTTCAATCAGCTCGGCAACTTCGCCATCGGCCTGTCCGCCACGGAAATCGTTGATCAGCGAGGGAATTCGGGTGTTGACGTCATCAATCAAACCGAACATGTCGTCGGTGGGCCGGAGTGTCTGGTCGATCACCCGGTTGAGCAGGTTCTCCACGGACCAGGCCAGCTCACCGATGCTGGTTGCGCCCACGAGCCGGCCACTGCCCTTAAGAGTGTGGAACGCGCGGCGGACTTCAGTCAG
>CAJXOQ010000187.1 GCA_913057975.1 uncultured Marinobacter sp.
TACGAGATAGGAGTCCGTCTCGTGGGCTCGGAGATGTGTATAAGAGACAGCCTGGACACCGATTTTTTTCGACTGGGCATTCAACCTCGAACGTGGAGCCGCCATTGCGGAGCGTTGGGCGCAGATACCGTCGGACACTGACGTTCTTATCACCCATGGTCCGCCCGCAGGCATCCTCGATCAGGTGAACGAGTCACTGGCTGTAGGCTGTGGCGATCTGACCTTGGAGTTGGAGCGGCTCACGCTCAAACTTCACATCTTCGGGCATATCCACGAAAGCTACGGCCAGCAAATGTTGAATGACTGCCTGTATGTCAACGCCAGCACCTGCACCGGCCAGTTCAAGCCGCTGAACCCACCGATTGTCGTGGATATCTGACGCCCTGCCATGGTCCCAGCATCAGACCAGAAAACTCACATACCAGGCACCGCGGACCTGGACAATCCGCTTTATTATCTCGAAAACTTCGAGACGGTGGTGCGCTGGGTTCGGCACTACCACAATGATTTGCTGACGGCCGATGAAATCGGGCACATAGACAACCTGCTGACACTGGACCAGCCCGCAAGGGCGCTGTTGGCTCGCATGGTCATGCGTACCGGCGAACTGTTCCGTGTTGAGAAGCTCCGTTATCCGGAGCTTGGAGCCCCGGTGTCCGAGGCCACCAATACCCTGCTGAACGCCGGATGGATCAACGATACCCCGGAACTCCCCCTTGCTGACCTCTTTCGCCTGTTCACCCTCGGCGAACTACGACCCGCATTGGCAGACAGGATCACCGCCGCCGGACTGCAGACGGGGGCAAGCAAAGCTGTGCTCAAGGAAACCCTGCTGCCACTGCACCCTGACCCCGCACCGGTCGAACTTTGGCTACCGGGCGTATCCTCTCAGGTTATCCAATTACAGAACATGGCCCTGTTCGACCGCCTGCGGCTGATGTTTTTCGGCAACCTGCGCCAGAGTTGGTCCGATTTCGTACTGGTGGAGCTGGGCCACCAGCAGTACGAACAAGTACTGCTTTCTGCCGAGTCCCGGGCTTTTGACGAACGTGACGACGTGGATCGTTATCTGGTGATGCACCACTGCCGTGAACGCCTGGATCAGGGCGAGGCGCCAGAAACCGTATGGCAGGACATCCCCACGGCCAATGAAAACGCTTGGCTGGAAAGCCGGCGCGGCCGCTTGCTGTTCGAACTGGGCAAGCTGGCGGAGCGCGGCGGTAACACAGAGCTGGCGTTGAAGGCCTATCGCCTCAGTGGACACCGCGAATCACGGCTGCGCCAGCTACGCCTTCTGGAACGGCTGAAGCAACACCACGAGGCCTGGAGGATTGCCCAGGCCGCCACCGCCGAACCCAGGTTTGGCGCTGAGGAACGCGGACTCGAACGCATCCTGACGCGGTTGGCGAAAAAACTGGGAGAGGCACTACCCCAGCAAAGCGAACGCCCGCAACTGACGGCGTTCACCCTGGAACTGGACAATCCGGACGGCCACTCGGTGGAGTGGGCGGCCATGCAACACCTGAGCGAATCCGACACCCCCGTTGCCTATGTGGAAAACACCCTCATCAATGGCCTGTTTGGCCTGCTCTGCTGGCCCGCCCTGTTCGAACCTTTGCCCGGCGCATTCTTCCATCCCTTTCACACCGGGCCGGTGGACCTGTACCGGGAGAATTTTGTAGAACGTCGTCAGGCACTGTTTGACGACTGCCTCGGCACGCTGGCCTCTGACAATTACAAAACCCGAATCCGCGATACCTGGCAGGAAAAACAGGGCATCGCGTCGCCGTTTGTGATCTGGCCAATACTCTCGGAGGAAATGCTCGAACTGGCGCTGACGTGCATCCCGGCCCAACACCTGGAGCGGATGTTCCGGCGCCTGCTGGGCAACCTGCGCGAACACCGCAGCGGCTTTCCGGACCTGATCCGCTTTCGGCCCGACCACAACGATCCAAACCGGCGCTATGAAATGATCGAGGTCAAAGGCCCTGGCGACCGCCTGCAGGATCATCAGACCCGATGGCTTGAGTTCTGCGTTGACCACGGCATTCCCGTCTCCGTCTGCTATGTGCGCTGGACCGACCGATGACCGACCTCAACGTCGCGGTACGAACGCTGTGTGAATTCGCCGCCCGCAAGGGCGATCTGGACCTGCGCTACACCCCGGCGCCCACGTCGGAAGAAGGCATTGCCGGCCACGGTGCGGTGCAGGCCCGTCGCGGGCCGAGGTATCAAAGCGAAGTGGCGCTGGCCGGCCAATGCGGCAAACTGATGGTCAGCGGGCGGGCCGACGGTTACGACCCGATCGCCGGCCGACTGGAGGAAATCAAGACCCACCGCGGTGACCTGTCCCGGGTACGGGAAGCCCAGCGCAATCTACACCGTGCACAATTGCGGGCCTATGGAGCACTACTGTGCCGACAGGAAAAGTTGAGCCAGATCGATCTCGCCCTGATCTACTACGATGTCGGCAAGGACAAGGAAACCCCCATCACCGAAACGGCCTTCGCAGAGGAATTGTGGCAGGAGCTGGAACATCTCTGTGAACACTACAGCGACTGGGCTGAACAGGAAGCCAATCACCGGCATGAGCGGGATCTGGCGCTGAAAAACCTGACCTTTCCCTTCCCGGACTTCCGACCTCAGCAGCGCGCCCTGGCGGAAACCGTCTACAGGAACAGCGTCCGTCAACAGACATTGTTGCTGGAAGCACCCACCGGCCTAGGCAAGACGCTTGGCACCCTTTTCCCGGCCCTGATGGCGATGCCCACGGCCAGACAGGACCGCCTGTTCTACCTGACCAGCCGCAATACCGCCCGGCAACTGGCTGTCGATGCCATTCACCTGTTGCGGGAAAAGCAACCCGGCCCGTTGCCCGTGCGAACCCTGGAACTGGTGGCCAAGGACCATGCCTGCGAGCATCCGGACAAGGCGTGCCATGGGGACGCCTGCCCGCTGGCGAAGGGCTTCTTCGACCGGCTACCGGCGGCCCGCAAAGACGCCGCCAATCACACCGGTGCCCTGACCCAGGCAGTACTGGCAGACATCGCTCGCCAACACGGTATCTGCCCCTACTTTCTGGCGCAGGAAATGGCCCGCTGGTGCGATGTGGTGGTGGCCGACGTAAACCGGATGTTCGACCAGTCCGCCCTGCTCCATGCCCTGGTTCAGCAGAACGACTGGAAAGCCAGCCTGCTGGTCGACGAGGCTCACAACCTGGTGGACCGCGCCCGAGGCATGTACTCCGTGGAGCTGAGCCAGGCACATCTGCTGCGGGTTCGGAAACAGGCGCCCAAGGCTTTGAAATCAAAACTCGATGGCGTGTCTCGTGCGTGGCAATCGGTGATCCGCGACCATTGCCCCGACATCAGCCGTGAGCCGGTGATACTGGACAATCTTCCGGGCTCACTGACGGGTGCTCTGAATCGACTGGTCTCCGCCATTACCGATTACCTGGCGGACCATCCGCCGGACCTTGCCCTGCAGGAACTGATGTTCGAGAGCCTCGCCCTTACCAAACTGGCGGAGGTGTTTGGCGATCATTCCCTATGCGAGCTGATCAGGCCGGCGAGAGGAAAGGCCAGACTCACCATCCAGAACCTGATCCCGGCGGACTTCCTGGCCCCGCGCTTCGAAGCCGCCGACAGTACGCTGATGTTTTCCGCGACCCTGTCGCCTGGTGTCTATTACCGGGACCTGCTGGGCATGCCGGAGGGCACCTGCTTTCGCTCCCTGCCAGGCCCCTTTACCCGCGACCAGCTTGAGGTGAATTTCACCCCGGACATCAGCACCCGGCAGCCGGACCGGGAACGCTCGCTGACGCCCATCGCGGAACTGATCCACCGGCAGTACCAGCAGCGGCCCGGCAACTACCTGGCGTTTTTCAGCAGCTTTTCCTATCTCAACCGGGTACAGGACACTCTTCTGCAACAGGCCCCCGATCTGCCGCTTCGAGCTCAGCGCCCCGGCATGTCCGCCGACGAGCGCACGGCGTTCCTCAAGGCCTTCCATGAGAACAATACCGGCGTCGCACTGGCCGTACTCGGAGGTGTATTCAGTGAAGGCATCGACCTGCCCGGCGACCGCCTTATCGGCGCTTTCGTGGCGACGCTTGGCCTGCCGCCCTTCGACAATTGGCATGAAATCCTGCGCCAGCGACTCGAGCAACGCTTCGGTGCCGGACACGCCTACACCTACCTGATCCCCGGCCTGCAGAAAGTCGCCCAGGCCGCTGGCCGGGTTATCCGTACGCCGGAGGACACCGGCGTGATCTGGCTGATCGATGACCGCTTCCTGCAGCCTCAGATCCGCAACCTGCTGCCGGCCTGGTGGGCCTAGGTCGGCTCGACCACAATGCGCTTCTGACACATCATCAAACCAATGGCCAGCAGGCAGAATACGGCGCCGACGTAAAACGTAAGGGCAGGGCCGGCCCAAGTCCATAGCAGCCCCTGTGTCAGCCCCATGATCAGTAGCAGGCGATGATCCTTACGGGTAGCTGGCGTTTGGCAAACGTGGATGTAGTCACAAGTATTCCTTCAAAATGATGGAAAGCACCCAAGCCTGGCAATCTCTTCCTTGTTTCTCACGGGCTCGAAGCGCATCACTTTACCTCAAATGCAAATGTATATCGATATCATTAGCGAGAGAGCGTTTCTTATTTCGGCAACAAAAACATCACATCACTGACATCCGGGACACGGAACATGCGGGGGATAAATCAAAAACAGGAGCAAGGAAATGATCCGCAAGTCAGCCTGGGTATTACTCCCCTTAATCGCACTGGTCGGTTGTGACAGCGACGATGACGACAACAGCAGCAACGATAACACCGCCAACCCGTTGAGCCTGAACGTTCTCCACATCAATGATCACCACTCACACCTTGAAAGCGGCTCGCAGTCCCTGACCATCGCCGGGCAGGAAACCGAGTTCTCCTCCGGGGGATTCCCACGTGTTGCTGCCAAGATCGCCGAGCGTGAGATGGCCCTGGATAATGTGCTGAAACTGCACGCCGGCGATGCCATCACCGGCACTCTGTACTTCACCTCCTACGAGGGTGAAGCCGATGCCGAGCTGATGAACCTCGTGTGTTTCGACGCCTTTGCGCTGGGCAACCACGAGTTCGACCGCGGCGACGAAGGTCTGAAGAAGTTCCTGGACTTCCTCGCCAGCGGCAGTTGCCAGACGCCGGTATTGGCAGCCAACGTGGTGCCCCAGGTCGGCACACCCCTGGCCCCGACCGCCGTTGACGATTACATCAAACCCTATGTGGTGAAGGAGGTCGCCGGCCAGAAAGTGGGTATTGTCGGCATCGACATCGCCAACAAGACCCAGAACAGCTCCAGCCCGCTGGACACCACACAATTCCTGGACGAAACCGAGAGCGCCCAGGAAGCCATTGACGAACTGGAGGCCGATGGCGTCAACAAGATCATCCTGCTGACCCACTACCAGTACGAAAACGACCTGGTTCTGGCCGGAGCCCTGTCCGGTGTAGACGTGATCATTGGCGGCGATTCCCACTCCCTGCTGGGTGACTTCGACGACTTCGGCCTCACATCCTCCGGAGCCTATCCCACGGAGTTGACCAACGCCGACGGTGACAAGGTCTGCGTCGCGCAAGCCTGGCAGTATTCCCAAGTGGTGGGCGAACTCAACATCCAATGGAACGCAGACGGCGTGGTGGAATCCTGTGTCGGTGTGCCTCACCTGCTATTGGGCGACGACATTGTCCGTGAAGACGGCGGTGGTAACGAATACACACCCGAAGGTGCGGAATTGCAGGCGATCCTGGACGCCGTTGAAGCCGCCCCGCAGTTGAGCATCGTCACCGAAGACGCCACCGTGGCAAACGCCCTGGCCAACTACACCCAGCAACTGGACACCTTCCGAAATGAGGTAGTGGGTACTGCAACCGAAGACCTTTGTTTAGAGCGTATTCCCGGCCAGGGCACCAGCAGCCTGCCCAGCTGTGCAGGCACGACAGGTGCGCGTGGAGGTGACATCCCCAATGTGGTGGCCCAGGCCTTCCTGTTCCAGAGCAAGAATGCCGATGTTTCGATCCAGAACGCCGGCGGCGTGCGCACCGACATTGAGGCCGGTGACATCACCATCGGCGACAGCTACACCCTGTTGCCGTTTGCCAATACCCTGGTCGATCTGACCATGACCGGCGCCGAAATCCGCCAGGTTCTGAACGAAGCCGTGGCCTTTGCCCACGCGCCCGATGGCTCCACCGGTGCCTATCCTTACGCCGCCGGCTTACGCTGGAACGTGGATATGAACCGCGCCGAGGGTGACCAACTGTACAACATCGAAGTTAAAGGCCGCGACGAGACCCAATGGCGCGCCCTCACCGATGGGGAAACCCTGAACGTGGTCACCAACAGTTTCACCGGTGGCGGACAGGACGGCTACGTGACCTTCGGCACCGTCACCGACGACGGCCGCTCGGAGGACACCTTCCTCGACTACGCCCAGTCCTTCGTGGACTACGTCAGCGAGCAAGGCACCATCAGCAAGCCCGCGATGGATGACTACTCGACCCAGTCCTACACACCACTGGTACCGTAACGGCAACCATCCCCCGGCCCGCTTCACAGCGGGCCGGTTTTTGTTATGCTGCCGGATAGTTCAAACCCGGAGCATTCAATGTCGCAGAATTCCAGCGCCCAATTCCCTGCCTATTCCCTTCTTGAGTTGGCCTCCGTTCGCGAAGGCGATTCCGTGAGGCAGACCCTGGCCAACAGCGTCGCCTACGCCCGCCATGCGGAAAGCCTGGGCTTTAACCGTTTCTGGCTGGCCGAGCATCACAACATGGAAGGCATCAGCAGTTCCGCAACGGCCGTACTGGTCGGGCACATTGCCGGTGCTACCAGCACTCTCCGGGTAGGGTCCGGGGGTATCATGCTGCCCAACCATCCGCCGCTGGTGATCGCTGAGCAGTTCGGCACCCTGGAAACGCTCTACCCGGAACGCATTGATTTGGGCTTAGGGCGTGCGCCCGGCTCGGATGGTGCCACGATGCAGGCCATGCGGCGGAACGCCCATGCGGGTGTGGATGATTTCCCGCAGTTGCTGAACGAGCTGCGTAGCTACTTAGCCGAAGCGGAGCCCCAGCAACGGGTGAAAGCCGTGCCTGGCCAAGGCACCCATGTGCCTATTTGGCTGCTGGGCTCTAGCGGTTATAGCGCACAGCTGGCAGCTAAACTGGGCTTGCCCTTTGCGTTTGCTGCCCAGTTTGCGCCCGGTTATTTATTTGAAGCACTGCGTTTGTATCGTGACAATTTCCGCCCTTCCGAGCACCTGGAAAAGCCCCAC
>CAJXOQ010000188.1 GCA_913057975.1 uncultured Marinobacter sp.
AGGAGTCCGTCTCGTGGGCTCGGAGATGTGTATAAGAGACAGGACGGGGTCATTCGCGCCACTTTGGCGAGCGCAAGCATCGCATCCGGCGGGATTAGTGGTTGATCCAGCAGCACCACAAACACACCTTTCACTCGCGGCCCAAGGCTTGCCATACCGGTTTTCAGCGAGGCAGACATCCCTTCCTCCCAATCCCGGGCGACCACCCAGGCCGATGGCTGGCTCCGGCAACGATAGCGGACCAGGGGATACCAGCCACCAGCGACCACCGTGACAGGTCCGCCAAGCAGCCGGGCCTGAACGATGGCATGGCCCAACAGCGTGTCTGAACCCACCGGCAACAGGGCCTTTGCACAGCCCATTCGTCGGGAAGCGCCCGCAGCCAGAACCAGCACAGCAAACGTATTATGGTTATCCGAGTTGCCCTGGCTCACTCACCTGCTCCTTGTTTTTGCCCCGCACCACACGCAAGACTGCTAGCGTTAGCGAATTTTTGCTAGAATCCGCCCATCTATCAACCTCATCTTGCCGGACGCCTCCGATGAATCACCTTTTCGTAGACAATCTGACGGTTATCGATTTCGCCTATCTGGATGCTTCCAGAGGACTCGTCGGTGAAAGCTGGATTGTAGATGTGGTACTCGGTGGTGAGCTGGATGACCAAGGGATGGTGTTTGATTTCAGCAACGTCAAACGCACTATCAAACGGGTCATCGACGAGCGCGTGGACCACCGACTGGTGATCCCGAGAGCCTACAAAGGGCTTGAGTGGAATGAGGATGAGCCAGACAGTTTCACCTGGCATCTGACAGACGGAACCCGGATTCTTCACCGGTCCCCGGACGAAGCGGTGGTGTGGCTGTCGTCTGACCGTGTAGTGCCCTCTGCCGTTGCCCGGCTGTTGGAGCAGGAGTTACGGGCAGTCTTGCCGGCAAACGTGACGGATGTGGATATTGCGTTGCGTGAAGATGTGATTGAAGGGGCCTACTACCATTATGTCCACGGCCTGAAAAAACACATGGGTAATTGCCAACGGATTGCGCACGGGCATCGCTCGCCTATTCGGATCGACCGCAATGAGCACAGAGACCGGGACCTTGAGAACCAATGGGCCAAGCGGTGGCAGGATATCTATGTGGGCTCCGAGGAGGACGTAACCCAACGCTGGGTGGCCGAGGATGGCACGGCGTACGTCACCTTTGAATACGAGGCCAATCAGGGGGAGTTTGCACTGACATTGCCGGAAAGCCGGGTTTATATGCTGGATTCGGATACCACGGTGGAGCTTATCGCGGCGCACATTGCCGGGCAGTTGAAGTCCGAGTTTCCGGAGGACGCCATTCGTGTCAAGGCATATGAAGGCGTCGGAAAAGGGGCTATAGCGTCCCGCTGACATTTCCTTCAGACACAAAAAAACCGCCCGAAGGCGGTTTTTTTGATGGCTTACCGGCGGACTAAACCGGTTGAGCCGTATTGGCGTCCCCTAGGGGGTTCGAACCCCTGTTGCCGCCGTGAAAGGGCGGAGTCCTAGGCCACTAGACGAAGGGGACGCATCGCTTCAAAACCTTGCCTCGTCGAGGTGGCGCGTATATTAAGTAAGGCGATACTTGCTGTCAAACAGTTTTTCAAAAAAATCAAAGTCTCCGCGAACAAAGTAGGCCCGTAGAGGAGATTGCCCGGTTCCGTGCCCGGGATACCTCAATACCTGACCGAATTCGCCAGGGCCGGGCTCAAATCCGGATATTGGAAATGGAACCCTTCGGTTTCGAGTCTCTCAGGTATGGCCATTTGCCCAGTCAGCAATAAGCGGGACATTTCCCCCAGCGCCAACTTAAGGACGGGGCTCGGTGCCGGGAAAATGGCCGGCCGCCCCAAAACGCTGGCAAGGCACTTTGTAAACTGGCGGTTGGTGACCGGATTGGGGCTCACGACGTTGTAGGCGCCTTTGGCCGTCTCGGATTCGATCATCCAGATAAGCGCTGCAACCACGTCGTCCCGGTGAACCCACGGCATGAACTGTTCGCCATCGCCAAGCCGCCCACCGAGACCCAGGCGGAACGGTAGAAGCATGCGCTGCAGGAAGCCGCCACCCGGGCCAGCAACAATGCCCGTCCGCGACAGGCACACGCGAACGCCGTCAGCCTCCAGGCTCAGAGCCTCCTGTTCCCAGTCGCGGCACATGCGATGGGTGAATTCGTCATGGGGTGAAGTCTGCTCAGTCACGCGTTCACGACCCTGGTCGCCGTAGAAACCCACTGCAGATCCGGAGACCAACACGCGAGGAAGTGATTCCCAGCTTCTTATCACGCTAGCCAGGTGGCTTGTCAGGCGGATACGGCTGTCCCGCAGTTTCTGTTTACGGCTATCGGACCAACGTTTGTCCGCTATGCCTTCGCCAGCCAGGTTGACGACGGTATCGAATCCCGGGTGACCTAGCAGCAGCTCCAGATCTCCCACTACCTCCACACGTCCGCAGAGCGCCTGAACGTTTGCCGTGGACTGTCTGCTGAAGACGGTTGGTGCGTAGCCCTTGCTGATCAGTTGTTGGCACAATGGTTGACCGATGAAACCGGTGCCACCAGTGATCAAAATCCGATTATCCATTGCCGCTCACTCCTATGCCATGACTGATATTTGTCGGCGGTGGCTATGCCGGCTGCTTGTGAGTTTCGAGTTCATGGATCACAACGTCACGAATAGCCTTTCCCAGTTCCGGGTTTTCCCCGATTGGTGGTGCAAGCGTAATGCTGACATCGTGCTGGGTTTGTAGATCTTCAATCATCGCGGGTACGTCCTTTCTGAGATGACGGCCAGCGGCCAGGAACAGCGGTACGACTGTATACCGTCGAATGCCTTCACTCGATCCCTCGCTGATAACGGTGTCGAGGGAGGGCTCAGCCAACTCCATATAGGCAATGCGGGCACCCGGCACAGACTCCAGCGTGGGGGTGGCCAATGCTTCGAATGTACGGCACCAGCGCTCATCGCTGCTTCCATGGGCAAGTAGGATTATTCGGGGCGCTTCTCCGCTCATAGTGTCTCCTAGTATGAATAAAAGCAGGGATATTGATGTAAAGTGTAGCAGCCGCGGGCCTGCCACTGTGCTGCTTAATGACTATAGGATGGGTATATGTTCGATTGGAAAGAGATTCTGGATTTCTGGTTCGGTGACCTTGATGAGCACGGCCTGCCGGACAGTTTTCACAGGAATCGTTGGTTCCGTTCCACGCGCGCCTTCGACCAGGAAATCCGGCGACGTTTCCTCTCGATGGTGCTTTTCGCGTCGGAGGACGGGTTGCGGCACTGGCGCAAGACAGCCGGTGGGGCTCTTGCAGAGATCATCCTGCTGGATCAGTTCACGCGAAATATTCATCGGGGCGGTGCACTGGCGTTTTCCAATGACCGTTTGTCAGTAAAGCTCTGCAAGGCGGCGATGCGAGATGGTCAGGACATGGAGTTGCCCCCGGTAAAGCGGGGCTTTCTCTATATGCCGCTACAACATTCAGAGAAGCGCGAGGACCAGGAGTTGTCCGTGGAGTGTTATTCGCAATTAGCCGCGGCCACCGATGGTATTGCCGGAGATTTCATGGAGAGTTTCCTGCAATCCGCGCGTGACCATCGGGATATCATCCACCGGTTCGGCCGTTTTCCACACCGCAACCAGGCGTTGAAACGCTCCTCAAACCCGGAAGAGCAGATCTATCTGACCAACGGTAAGCGCTTCGGGCAGTAAACGTCTTCAAATCCCTTCAACAGGTCGGACCTGCCAAGTGCAGGCAGCAGGAGCTCGTACTGTCCTCAATATCCAGATTCAAACGGTACCAAAAAAGTAGTTGACGAAGCAGGATGAATCCGTAGAATACGCGTCCGTTGATCAAGCGGGAATAGCTCAGTTGGTAGAGCACAACCTTGCCAAGGTTGGGGTCGCGAGTTCGAATCTCGTTTCCCGCTCCAGATTCCAAAAACCCGGTCTTTTCGAAAGGAGAGACCGGGTTTTTCATTTTTAGCCAGCAAGCCACAGTCTTCACACCCTGTTCTCGGTTATACTGCCAGGCCATATTGGATGCCTTTTTGTCAGTGTTTCGGGAGCGCCCATGCAGGTACATTCTTTGTACGTCTATCCGGTCAAATCCCTGGCCGGAATCCAGGTTTCTTCATTTCTTCTGGACGAGTTCGGTCCGGCCGATGACCGTCGCTGGATGATCGTTGATTCCGAGCGCGAGTTCGTTACCCAGCGAAGCAATCCGGAACTCGCCATGATAAAAACCCGGTTGGACTCAGGGCAGGTCTTTGTTGATATACCGGGGGAGGGTGAGTTTCCGTTGTTGCCGGACACTGAGGAGTGTCGTGTCAGGGTCTGGCGGGACTGGGCGAAAGCGGTTTACGGAGAGGACAAGGCATCTGCTGCGCTGTCCCGCTACTGTGGCCAGGCATTTCGCTTTGTTTTTATGCCCGAGGAAACCTTTCGCCGCGTTGATACAGGCCGGGTTACCGAGTATCGTCGGGTCAGCTTTGCCGATGGTTTTCCATTCCTGATCGTCAATCTTGCGTCCCTTGAAGAGTTGAATTCACGCCTCGATTCGGTCATCGAGATGCGGCGGTTCCGACCGAACATTGTTGTTGAGGGCGCGAAGGCCTGGGATGAGGATGACTGGACATCTGCGCGCATCGGAGACACGGGATTCACGTTGGTAAAGCCCTGTTCCCGCTGCGTTGTGACCACCGTGGATCCGGACCGAGGCGTAAAGTCAGGAGATTTGCAGCCATTAAGAACGCTAGGAACCTATAGGCGGACCTCCGACGGCGTTATTTTCGGAATGAACGCCATCCATGAATCGGACGGGACCATCTGCGTCGGCGATCCGATTACCCTGAAAACGACTGCCACAACGGAGAATCAGTAACGTGCCATTGTTAACGCTGGATGCCGTATCCCTTGCTTTTGGCATGCAGCCATTGCTCGACCAGGCCTCTATGACCATTGAGGCGGGTGAACGTGTGTGTCTTCTTGGCAGGAATGGCGAGGGAAAATCCACATTACTGAAAATCGTCAGCGGTGAGGTAACGGCGGACGGCGGTGTTGTCCGGCTGGACGACGGTGCGGTGTTGTCAGTGCTGCCCCAGAATCTACCCGTCAATGATACTCGAACCGCTTATGAAGCGGTTTCCGGTGCTTTCCCGGAGACCGGGGAATTGCTCGCGGAGTTTCATCGACTGTCCCAGACTGCGGATGAAGCCAGTCTGGACCGGCTGATGAAAGTGCAGGAGCGACTTGAGGCTCTGGATGGCTGGCGCCTGGATCAGAAAGTCGGCGCTATCCTCGAGCAATACGGCATCGACCCGGAGCAGTGCCTGAACACGCTATCCGGCGGCTGGCAGCGACGTGTTCTGTTGGCACGCGCCCTGGTAACCGAGCCGGATATCCTGTTACTTGATGAGCCTACCAACCACCTGGATGTGCCCGCTATTGCCTGGCTGGAAGAGGCCCTTGGTCAGTTCCGTGGCGCGATTCTGTTTGTCAGTCACGACCGTGCGTTCATACGCCGTATGGCCACGCGGATTGTGGAACTGGACCGCGGGCATCTGGTGAGTTTCGCGGCTACGTACGACCGTTACCTGGACCTCAAGGAAAAGGCTCTGGAGGAGGAAGATCGCCAGAATGCGTTGTTCGACAAGCGGCTAAAGCAGGAAGAGGCGTGGATTCGCCAGGGGATCAAGGCTCGTAGGACCCGCAATATGGGCCGGGTGAGGGCGCTAAAGGCCATGCGTGAAGAACGCCAGCAACGTCGCGAACGCGGTGGAACTGCGAGCTTTTCGGTGGAAGACGCTGCCCGTTCCGGAAAACTGGTGGTGGAAGCCAGTGATGCCGGCTTTGCCTATCCTGACGGTACTGCGGTTATTCGCGACATGAACATGACCGTGCTCCGAGGCGACAAGATTGGTCTCGTTGGTGAGAACGGCACCGGGAAGACTACCTTGGTCCGTCTGATGCTGGGAGACCTGAAGCCCACGGATGGCAGGATCCGCCTCGGCACCAATTTGCAGATTGCTTACTTCGACCAACTTCGCGGTGAGCTCGACTTGGAACGCAACGCACTGGATAACCTTTCAGAGGGCCGGGAGTTCATCGAAATCAATGGCCAGAGCAAGCACGTACTGGGTTATCTGCAGGAATTCCTGTTCAGCCCCGAACGGGCGCGTTCTCCTGTCCGTGTATTTTCTGGTGGCGAGCGTGCGCGCCTGCTTCTTGCCAAGCTCTTCAGCAAGCCGGCCAATATCCTGGTGCTGGATGAGCCGACCAATGATCTGGACGTGGAGACCCTGGAGTTACTTGAATCCCGGCTGGTGGAATTTGCCGGTACTGTGATCGTTATCAGCCACGACCGCGAGTTCCTCGATAACGTCGCTACTGATACGGTGTTCCTGGACGGCTCTGGCAGAGTCGCGGAGTTTGTCGGTGGGTATACCGATTGGCGGAGGCAGGGTGGCCGGTTCCCTTCTGAGGGGGTAAGCCGAAAGGCCACTAAGCCGCCAAAGAACCAGAGCCCAGTGCCGGAAAAGAAGCCGGAAACGCCCGCAGTGGCAGACACCAAAAAAACAAAACCCGTAAAACTCAGCTACAAACTGAAGCTTGAACTGGAAAAACTTCCGGGCCAGATTGAAGAGCTGGAGGCGGAACTGGAAAAGCTTCGGGCACAGATTTCCGATCCGGAATTCTACTCCGGGCCCGCTGAGAGCGTCTCCACGACTTTGGCGGACCTCGGGGACAAGGAAGCCCACCTGGAGAAGGTCATCGAGCGCTGGATGGAGCTGGAAGAACAGGCGAATCAATGAATGTAACGTACCACTTCAAATTTGAAGACAAGCGTTCCGAGACGTTTAAAGTAACGGACCGGCCAGCTGAGCCGGTGGGCAACCTGCCGAGCTGGACAAGGTTGGAGCACTGCCAATGCGCCAATTGCCCGCTGAAAGCATCGGAGTCGCCACGATGTCCCGCCGCCGTTGAAATGCTTCCGGTTGTGAATGCCTTTCAGGCAGAGGACGCCTACCAGAAGGTGACTGTGGAGGTTACCGACGACCGCAGGCGTTATTCCAAGGACACCACGCTTGAGGAGTCCCTGAGGTCATTGCTGGGGCTGAAAATGGCGACAAGCGGGTGTCCGGTGTTGTCCGAACTGAAGTCGATGGCCGTGCATCACTTGCCGTTTGCCAGCAACGATGAATTCATCATGAGGAGTGTGTCTGTCTCTTATACACATCTGACGCTGCCGACGAATAGAGAGGTG
>CAJXOQ010000189.1 GCA_913057975.1 uncultured Marinobacter sp.
AAAACTGTGCGGAGCCATGGATGGCGGAGCCCAAGCGTCACATGGATGTGCCGCAAGGAGCGTGTTTTGGGCAATAAGCTTCTTCTCTTCGTACTCCTGAAGTCGGTACCTGGCTAGAGTCAGGAAGCCCGACGACGAAACAACGGCTCGTCCGTATCGGTCGCAGCCTGATACCCCTGGGTAAAGAAGTTCAGGCAACGAGCTGCCTTGTTGATATCCTTATCTGCACGCAGCACATAAGTATCAAAACCGCACCGCTTCATAAACTGCAACTGATCAAGAAGCACATCACCGACCGCACGAAGTTCGTTCCGGTAACTCAGGCGCTCACGAAGCAGCCGCGCGATACTGTAACCGCGGCCATCGCTGAACTTGGGAAAGTTCACTGCGATAACTGGCAGCTCATTCACCACGCCAGCCAGAATCTCCGGCTCGTCATGGCTGTCAAGCCACACACCAATATCATCACGACCTTCAAAGTGTTCTTTTCCCGCCAACCACAGATCGGCCGGAATCAGGGCAGGTTGCTCGGGAACATCCAGAGACTCCCCGTCTGCTGGCCTTGGCACAACAACCCAATCGTCCTGACGGATACTTCCGTCACTGGTGATCACATCAGGCATAAACCCGCTCCTTGAATGGCTCAATGCCGATACGGCGATAGGTATCCAGGAAAGGCTCTTCCTCGGTCCGGTTATCGACGTACACATTAATGATTTTCTGCATCACTTCCGGCATGTCTTCCCGGGCGAAAGAGGGGCCCAGGATCTTGCCTATCGCGGCATCGTGATGGGAGGAGCCGCCCAGACTAATCTGGTAGAACTCCTGCCCCTTCTTGTCGACGCCAAGGACGCCGATATTGCCCACGTGGTGGTGACCGCAGGCGTTCATGCAGCCGGAAATGTTCAGATCAATGTTGCCGATGTCGTAGAGGTAGTCCATATCATCGAACTGGCGCTGAATGGACTCCGCCACGGGAATAGACTTGGCATTCGCCAGGGCGCAGTAATCGCCACCCGGGCAGCAGATAACATCGGTCAGCGTATTCAGGTTCGCGGTGGCAAAGTCCATTGGTGTAATCGCTTGCCAGAGCTCGAACAGTTGATCTTTCCGGACATCCGCCAGAACCACGTTCTGCTGATGCGTCACCCGTACTTCGCCGAAGCTGTACCGGTCTGCCAGGTCGGCAATCTGCTCTAGCTGGCGATCACTGACATCGCCCGGCGGCGTGCCGGTTTTCTTCATGGTCAGCGTTACAATGGCGTAGCCCGGGTTCTTGTGGGTATCCACGTTGTGACTGATCCACTGATCAAACCCGCGGTTCTCGAATCGTTGGGTCGCCAAAGCGTCCTTCACATCCGGAACCTGCTGGTAGTCCGGCTCGGTGAAATACCCTTTGAACTGCTCAATCGCTTCCTGGGTGAGACGCGTAGGGGAGTCCTTGATGTGGGACCATTCCTCTTCCACCTTCGCCGCGAATCCCTCGGGCGTCAGCGCCTTCACCAGAATCTTGATGCGGGCCTTGAACTTGTTGTCGCGGCGACCGTAGCGGTTGTAGACGCGCAGTACGGCCTCTAGATACGTGAGTAGATCCAGTTCTGGCAGGAAGTCACGGATAACAGGGCCAACCATCGGCGTACGTCCAAGACCACCGCCCACGTGGACACGGAAACCGAGTTCCCCCCGATCATTGCGCAACATCTGCAGGCCGATATCATGAACCTGGATAGCGGCACGATCGGACTGTTCAGACGCATTGACGGCCACCTTGAACTTGCGCGGCAAAAAGGCGAATTCCGGGTGGAAGGTGGACCACTGGCGGATGATCTCGCAGTAGGGGCGCGGGTCGGTAATCTCGTCCGCCTGCACACCGGAAAACTGATCCGTGGTGGTGTTGCGGATGCAGTTGCCGCTGGTCTGGTTGGCGTGCATTTCGACTTCCGCCAACTCGGCCAGGATATCCGGTACGTCTTCGATCTCCGGCCAGTTGAGCTGAACGTTCTGGCGGGTTGTAAAGTGTGCATAACCTTTGTCATAGTCACGGGTTATGCGTGCCAGGCGGCGAAGCTGGGCAGAACGGAGCATTCCGTACGGCACCGCGATGCGCAACATCGGGGCAAGACGCTGTACATACAATCCGTTCTGAAGTCGCAGTGGAAGAAACTCGTCTTCGCTCAGCTCGCCAGCCAGTGCTCTCTCGGTCTGGTCACGGAATTGTGCAACGCGCTCGGCAGCCATCTGCCGGTCGTGTTCGTCATAAACATACATAGTGGAACGTCCTGCTGAAACGCTGGAAATACGGCTTTAGTGCCTTTTCTTGCGTGGGAGAATATCACCGTGCCATTATTCTTAAAATGATTATTTCCAAATATGTTTATCGACTAAGGTGATATAGAAAACCAGATATTGCTGGACTGATTACAATTTCCCACCTAGATTTAAAGAGGCGTGTGCGACAAAACAGACAATAACGACATAGCGAGGAAAGAATATGAAGAAGACCGCGAGAACAGACAGTCAGGCCGACGCCGTTGCCGCCGTTTTGCTGGTAATGCTGGTCGTTGCCTTCGCCGTAGTCTGGGTATCCGGGCAGTAATCGCTACTGGCCGGCAAGCACCAGCTTGACGACCACCACGAGGGTAACAACGAAGCCGACCGTAAACAGGATTCCGGCGATGATGTACGGCCAGGGACTGTGGCTTGAGAAATCTTCCTCACGGCGCTTGTCGGACTGAACGCCGAGCGCGCCGGCAAGGATGCTCTGCATCACTTTGAAAACCCCCGGTCCTGTTTTTGCTGTCTTTGCCGATTTGGCAGGCTCAGCAGACTTGTCGGGTGAATGCTCGTTTTCGTTTTTATCCGTCATGCTTGGTTTCCGCTGGTGTGTGAAGGCGGATCCCGGCGGTGGTTATTCCGCCGGGTCGTACGCTAGGCTGGGCGCCAGCCATCGCTCTGCTTCGGCCTTGGATATTCCCTTTCGTGTTGCGTAGTCTTCAACCTGATCCACGCCAATCTTACCCACTGCAAAATACTTTGATTCGGGATGGGAGAAATACCATCCGGAAACGGCCGCGGTCGGGAACATGGCAAAGTGCTCGGTCAGTTCCAGTCCAGCGTTTGCCGGTGCGTCGAGCAGGTCGAACAGGGTGGCCTTTTCCGTGTGATCCGGGCAGGCAGGATAGCCTGGCGCAGGTCGAATGCCCCGGTACCGTTCACGGATCAGGTCGTCATTTCTGAGTGCCTCGTCTTCGGCATAACCCCAGAATTCCTTCCGTACCCGTTCGTGCAGGTGCTCGGCAAAGGCTTCCGCAAGGCGGTCGGCCAGGGCCTTGACCATGATGGCGTTGTAATCGTCGTTGCCATCCTTGAATTCCAGCGAAAACTCCTCCGCGCCAATGCCGGTGGTCACAGCAAAGCCGCCCACGTAATCCACGGGGCCGTCACCTTCCGGTGCTACAAAATCCGACAGCGTCATCATCGGCTTGCCTGGTGCCTTGTCATCCTGCTGTCGCAGATGGTGCAGGGTGGTGAGTTCCTTTTCCCGCGTCTCGTCGGTATAGAGCACAATATCGTCGCCGCGTCGGTTGGCGGGCCAGAAGCCGATCGCCGCCTTGGCGGAAACGCGTTTCTCGTCGATCATCTGCTGAAGGATTTTTTGCCCGTCCTCAAACAGCGTCCTGGCCGCTTCACCCCGCTTTGGATCATCGAAAATGGCGGGGTACTTGCCGGACATGTCCCAGGAAATAAAGAAGGGCGTCCAGTCGATGTAGTCCACCAGTTCTTTCAGATCATAGGTTTCGAAGGACCGTACACCGGTGAAGGTTGGCTTCGGCGGCTGGTAGTCGTCGAATCGGATTTCCGGGGCGCGGCCCCGGGCTTCCTTCAATGAGACCAGCTTGGTGCGTTCCCCGCGGTTTTTACGGCGTTCCCGAATTTCGTCGTACTCCGTGCGTGCACTGTCCACCAATGCGGGTTTGGCGGTCTTGCTCAGCAACTGGGAGGCAACGTTCACGCAGCGCGAAGCGTCTGATACATACAGGGCGATGTCGTTCTTGTACTGGGGTTCGATCTTTACCGCAGTGTGAGCCTTGGAGGTGGTGGCGCCGCCAATCATCAGCGGGATGTTGAAGTCCAGCCGCTGCATTTCCTTGGCAACGTGGACCATTTCATCCAGCGACGGCGTGATCAGGCCACTGAGGCCGATGATGTCGACGTTTTCCTTCTTTGCGACGTCAAGGATCTTGTCGCAGGGCACCATCACGCCGAGGTCGAGAACCTCATAGTTATTGCACTGCAACACCACACCCACGATGTTCTTGCCGATATCGTGTACGTCGCCTTTAACCGTTGCCATCAGGATTTTGCCCTTGGCTTTCTGGCCTTCGGATTTCTCGGCCTCGATATACGGAATCAGATGGGCCACCGCTTGCTTCATGACGCGGGCGCTCTTGACTACTTGGGGCAGGAACATCTTGCCGTCACCAAAGAGGTCGCCAACCACGCCCATCCCGTCCATCAGAGGGCCTTCAATGACTTCGATCGGGCGTTCGGCACGCTGCCGACAGGCTTCCGTGTCTTCAATGATGTAGTTGGTGATGCCCTTGACGAGGGCGTGCTCCACTCGCTTCTCAACCGGCCACTCGCGCCAGGCCAGATCTTCTTCCTGGGTCTTGCCGCCCTTGCTGCGATAGCGCTCGGCAATTTCCAGCAAGCGGTCAGTGGCGTCGTCGCGGCGGTTGAGCACCACGTCTTCAACCAACTCCTTCAACTCCGGATCGATTTCGTCGTAGATCACGAGTTGGCTGGGGTTGACGATGCCCATATTCATGCCGGCCTTGATGGCGTGGTACAGGAATACCGAGTGGATCGCTTCGCGCACGGCATCGTTGCCGCGGAACGAGAACGACACGTTGCTCACGCCGCCGGAAATGGACGCGTGGGGCAGGTTGTCGCGAATCCAGCGGCTGGCGTTGATGAAATCCACCGCGTAGTTGTTGTGTTCCTCGATGCCTGTGGCAATGGCGAAGATGTTGGGGTCAAAAATGATATCGCCGGCAGTGAAGCCGATACCAACGAGGAGATCGTAGGAGCGCTTGCAGATCTCCGTCTTGCGTTCGAAGGTATCCGCCTGGCCGTCCTCATCGAAGGCCATGACCACAACAGCCGCACCGTAGCGCATGCAGTCACGGGCGCGCTTGAGGAACTCCTCCTCGCCTTCCTTCAGGCTGATGGAGTTCACCACTGCCTTGCCCTGTATGCAGCGCAGGCCGGCTTCGATTACCTCCCATTTGGAGGAATCGATCATGATCGGAACGCGGGAGATATCGGGTTCCGACGCAACCAGATTGAGGAACGTCACCATGACGTCCTTCGAATCCAGCATGCCCTCGTCCATATTGATATCAATGATCTGGGCACCGTTTTCCACCTGATCCCGGGCGACGCTGAGGGCCTCTTCGTACTGCTCTTCCTTGATCAGACGCAGGAACCGCTTGGACCCGGTCACGTTGGTGCGCTCACCCACGTTGATGAACAGGGTATTCTCGTCACCTGTAAATGGTTCAAGACCGGATAGCCGCAGGGCGGGCTTCTGTTCTGGTATTTTTCTGGGCGGGTACTTGGAAACCGCATCCGCAATGGCTTCGATATGGTCGGGGCGTGAGCCACAGCAACCACCAATGATGTTCAGAAACCCGTCACGGGCAAAGCCTTCAATAATCTCCGCCATTTCTTCCGGCGTCTGGTCATACTCGCCGAATTCGTTCGGCAGCCCGGCATTGGGGTGGGCGCTGACGTAGGTCGTTGATTTATTAGCCAACTCTTCCACATAGGGGCGTAGGGCGTCAGCACCGAGGGCGCAGTTCAGACCGACCGAAACAGGCCTGGCGGAGGACACGGAGTTCCAGAACGCCTCGGTAGTCTGGCCCGAAAGGGTGCGGCCGGATGCATCGGTAATGGTGCCGGAAATCATGATTGGCAACTCGATGCCACTGTCGATGAAGTACTGTTGGGTAGCGTAGATCGCGGCTTTGGCGTTCAACGTATCGAAGATGGTTTCGATCAGGATCAGGTCGCTGCCGCCTTGAACGAGGCCTTCCACCGCTTCGTAATAGTTGTCCACCAGGGTCTGGAAATCGACATTGCGATACCCCGGGTTGTTAACATCCGGTGAAATGGAGGCAGTGCGTGATGTCGGGCCAACCGCACCCGCCACGAAACGCGGCTTTTCCGGGTTGCGGGCGGTGAATTCGTCCGCAATCTGGCGCGCCAGTTTTGCGGCTTCAACATTCAATTCCTTCGCAATCGATTCGAGACCATAGTCGGCCTGCGACAGCTGGGTGGAATTGAAGGTGTTGGTTTCTATGATGTCAGCGCCGGCCTCAAGATAGTCCGCGTGTATATTGCGGAGCAGGGCGGGCTGGGTCAGGTTCAGCAGGTCATTATTGCCCTGAACCTCACGGTCATAATCGGCAAACCGGTCGCCACGGAACGCTGCCTCGTCCAGTTTCAGGTTCTGGATCATGGTGCCCATGCCACCATCGAGAATGATGATGCGTTCTTTCAGGGCGTTTCCAAGCTGTTCCAGGCGGTCCAGGCGAGAGTTGCGATCGGTCATATCAATTACTTCCGGAAGTCGTTTTTGTCTCAATGGCGCGCGATCATAGCAAAAATGGCGGTTGTCGTCCCACGGCTGGATGATGTTGATCAATGGACCACTTAAAGTCTGACTATTTTACTTGGTCTTTCATGTTGCAGCGATCTCACTTAAAATAAGGGAACACTTTCAAACGGGTTGCAACTATGGCATTGGTTACGGTGACAGATCCCGCTCGGGATTACCTTGCACAACTTATTGAAAAACAGGATGTGGAGGGCATGGGTGTCCGTATTTTTGTAACCCAGCCCGGCACCAAGAACGCCGAGACCTGTCTTGCCTACTGCCCGCCGAACGAAATCGTTCCGACGGACGAGCAGGTTGATCTGGGCAAGTTCACGCTGTTTCTCGATCATAATTCGGTGCCGTTCCTGGAAGAAGCCTTTGTGGACTACTCCAAGGACCAGATGGGCGGGCAGTTGACCATCAAAGCGCCTAACGCCAAGGTGCCCAGCGTTGATGAGAACGCGCCGTTGCCTGACCGCATCCAGTATATCCTGGCGTCGGAAATCAACCCCAACCTTGCGGCTCACGGTGGCGACTGTCTCTTATACACATCTCCGAGCCCACGAGACGGACTCCTATCTC
>CAJXOQ010000190.1 GCA_913057975.1 uncultured Marinobacter sp.
TCTACACCTCTCTATTCGTCGGCAGCGTCAGATGTGTATAAGAGACAGCAATCATCTCACTAATCACCTTGTGTTCGTCCGCGAGGTAATAATTGCGGATGGCCTGTCGGCTATCGACCAGTGTGGGAGTCTCTGATTGCTGCGGTCTCATGGTTGAACCCTCTCAGTTGTTTGTCTTTCCCGCATTCTACCGGGAACGACAAAGACTATTTGACTGTAAAAACCATACAAGCGCGACGTTCAGGCTTTTTTGGTTAATTAAAATTTACATTTTTCCTGCAAAATGGTTAATTTTCAGGCGAAAACACCCTGACGGATGGTCAAGCTGCCTTTACGGCCAGCTCCCGAAGCACGCCGTGGGCCACCGAGAACACTGCACAATCCACGTCACTCGCCGCCTGCATATCAGCCAGCATCTTTTGCCAGCGGCTCAGCAGAGCCTGTTTGTCTTCACGCCAATGTTCCAGCAACTGCTCGGGGGACATTGATCCGCCCCCTTCGGAAGCGAAGGACAGTACACTCGCGGTCAGGTTCCGCAACTGGTGGTCCAGTTCGTCCCTGTAATGAAGCGTCGCCAGTACCTGCCAGTGCCCCCGGGCCTTGAAGGCGCGCATCTGACGATCCAGCCAGGTCAGTTTGAGACCTTCTCCCAAGCTGAAGTACACCCAGGCCACCGACTCAAGATCCCGATCCAGCTGACGGCCGATTTCGATGATATCCATCAGCCAATAGCGGCTTTCTGCAGAGGCAGCATAGGCTGCCAGTTTTTCCGGAACACGGTGTTCACAGTATTTATCATAGCGTTCCTGCCACCGACTTGCAGGGATTACCGCCTTCAGGCTCTCTGTCGATGCCAGCACTTCCGCCAGCGGCTGCTGATAGTGGGCAGTACAGGCTTTCGGGTCCAGGTCAGCCCGGCGATTGTGCAGCAACCAGCTGGTACTGCGGGTAACCAGGCGAATCACATCGCTGAACAACTCCGCCTGCACGCCGGCACTGATTTTCCCGTCAAGCGCTTCTATCGCTTTCCACTGGGTCTCTACGTCATGGATCTGGAGGGAGATCAGGTAGCCGGCGGCAATCCGGCCACAATCGGCACCGGTGGCATTACGCAGCTTGTCCGCCCAACTGATGCCCATGCGATTCACCATATCGTTGGCAATCTGCGTTGCTGCGATTTCCCCGCGCAGGGGATGGGCATTGATCGCGTCTGGAAAACGCTTGAGCAACGAGCCCGGAAAAGCGGAATACAGGGCCTCGGCGAAACGATCGTCGTGAACAATAGGAGCGGCCTGCAACGCCTGCTTCAGTTCAATCTTGGCGTAGGAAATCAACACCGAAAGCTCAGGGCGAGTCAGCCCCGAAGCACGCTCTCGCCGCGAGCGGAGTTCCTCGTCGTCGGGCAGAAATTCGAGGGACCGATCAAGTTTCCCCTCTGCCTCCAACCGCCGCATCAGGCGCTCGTACTCGTCCGCGGTGGCAACCGCCCCCGTGGCGGCCAGGCTCAAAGCCATGGCCTGACGGTAATTATTCCGCAGCACCAGCTCCGACACTTCCGGAGTCATTGCCCGCAGCATCTGGTTACGCTGCCTCAGCGTCATCTTCCCGCTTCGCACCTGCTCGTTGAGCAGGATCTTGATGTTTACTTCATGGTCCGAACAGTCCACCCCACCGGCATTATCAATAAAGTCGGTATTGGCGGCACCACCGGTTCTGGCAAAACCGATGCGAGCAAGCTGGGTGAAACCGAGGTTTCCGCCCTCACCAAGAACCCCGCATTGTAGCTGGTGGCTGTCTATTCTTACGGCATCGTTGGACTTGTCGCCGACGTCGTCATGGGTCTCGCCAGCCGCTTTCACGTAGGTGCCAATACCACCATTCCAGAGCATGTCCACGGGGGCCTGCAACAGCGCACTGATCAACTCATTGGGCGGCAGGCGGGTTTCACGGATGCCGAGGCGTGCCTGCATCTGCGGCGACACGGGAATCCATTTGGCAGCCCGTGAGAACACACCCCCACCCTCGCTGATCAGTTCTGCGCTATAGTCCTCCCAACTCGATCCGGGCGTTTCAAACAAGCGCTTGCGTTCAGCGAACGACGCCGTTGCATCCGGCTCCGGATCCACAAAGATGTGCAGGTGATTAAACGCTGCCACAAGGCGAATGCGATCCGACAACAACATGCCGTTGCCAAACACGTCCCCGCCCATGTCGCCAATACCCACAACGGTGAATGCGTCGGCCTGAGTATCGACTCCTTTCTCTAGAAAATGACGTTTGACCGACTCCCAGGCGCCCTTCGCGGTAATACCCATTTTCTTATGGTCGTACCCCTCACTGCCGCCGGAGGCAAAAGCGTCTCCAAGCCAGAAGCCGTATTCCCCGGAAAGCCGGTTCGCAATGTCAGAGAAGGTCGCCGTGCCTTTGTCGGCGGCCACCACCAGGTAGGTGTCATCGGCGTCGTGACGGACCACGTCAACCGGTGGCACTACGCTGCCTTCATTCAGGTTGTCGGTCAGGTCCAGCAGACCGCGGATGAATGTCTGGTAGCAGGCAATACCCTCTTCTCTCAGCGCCTCGCGTGAGCCGCCTTCCGGAGGCTGCTTGACGATAAAGCCCCCTTTGGCACCCACGGGTACGATGACCGAATTCTTGACCTGCTGGGCCTTCACCAGCCCGAGTATCTCTGTGCGGTAGTCTTCGCTACGGTCGGACCAGCGCAAACCACCACGGGCCACGGCGCCTCCCCTGAGATGAACTCCTTCCACCCGAGGGGAACACACGAATACCTCGAAACGCGGGCATGGCTTGGGAATATCCGGGATGCTGGAAGGATCGAGTTTAAGCGAGATATAGCCTTTGAACTCGCCGGTGTCCTGGCGCTGGAAATAGTTGGTTCTGAGGGTGGCCTTGATCAGTACATAAAACCGCCGGAGGATACGGTCGTCGTCAAGGCTTGTTACGGCTTCGAGAGCCTCAAGAATCCGGTTCTCGATGTGCTCGGATTCTGATTCCCGATTGCCCACAACAGGATCGAAACGAGCGCTGAAAAAGGCGACCAGCAACGCCGTGATATCCAGGTGCCGGGCCAGAGTGTCGGCAATAAAGGGCTGGCTAAATCCGAAGCGCAACTGTTTGATGTAGCGGGAGTAGGCACGCAGCAGGCTGACTTCACGCCAGTTCAGACCCGCCGCCATCATCAACTGGTTGAAGTCGTCGTTTTCCGCGAAACCATTCCAGATTTCCCGGAATCCTTCCTGAAGTCGCGGTTTGGCCGCTTCGACATCAGCGCCGCGGCAGCGCGAATGACGTTCCACGGTAAAATCACTGACCCCGAACTGCTCGCCATCACGCCGCCGGATACGATACGGGTGCTCCCCCAACACCCGCATGCCAAGATTCTCGAGGATCGGAATCACGTCTGACAGGATTACCGGTTTACCCTGACTGTAGAGCTTGAAATTCAGCTCCTGCTCTCCCTGCTCCGATGATGTGTAGAACCTCATGGGCACATCAGAACTCAGGGCAATGGACTGGATTTGCTGGATATCGCCAGCGGCCTCCGCGACGGAGAATCTCGATCGGTAACTCGAAGGGAACCCGCCGCTGAACATCCCGGCCCAACGCTTTCCTTCCGCTTTACCCAACACCTCGGTCAAACGACGGTGCAGTGCGTCGTCCCAGGACTGTGACTCCTCAAGCATCGTCGCCACTATGTCACGCAGATGGCCGGAATCGTCCGGGTCGTAGTCCTCACCCTCCAACGCCTCGGACAGCTGTTCCAGGAGGGTTTGCTTTTGAGGGGAATCGGAATGGGTCATCGGAGATCTCCGGGGATATCAACTGGGGCATGTATGACGGAACTTCCCCAGTATAGACAACTCACCAAAGACTCTTTGCCCATATAGTTTTAAAATGCAGGCAATTTGATTATATTCTTGGCTCTATATAGCCGTATATCTATATCGGGAAACAGATTATGGTCGAATTGGACAGAATCGATCACTCCATCATTCGCGAACTGCAAAAACACGCACGGGTGACCGTCACCGAACTGGCGTCACGTGTTGGTTTGTCAAAAACCCCCTGCCAGGTCCGTATGCGGCGCCTCGAAGAACAGGGCTACATCACGGGTTACACGGCCCTGATTAATCAGACCAAACTCGGGCAGAGTCATATTGCCTTCGCCCAGGTCACCCTGAACGACACCAGCAGCAATGCCCTTGCGGCCTT
Organism: uncultured Marinobacter sp.; assembly: GCA_913057975.1. Taxonomy (GTDB): domain Bacteria; phylum Pseudomonadota; class Gammaproteobacteria; order Pseudomonadales; family Oleiphilaceae; genus Marinobacter. Next base: position 4,234 of record CAJXOQ010000190.1, read on the forward strand.
TAATCATTCGGTGAAGCAGATTTCGGCGGTAGAGCAATGCCACATGATTGCCGGCAACTTCGACTACCTGCTAAAAGTACGCACGCGGAACATGGCGGACTACCGGCAAGTGCTGGGGGAGCAGATATCGGCACTGCCCCATGTGTTGCAGACCAGCACGTTTGTGGTGATGGAAAACGTCAAGGATGCGGGGATCTGATGAACATTCGAACCCTGGAAACGTTTGTCTGGATAGCCAGACTTGGCAGCTTCCGGGCTGCCGCCAGCAGGGTCTACGCCTCACAACCCTCTGTTTCGGCCCGTATCGCCGGCCTGGAAGACCAGCTTGGAATAGAACTGTTTGATCGTTCCGGCAAGAAGATCACCCTGACCGCCAAGGGCCGGGAATTTCTGGTTTATGCCGAGAAAATGCTGAGTCTGCACGGTGAGATGCTGCAGGCCGTGGCCAAACCATCCTCTATCCAAGGCACCATTCGCCTTGCCGTCTCGGAAACCATTGCCCATACCTGGCTCCCTCAGTTGCTGGAACGTGTGAGCGAAGCCTACCCGGCCATCAACCTTGAACTGGACGTGGATACTTCGCTCAACCTGGCGGAAAAACTCAAGAACCACGAAATCGATGTCGCCTTTCTCATGGGCGGCGTCAACCAGCCCGGCATCATCAACCGGGATCTGTGCCGCTACTCGCTGACCTGGGTGGCAAGCCCCCAGCTCAACATCCCTGACCAGGCCATGTCTCTGGCGGAGCTCGCCACCTGGCCGATCGTTACCTACCCCAGGCAGAGTGAGCCCTACATTGCCATCCGCTCACTGGTGGACCCCATGAACCATTCCACCCGCATTCACTCCTGTTCGTCGCTTTCCACCATCATCCGCATGACGGTGGATGGCCTCGGTGTCAGCGCCCTCCCCAGGGAAATTCTGCAACGTGAGCTGGACACCGGAGCCCTGCGGCAATTCGAGGTTGATGCAACCGTTCCGGATCTCACCTTCATCGCCGCCTACAGGGCAGCACCAACGAGCAGTGTCGTACATGCCATTGCGGAACTGGCACTGATAACCGCAAAAGAACGCGCCGGATTGGTCGAACAGTCCCCAGCAGAGCGTTGAAATACATGAGTGATCCATTTTTTCTATCAAAACTGATTCCAAATTTCGATTTGTGTTAATCATCACTTCTGCCTTAAATGTAAGAAAGTCATCTATCGGGCAGAAACATGACAAGCATCGCTCAACTGGACGCACACTCAACACCCCAGGCTGTTCGCCAGGCCGCGAGAGAAGGCAGCCTGACAGGGCCAACCTCGGGGCTTGCCAGCGGTTATGTCCAGGTCAACCTCGTCATCCTGCCGGAATCCTATGCAGCGGGATTCCTGCGTTTCTGCCAGGCCAACCCCAAGCCATGCCCTTTACTGGCAGTCAGTGAGCCTGGCGCCCGTACCTGCACCCTTTTGGGCCGTGATCTGGACATTGCCCGCGATGTGCCAGCCTATCGCATCTACCGCCATGGTCAGGTGAGTGACACCCGTACGGATGTGGAGGAAGACTGGCGGGGTGACCTGGTGACCTTTGCTCTTGGCTGCTCCTTCACCTTTGAGCACGCCCTGATCAGCGCCGGGCTTCAGGTTCGCCATATAGACGAGGACAGAAACGTGCCGATGTACGACACCTCTGTACCACTAACTCCAGCGGGCGGTTTTGAGGGCAACCTGGTTGTCTCGATGCGGCCGTTTATGGCCGCAGACGCCATCCGCGCCATCCAGATCACTACCCGTTACCCGCAGGTTCACGGCTCTCCAGTGCACCTGGGCAATCCATCACTGATCGGCGTTTCCGATCTGAGCAGGCCGGATTACGGCGACTCCGTTTCCGTGGGTAAGAATGAAATTCCGGTTTTCTGGGCCTGTGGTGTTACACCGCAGCAGGTCCTGATCGATTCCGGTATCGAATTCGCGATCACCCACAGCCCGGGGCACATGCTAGTCACGGATATCCCTGACAACAGCCTGGCCCTGTTCTGAAAGGAACCACCCCCGACGAAGACCATGAGGAAAACACCATGAATACAAAAAAAGCCCTCGTTTCAGCCTCCCTGATGGGCCTGGCATTGGCCAGTTCACCCACGTTGGCGCAGGATCCGGACAAAGCCAGCTTTAACTACGTGGGAAGTTGGAGCAGCTTGTCGCTGTACCAGAATTTCGAACGCCCATTCTGGGGAGAACACGTTCCGGAAGCCTCCGATGGCAAGATCACCACCGAAGTCACCACCTTTGACCAGATGGGGCTGGGCGGCGGTGAAGTCTACCGGCTGATGAGCCGTAACGTCATAGAAGTCACCTCCACAGTGGCGGATTACGCAGTTGAGGATGCCCCGGAACTGGAAGGTCTGGACATGCCCATGATCGCCCCCGATGTGGAAACCGCCCGCAAAGTTGCGGAAGCCTATAAGCCGGTTCTCGCCGATGCCTTTGAACAACGCTACGACGGTGCTCATCTGCTGGCTGTTGTGCCTTACCCCTCGCAGATGGTGTTCTGCAATGCAGAGATTGACGGACTGAGTGACCTGAAGGGTATGAAAGTTCGCGCCAGCGGCCGTACCACCGCCGAATTTCTCCAGGCTCTGGGGGCTGAAGGCATCACTCTCAACTTCAGCGAAGTACCGGGTGCTTTGCAGCGGGGCGTTATCGACTGCGCAGTGACCGGTTCGCTGTCCGGTTACAGCTCAGGCTGGCACGAAGTCTCCACCCACCTGTATCCGCTGCCGGTCGGTGGCTGGGACCATGTGATAACCGCCATGAATGGCAAAAAATGGGACTCGCTTTCAGAGCAGACCCAGCAGTGGCTGACCTGTCTCTTATACACATCTCCGAGCCCACGAGACGGACTCCTATCTCGT
>CAJXOQ010000191.1 GCA_913057975.1 uncultured Marinobacter sp.
TGGGCTCGGAGATGTGTATAAGAGACAGGTACAGCGGTTCGGCGGCCAGGTAGACTTCCAGCAGTTGCCCAAGGAAATCTTCGACGAGCAGGCCCGCCGTCGTGTGAAAACAGGCCTTCTGTTCCAGGAAGTGGTCAAGCAGAATGACCTTAAGGCAGATGCTGCTAAAGTGGATGAAAAGATCCAGGAAATTGCGTCAACGTATGAACAACCTGAAGAGGTTGTGGCGCATTTCAACAGCAGCCCTGAGCAGAAGCAGCAGATCGAGTCGTCTGTTCTTGAGGATGCGGTTGTTGATCTGATTCTTGGCCAGGCCAAGGTCAAGGAGAAGAAGCTTAAGTACGAAGAGGCTATCCAGGCCGGTCAGCAGCAGCGTTAAAGATGTCCGGGCCATGACAGATTGGCCCTGGCATGCCTGGGAAGTAGAACAGCCGGTACGTCCGGCTGTTTTCATCTTGGCCCGGTGCTGGCACAGTAATAGCTAATACAGTAGCGATAAGAAAAACGAGGCGTAGCTGATTTATAAGCGGTGGCGAAAAAAACGCCACTCCATTGTCCAGAAGGAGTTCACGCGCATCATGACGCAGACACCAATTGATGGTCCCGCAATGGTTACCAATTCCGGCCTGGTACCAATCGTTATCGAGCAGACCGCACGAGGCGAACGTTCTTTTGACATCTTTTCCCGTCTGTTAAAAGAGCGGGTAATCTTCCTGGTGGGCCCGGTTGAAGACCATATGGCCAACCTGATTGTGGCTCAGTTGCTGTTCCTGGAGTCCGAGAACCCGGACAAGGACATTCATCTGTACATCAACAGCCCGGGCGGCTCCGTTACTGCGGGTATGTCTATCTACGACACCATGCAGTTCATCAAGCCCGACGTGGCCACGCTGTGTGTGGGTCAAGCTGCCAGCATGGGCGCGTTCCTGCTGGCGGGCGGTGCAGAGGGCAAGCGTGCCTGCCTGCCGAATTCGCGGGTGATGATTCATCAGCCGTTAGGCGGTTACCAGGGTCAGGCAACGGATATTGAGATCCACACACGTGAGATTCTGAAGATCCGCCACACCCTGAATTCCATCCTGGCTCATCACACCGGTCAGAAGCTGGACACCATCGCCAAGGATACGGACCGTGATAATTTCATGGATCCTCAGCAGGCGAAGGACTACGGGCTGATTGATTCTATACTTGATAAGCGTGTACCGAATAAATAATACTGAAGGTAATCGCAACATTCCCTGCTGGCGTATTGAGGTGAGTGCGCCGGCAAACCAAGCTCAGAGGTATTTCAATGGCAGATGAAAGAAACGGCAGGGGCGACGATAACGGCAAGTTGCTGTACTGCTCGTTTTGTGGAAAGAGCCAGCATGAAGTCCGTAAGCTCATTGCAGGGCCCTCGGTGTTCATCTGCGACGAGTGCGTCGATCTGTGCAACGATATTATCCGGGAGGAAATCCAGGAAAATGCACAGGAAGAGGCCAGTGATCGTCTTCCGACACCCGCTGAAATCCGCGACACGCTGAATGAATACGTGATCGGCCAGGACCGGGCCAAGGTGGTGCTATCCGTAGCGGTTTATAACCACTACAAGCGCCTTCGTTATGGTGAGGGCAAAGCCGAGGTAGAACTTGGCAAGAGTAATATTCTGCTGATCGGCCCGACGGGTAGTGGTAAAACCCTGCTTGCGGAAACGCTGGCTCGAATGCTGAATGTTCCCTTCACCATTGCCGATGCGACCACATTGACCGAAGCCGGCTACGTCGGTGAGGACGTCGAGAACATCATCCAGAAGCTTCTGCAGAAATGCGATTATGATGTCGACAAGGCCCAGCGAGGCATCGTGTACATCGACGAAATTGACAAAATTTCCCGCAAGTCTGACAACCCGTCCATTACCCGGGACGTTTCCGGGGAAGGCGTTCAGCAGGCCCTGCTCAAGCTGATTGAGGGAACCGTGGCGTCGGTTCCTCCCCAGGGTGGCCGCAAACACCCACAGCAGGAATTCCTGCAGGTGGACACCGGCAACATGCTGTTTATCTGCGGCGGCGCCTTTGCCGGCCTGGATAAGGTGATCCAGGAGCGCTCAGAGCGCAGCAGTATCGGTTTCTCTGCGCTGGTGAAGAGTCCGGACGACACCAAGAACACGGGCGATATCATAAAGGATGTCGAAACCGAGGACTTGGTCAAGTATGGCCTGATCCCTGAGTTTGTCGGTCGTCTGCCGGTTGTGGCAACTCTGACGGAACTGGATGAAGAAGCGCTTGTCCAGATACTGACTGAGCCCAAGAACGCTCTGACCAAACAGTACCAGAAGCTGTTTGACATGGAAGGCGTGGAACTGGACTTTCGAGAAGACGCGCTGCGGGCTGTCGCTCGCAAGGCCATGGAGCGCAAAACCGGCGCCCGTGGTCTTCGTTCCATCATGGAGGCGACATTGCTGGATACCATGTATCAGATACCGTCTGAGCATGACGTCTCGAAGGTGGTTATCGATGAGAGCGTCATCAGCGGCCAATCCGAGCCCTTCAAAATTTATGCGAGCAGCGACCACGCCAAGGCGGTGCCGGAAGATTGATTCTCCGGTTAGTCGGCGTTTAAAAAGGGCGGAAACGCCCTTTTTTTATGCCTGCACCGGGTCGGGAAATGGTGCCTGGGAGCGTAAAAAGATTGCAATTTTTGCTGTCGCCCCAATGAAGGGTGGTAAGCTGAATCAAACATCGTCAGAGGATTTTCTATGACCCTGATACCTGAAGAGTCCGTGCAAGAATACCCGCTGTTGCCACTGAGAGATGTGGTGGTGTTCCCGCACATGGTGGTGCCGCTGTTTGTGGGCCGAGAGAAGTCCATACAGGCACTGGAAGCGGCCATGGAGGGCAACAAGGAAATCCTGCTGGTGGCCCAGAGAGATGCGTCAACGGACGAACCAGGCCCGGATGATGTGTTTGCCATGGGTACTGTAGCCACGGTATTGCAAATGCTCAGGTTGCCGGATGGCACTGTTAAGGTCCTGGTGGAGGGCAACGCCCGTGCAACCATTACCGGCATCGCTGATGACGAGTATCTCGCCGGTACGGCCATGCTGATGGATGAGGACTCGCTGCCGGCCAAGGAAGAGGAAGTACTGGTCAAAACCCTGATGGACGAGTTCGAGAAGTACGTGAAACTCTCCAGGAAAGTGCCCTCGGAAGTCTCTAATGCGCTGACCGGCATCAATGAGCTTGAGCGCCTCGCAGATACCATGGCGGCTCATCTGGAACTGAAGATTCCCGAGAAGCAGGAACTCCTCGAAGCCCTCGAGATTCGTCAGCGCGTTGACTTGCTTCTGGGCAAGCTGGACGGCGAAATTGATCTGATCGAGGTCGAAAAACGCATCCGCGGCCGCGTCAAGAAACAGATGGAGCGCAGTCAGCGGGAGTACTATCTCAATGAGCAGATGAAGGCCATCCAGAAGGAGATGGGCAGCCTTGGTGAGGGCAACAACGATTTTGAAGAGCTTGAACAGAAGCTGGAAGAAGCCGGCCTGCCCGAAGAAGCTCGAAAGAAAACCGAAGCGGAATTGAACAAGCTCAAAATGATGTCACCGATGTCTGCGGAGGCAACGGTTGTGCGTGGTTACATCGACTGGATGCTTGCCATTCCGTGGAAAAAGCGCAGCCGGGTTCGTCACGACATCGAGAAGGCCCGCGACATTCTGGATGAGGACCACTACGGTCTGGACGAAGTCAAGAAGCGGATTCTGGAGTATTTGGCTGTCCAGAGCCGCGTAAAGAAAGTGAAGGGTCCGGTTCTCTGTCTGGTAGGTCCTCCCGGTGTTGGTAAGACGTCTCTTGGCCAATCGATCGCCCGCGCAACAAATCGCAAGTACACGCGTATGGCGCTGGGTGGCGTCCGTGATGAGGCGGAGATTCGTGGCCATCGCAAAACCTATATCGGGGCTTTGCCGGGCAAGTTGCTGCAGAAACTGTCCAAGGTGGGGGTGAAGAACCCGCTGTTCCTGTTCGACGAGATCGACAAAATGGGCATGGACCATCGCGGCGACCCGGCATCAGCGTTGTTGGAAGTGCTCGACCCGGAACAGAATCACACCTTCAACGACCATTACCTGGAGGTCGACTACGATCTCTCCGATGTGATGTTTGTGTGCACGTCGAACTCCATGGACATTCCGCCGGCGCTGCTGGACCGCATGGAAATTATCCGTATTCCCGGGTACACCGAGGACGAGAAGGTCAATATTGCGCTGAAGTATCTGTTGCCCAAACAGGTCAAGGCCAATGGCCTGCGGAAAAACGAACTGGACATGCCGGAGCAAACGCTTCGTGACCTGATTCGCTATTACACTCGTGAGGCTGGCGTACGCGGCCTTGAGCGTGAGATCGCCAAGATCTGCCGTAAAGTGGTGCGTGATCATGTTGAAAGCGGTGACAAGGCCTCTGTGACGCTCTCGCCGGAGATGCTGGAAGACTATTCTGGTGTCAAGAAGTTCAAGTATGGTCTGGCCGAAGAGAAGAACCAGGTTGGACAGGTGACGGGTCTTGCCTGGACCCAGGTTGGTGGTGAGCTGCTGACTCTTGAATGTGCACTGACCAAAGGCAAGGGGCGGGTGGTCAAGACCGGCTCCCTGGGCGATGTGATGCAGGAGTCAATCCAGGCTGCCCTGACCGTGGTCAGAAGTCGTGCGTTGGGATTGGGTATCAGTGACGATTTCCACGAAAAACACGATCTGCACGTCCACGTTCCCGAGGGTGCGACGCCAAAAGATGGTCCTAGCGCCGGTATCGGCATGTGCACGGCACTGGTTTCTTCATTGACCCAGATTCCGGTTCGGGCCGATGTGGCGATGACCGGCGAGATCACCCTGAGGGGGCGCGTGCTGGCCATCGGAGGCCTCAAGGAAAAGCTTCTGGCGGCCCATCGAGGCGGCATCAAGACGGTGATTATCCCGGATGAAAATGTTCGAGATCTCAAAGAGATACCGGAGAATATCAAGGAGTCACTGGATATCCGGCCTGCAAAATGGATTGATGAGGTGCTAGACATTGCACTGGCCTATCCGCCCGAGCCGCGTGCGGAAGATTCGTCCTCGAAACCGGGTGCTGGTACTCCCCGTGACGATGACGGCGACGCGGCTGAGCGCATAAATACACATTAAACCCTCGTTGTATTGTTGACATGCGAGAGAGCCCATTGGTATAACTGTTTCGCCGTGAAGCAGCCAATATCAAGGGCTCCCGCGCAGTTAGTGCCTATTCCGAACGCCGGTTAGTAACCGAAAGGAATAAAAATAGTGAAGAATGGAATTCTCTGACCGCTTATGCGATAGTCGGGAACGTCCAGGAAACAACAAACCAACCTATAACATCTTCAACCTGAAATCGAAGGGGTTTAGTGTGAACAAGTCCGAACTGATCGATGCAATTGCAGAATCCGCAGATATCTCCAAAGCCGCTGCTGGCCGTGCTCTGGATGCCATGACCACCTCTATCACCGGTGCCCTTAAAAAAGGCGATCAGGTAACCCTGATTGGTTTTGGTACTTTCTCTGTTAAAGAGCGTGCCGCTCGTACTGGCCGTAACCCGCAGACGGGTGCCGAGATCAAGATCCCGGCCTCCAAAGTGCCTGGGTTCAAGGCAGGTAAGGCCCTGAAAGACTCCGTTAAGTAACGGACTCTTTCATCTGGCAATGTCCGGGGTTCCCGGTCATTGTCGGAGCGGTTGGCCCGGTGGCGATACCGCTGCCAGCCTGCTCCAGATGAATTCAAGGCGCATTCCTGAAAGAATGCGCCTTTTTACGTTAAGAGACCCTCACAGACTTTGATCAGGGATCCGGGAGACACATGCTTCAAGATATTCGGGAAAATGCCCAGGGCACCATTGCCAAAATCATCATTGGCCTTCTGATTGTTTCACTTTCGATCTGGGGAATGGACGCGATTGTCGGTGGTTTTTCCGGCGAGCCTGAAGTGGCAACGGTCAATGGGGAAGACATCACCGAGAGGGAATTCCTCCGGGTTGTACAGATCGAGAGTCAACGCCGCCTGTCCGAGATGGAGAATCCGGATCCGTCGTTGCTGGATGAAGATCAGGTACGTCAGGATGTTCTCGATGCCCTGATCCAGCAAAAAGTGATGACCCTGAACGCCGAAGACCAGGGGTTGGAACTCTCCGATGCCGATATTGACTCCCTGATCACTCAGATGCCCCAGTTCCAGGTGGACGGTACCTTTAACCGCGACCGGTTTGTCTCTGCGGTCAGGAATATGGGAATGGGCGTTGCCGAGTTCCGCGAAACCATGCGGAAGCAGTATGTGGTTAACCAGATCCGTGCTGGTATCTCTCAAAGCGGCGTAGTGACGGATGAAAATGTGGCCCAGTTGCTGCGCATCCAGAACCAGACCCGTGACTTCCGTGTGACGACGCTCTCTGCAGACGCTGTGAGCGATCAGGTGGAGGTGACCGAGGCCGATGTGGAAGCGTACTACGATGAGAATCAGGACGCCTTCAAGCTGCCTGAGAGCGTGGATGCCAATTACATCGTTCTGTCATTGGCAGCACTTGCCGAAACCATCGATGTCAGTGATGACCAACTGCGAGACTATTATGAACAGCGGTCCTCTGAGCTGGCCCGCGAAGAACGACGTGCCTCACACATCCTGATTGAGGATGGAGAGAACGCTGAAGAGACCATGGCGACGATTCAGGAGCGTCTGACAGGCGGTGAGTCGTTTTCAGCGCTGGCTGAAGAATTCTCTGTGGATACGGTTTCCGCAGAGCAGGGGGGCGATCTGGGTTTTGCTGAGCGCGGTGTCTACGATCCGGCCTTCGAAGAAGCCCTGTTTGCACTTGAAGAAGGGGAAGTATCCGATCCGGTGTCCACCAGCTTCGGTGTTCATCTCATCAAGCTTGAGGACGTGCAGAAAACCGAAGCACCCCCATTGGCAGAGCTGGAAGATCAACTCCGCCGTGAGCTTGCCCAGCGTGAGGCCACCGAGCGTTTTGCCGAAGTTCGCTCAGAGCTTGCGGACCTGGCCTATGCGGCTGACGATCTGGCCGGCCCTGCAGCTGTCTCTTATACACATCTG
>CAJXOQ010000192.1 GCA_913057975.1 uncultured Marinobacter sp.
TACACCTCTCTATTCGTCGGCAGCGTCAGATGTGTATAAGAGACAGATATTCATAATGCCGCTCCTTAGCCCTCATTCTCATCCAGCGACAGCGAGCGTGGACGCTCGACCCATCCGCCCCGGCCATTGGGAACGATTTCAATTAGCTCGATCCGGGTTTCATTGACACCAATAATCCGGCCATAATTCTGCCCCATGTAGTTCCCAGTGCGCACCCTGTGGATGCCACCCGTGTTGTCCTTTATAAGAGCAAACAGATTTCCGGACGCGTCACTCAAAGTGCCGACCATGGAGAGCCCCTTCAGATCAAAGTTCTCAAGAACCTCTCTCGGCCGATCAAGGTCCGGCTCGATATCGCTTTCCGGTTCCTGATCAACCATGGTGAGCTGCACATCAATAGGCGGCTCGAAAGGTGCTCTACGATCCGCTGCCGAATAACTGAACGCCTCGTAAGCCTTGAACTCCGGTAAGGGTTCAACATGCCCCCGAGGTTTGGCCCGGGTATCTGCCATAAATTTATCGAGATCGGAAAAGCCACTTCCCTGAGAACACGCCGTCAGAAAAGATACCAGACAAATACCCATCCAGGCTTTTGCCGCATGCTGTCGCGCCATGCTCATTCTCCAGCCCGGTAGCGGTAGGTACGTGCAAGAACCTGCATATTTAGCTGCTCTCCATCACCGCCTGTTGGTGTTATCGTTAGGTCATGCAACGTCACAATCCGCGGCAGGCTCGCCACACTGCTGACAAACGTCGCCAATTCGTGATACGAACCCGATACCCGGATGTTGATCGGAAGCTCCGCGTAGAAATCACGCCGCTGCTCCCCCTGCAACTTGACTTCCTGGAGCGAAAGGCCGCTACCCAACGCCGTATTGGTAATATCCTCCAGCAGGCCAGGCACTTCGGTTTCACTCGGGAGTTGACGCACAAGCGCGCCGAAGGTCTCTTCCATTTCCTCCATTTGCGCCTTGAATACTTCGAGGTTAGCCACCTGATAAGCCTTGTCTTCGTAGCGCTTCCGAAGCTCCTGCTCGGTCTTTTCGACACGGTCAAGCTGGGCATACTGATCTTTGACAAAGAACCAGTAACCACCACCCAGTATCAGGCCAAAAATGATAAGCGCTACGATTGCCTTGATCGGGGCGGGCCAAATACCGGCATTGTTGACGTCCAGATCATTGATATCAAATTCATTGAGGTTCTTGAGTGAGTCCGCGAGGCTCATTACTTGTCCTCCCCTTCGGGCTCTGGTGTTTGTTGCTGCACCGACAGGTTGAACTGGCTGTAACCAGCACGACGGTTATCGGCGGCAGACACGTTTGACAGGTTAGGGTTAGTGAACCAGTCGGACTCTTCAAAACGTCTCATAAGGGCGGAAATTCGGCTATTGGACTCCGACATACCAACGACACCCACAGTGTCTCCGGTCTTTTTGAGGCTCGTGTAAAAAAGTCCATCTGGCAGGGTGCGGACCAGTTCGTCAAAAACCCGCACAATAACCGGGCGCTTGCCCTGGAGATCCTGAATGACCTGCATGCGCGACAGCAGCTCGTCCCGCTTGCGCTTCAAATCCTCGATCTCTTTAATCTGCTTATCCAGCTGCTTGGTTGCGGTTTCGATATAGGCGTTTCTGGATTCCTGGTAGGCGATACGGTTGTCCATATCGGTTTTCCAGAGAAAAGTCAGGCCGACAGCTATAAAAGCCGCGCCCAGAATCATCACCACAAACTGCTTCTGCTTCTCCGCCCGGAGTTCTTCGCGCCAGGGTCTGAGGTTAATCTTTGCCATCAGTCAAAGCTCCTCATTGCCAGCCCGCAGGCGATCATGAGCGAAGGTGCATCATTGCTCAGCGAAGACGCATTCACTCTTGACCCCACCGCCATGTCCGCGAAAGGATTTGCGACCAGCGTTGGTGTGCCTGTTTTTTCCTCGACCATCTCTGTCAGCCCCTGAATAGATGCCGTGCCACCTGCCAGGACCACGTAGTCAACCGCATTGTACTGGCTTGCGCCGAAGAAGAACTGCAGCGCCCTTGCGACCTGCTGAACTACCGCTTCGCGGAAAGGCGTCAGAACTTCGGAATCGTAGTCGTCCGGAAGACCGCCCTGTTTCTTGGCCAGGCCGGCTTCTTCAAGGGATAAACCATAACGACGCTGAATTTCTTCGGTGAGTTGCTTCCCCCCGAAAATCTGCTCGCGAGTGTAAACCGTCTTGCCTTCCGCCAACACGCTCAGTGTGGTCATGGTGGCGCCGATATCGACGATCGCCACAACGAGTTCTTCACCCTGGGAATCAAGCTGAGACTCAATGAGTGCGTATGCGCGCTCAAGTGCATAGGCCTCGACGTCCACGATCTTGGTGGTCAAAGACCCAATCTCTAGAGCGTCTTCCCGAATATCGACGTTTTCTTTCCGGCACGCCGCAAGAAGTACATCGACCTGGTCCGGGTTGGTCTCAGACGGCCCCTGAACCTCGAAGTCGATCGCCACTTCATCCAGCGGATAGGGGATATACTGATCGGCCTCAAGCGTTATCTGGTCTTCCATCTCAAACTCGTTGAGACCACTGTCCATCTGGATCAGCTTGGTAATAACGGCGGAACCAGAGACCGCCACAGCCACCTGCTTGACGCTCGTACGTGATTTGGATGCGACACGCTTGAGCACCTCGCCCACCGCCTCGACATCCGTGATGTTTTTCTCTACCACAGCATTGGCCGGTAGTGGCTCCACTGCGTAGCTCTCGACCTTGTAGCGGTCGCCCTGCTTCGATAGTTCCAGTAGTTTGACCGAGCTGGAACTGATATCCACGCCCAGCACCGAACTGGATTTCTTTCCTAACAATCCGAACACGCGCTCACCCTATACCTGGTTACATGCACCGGGTTATGAAAACTCCCGACGGAGTTCTTTCATATGTGTTTTTTATTTAAGAGAATTTCTTTAGTTTTCCGTCTACAATGCTCGTTCTTCTTTAATTGAGAAGCATTGCACCCGGGAAGCGGCTAGCCCTTCCTAAAGCAATTTCTCAAATGATAGACCTATATCCAACAGTTGTCAGAAAAAAATGTCTCATTTGTTGCGTACATCTCGCCTGTTTGCATGGCTATTTCTCACTGGACTCAGTTTCGCCACAATCGTGGCGTCAGGATTTTATCTTTATCTCCGCCCCGGTTTGCCTCCTGTGGAGCAACTCCTGGACATCAAGTTGCAGACCCCCTTGAGGGTCTACAGCGCAGACGACAAATTAATAGCAGAATTCGGTGAAAAGAGAAGGGCACCGGTCACAATAGAACAGATCCCTACAATTCAGTTACATGCCTTTATGGCAGCCGAAGACGCCCGTTTTTACGAACACTTTGGGGTCGACTTTAAAGGCCTGATGCGGGCTGCCATCGAACTGATCTCCACCGGCGAGATCCAGTCCGGGGGCAGTACCATCACAATGCAGGTTGCAAAAAATTACTTTTTGTCACGCGATCGGACGTTTATTCGCAAGTTCAACGAGATACTTCTGGCTCTTCAGATCGAGCGTGAACTGGACAAAAACCGCATCATGGAGCTCTACCTCAACAAGATTTACCTGGGCAATCGCGCCTATGGTATTGCTGCCGCCGCCCAGGTGTATTACGACAAACCCGTGACCGAGCTTTCTCTGGCAGAAATGGCCATGCTTGCCGGGCTGCCCAAGGCTCCCTCCGCCTACAACCCTCTGGCAAACCCCGAACGAGCACAGATTCGTCGTAACTGGATACTGGGACGCATGCGCGACCTCCAATACATCACCAGTGACGCCTATGAGCTGGCAGCCAACGCCCCCCTGACCGCAAGCTTTAACGCCCCGTCCACTGAGGTTGATGCCGACCACGTTGCGGAAATGGCCCGAGCTGAACTGGTCAGGCGATTCGGCGATGCCGCCTACACCGACGGCTATGAAGTCAAACTGACCGTTGAAAGCGAGAAGCAACAGGAAGCGACGAGAGCCCTAAGAGCAGGATTGGAAGCATACGACCGGCGCCACGGTTTCCGCGGCCCCATTGGACAAGTGGATGAAGAGCAACTGGAACCGGACAACCTCGCCAATCTGATGGCAAATTATCCCCGCGTGGCCGAACTCGTGCCGGCAGTTGTAACCCGGGTAAGAGACAAAGCCAGTGAAGTTGATCTTTACGCCCGTCAGCTTGGCGAGTCCGTAATGGCATTCTCCACAATGACTTGGGCCAAACGATACAAAACCGAAAACCTGACAGGGCCCGAACCAGAAAAGCCGTCCGACGTAGTCGCTGCGGGTGACATCGTTTACGTAAAGCCCATGGTAGTGATGACCCCTGAGCAGCCAGGTGAATCCGACACCCAGAAGCAAAACGATGAACAGAAAGCCCTGGATATCGCCGAAGTCCGGCGCGTTGCCCTCTCGCAGGTACCTGCAGTACAGGGCGCACTGATCTCCCTTGACGCACAAACCGGCGCCATTGAAGCACTCGCTGGCGGATACAGTTTCAGCCAGAACAAATACAATCGCGCCACCCAGGCGAGGAGGCAGCCGGGCTCAACCTTCAAGCCATTCCTGTATCTGAGCGCACTTGAAAGCGGCATGACACCCGCAACCATCTACAACGACGCACCTATTGTGTTTGACGACTCCGAATTGGAGACCACATGGCGCCCACAGAATTCATCAGGACAGTTTTACGGCCCTACTCGCCTGCGAGAAGCCCTGTATCGGTCCCGCAACCTGGTGTCAGTACGCTTGCTTCGGGACCTGGGCATCCAGAACACCATAGACTACCTTGAGCAGCTTCAGATCCCCACGGAGGACATGCAAAAAGATCTGTCACTCTCGCTGGGCAGCGGACTTCTGACACCGATGGACCTGGCCCGAGGGTTCGCGGTGATCGCCAACGGCGGCTACGACGTCGAGCCCTACCTCATTAGCCAGATCTCGGATATCAACAACGAAACAATCTTCGAAGCGCCAGACGTCACACTCTGCGATGAAAACTGCACAGAGAAACAGGAGAACAACTCCGACGACGAGAAAGAAGTTCGCATTGCCAGGCGTCTGGCCGATGAACGCTCGGTATACATCCTGCATTCCATGATGCGGGATGTAATCAGACGAGGCACCGGCCGACGCGCTCAGGCCCTGGGACGGGATGATATCAGCGGCAAAACCGGCACCACCAATGAACAGAGGGACACCTGGTTCGGCGGCTTCAACCATGACGTAGCCACCACAGTATGGGTTGGCTTTGATCAACCACAACCTCTTGGCCGCCGAGAGTTCGGCGCCAGCACTGCCCTGCCCGTCTGGCTTGACTACATGAAAGTGGCGCTAAATGGGGAGCCACCGTCATTGATGGCGAGACCCAATGGCATCGTTAACATTCGCATCGACCCGGAAACAGGCCGGCGAGCAAGGCCAGGGCAAGAAGGTGCCATGTTCGAAATATTCCGTGAAGAGGATGCCCCGCCGCCGTTAGACCCTCAGGATGAGTCATCGGCCGGCGGCAACAATGGCAGTAGCGATGACCTGTCGAGACAGATATTCTGACGCCAGGCAAGCGGGGCGAAAAAGTCTCGCGGCCACAAAAAAACCGGCGACTTAACAATCGCCGGTTTTTTTATTTCCCGAAATTCGATTGGGCTATATCAGATGATATCGTCCATTGATTTCAGCGGGTAATGGGCCGGGTAGCCGTTACGAGCAACGCCTGAGTCAACCGCCGCGCGCGCGACTGCCGCCGGAACTACTTCCAGCAGGCGCACGTCCATCGGCTTGGGAATGATGTACTCCCGGCCAAACTCGAAACTTGCAACGTCATAGGCTTCACAGATTTCCTGCGGAACCGGCTCTTTCGCCAGCTCGCGAATCGCGTGAACAGCCGCCACTTTCATTTCTTCGTTGATTGCGGTCGCCCTAACGTCCAGAGCACCACGGAAGATGAACGGGAAGCCAAGCACGTTATTCACCTGATTCGGGTAGTCTGAGCGGCCCGTAGCCATGATCAGGTCATCACGGGTAGCCAGCGCCACTTCAGGGCTGATCTCAGGGTCCGGATTGGAGCAGGCAAACACAATCGGATTCGGAGCCATCAGCTTAAGCTGGTCCGCGCTCAGCAGATCCGGGCCGGAAAGCCCGAGAAATACATCCGCGCCGTCCATCGCATCATCAAGCGTGCGCTTGTCCGTGTCGTTGGCAAACATCGCCTTGTACTGGTTCAGGTCCTCGCGACCGGAATGAATCACGCCCTTGCGGTCCAGCATGTAGATGTTTTCGGACCGAACGCCACAGCTGATCAGCAGCTTCATGCAAGCGATAGCCGCTGCGCCAGCTCCGAGGCAGACCACTTTGGCCTCATCGATTTTCTTGCCCTGCAACTCCAGGGCGTTAATCATGCCTGCAGCGGTTACGATGGCCGTGCCGTGCTGATCATCATGGAAGATGGGTACACTGCACTTTTCGATCAGCGCGCGCTCAATTTCGAAGCACTCGGGAGCCTTGATGTCTTCAAGGTTGATACCGCCGAAGGTGTCGGCAATACGTTCAACCGTTTCAATAAATGCCTGGGGGCTTTCGGAATTGACCTCGATATCGAACACATCAATCCCAGCAAAGCGTTTGAACAGTACGCCTTTGCCTTCCATAACCGGCTTGCTCGCCAGCGGACCCAGGTTACCCAGACCAAGGATTGCAGTGCCGTCTGAAATCACGGCTACCAGATTACCCTTGGCGGTATATTTGTATGCGTTCTCGGGGTCCTTCGCGATCTCGCGGACCGGCTCGGCAACCCCGGGGCTATACGCCAGGGAAAGGTCGCGGGAGGTCTTGGTGGGCTTGGTGATTTCAACACTCAGCTTACCAGGCCGCGGCTTGGCGTGGTATTCAAGGGCTGCTTCTTTCAGATCTTGAGACATTGCCACTGTTCCGTTTGTCACGTTTAAGAGGTAATAAGCCACCGGGCCTTGCCCAGCGGAGCGCGACATTATGGCGCGAAGGGCTGCATCAGACCTGTCTCTTATACACATCTCCGAGCCCACGAGACGGACTCCTATCTC
>CAJXOQ010000193.1 GCA_913057975.1 uncultured Marinobacter sp.
CGAGATAGGAGTCCGTCTCGTGGGCTCGGAGATGTGTATAAGAGACAGTCGTTATGCTGACGCCCTCCGGTTTTCCGAATTCGCCATAGCCCATCCGTCGGTCAGTCCAGCCGAGCGCTACAGCGCCTGGGTGGCAGCCGGTGAGGCGAACGTGGCGATGGCGTCTTATGGGCTTGCTGAAAATGCCTGGCGTCAATCATTGGCACTGATTTCAGAGGGGCTGTTACAGAAAGCGCGGGCCAAAGATACCGACAGTCTGAAACGGCAATTAGCCAGCAGCATCTACTACCAGGGGGAGACAGCGGCGAGCGAGGGTCGCATTGACACCGCCGTGGCCCATTTCCAGCGTGTGGAGTCTGCGTTTCCGGGGTCGGATATTGCGATCAAGGGCCGTTACGATGCTGCGAATACACTTCTGAAGGCAGAGCGTTGGCAGGCTGCCGTTAATGAACTGACCCGGTTTCGCACGGATTACCCGCAGCATGACCTGACCCCAACCGTGGGCGAAAAGCTGGTGTTTGCCTATCAGTCATCGGGCCAACGGGTGCGCGCGGCGGATGAAATCATGCGTGCCGACGAGGGAGAGTCGCCGTCCTGGGACCAGCAACTGCGGGCGGCGGAGCTATACCACAAGGCAGAGGTCCACGGGCGTCGCAATCGCATTTATGTCGCGTGGCTCGATCGCGATTCCGCTGCCGCTGATCCCGACAGTCATATCCGTAACCAGACCCTGCGTCAGCGTCTTGTGCTCGACGATGTGGAGTCGCGTCGATATCGAATTGAGTTGGTAGAACGAGAGCTCGCCAGCCAGTGGCATTCGGAAGACACGCTGGCCTGGGCCGGGAGGGCTGCCATCGTGCTTGGTGCGGAGGGGTCTGAGCGGTTTGCCGATGTTCCGTTGCAGATTCCATTGGCCGAATCCCTGGCGCGTAAACAAGCGGCCCTCTCGGCTGCGCGGGAACGTCTTTCGCAAGCTGAGAAGCTGGGCGGTGAGGGCGTGCGTTCGGAAATTCTGTTCCGTCGGGCAGAGCTGTACCGGGTGATGGCGCAGGATCTGATGACGTCGGAGGCGCCGGCGAATCTGAGCGACCTTGAGGCAGCCCAGTACCGGATGTTGCTTGAAGAGGAGGCCTACCCGTTCGAGGAAAAGGCCATTGACCTGCACGCAGAGAATCATCAACGCCTGGCGGAAGGCCGGTTTGATGAGTGGGTGGAGCGCAGCCTGCAAGTGCTGGCTGATTTGTTTCCCGGCAGGTACGACCGGGAGGTGCGCTGGATGACGTGGAATGAGGAGGTCAACGATGATGCCTGAAACAGCACGTGCGGTTCTGCTCACAGGGTGTCTCGCGTTGCTGGCGGGGTGCGCCAGCCAGCCCAAGCAGGAACCGGTGGTCGTCAACACAGCCGAGGCCAGTGAACTGGCACGTCAGGCCTGGGAGGCACACCAGCAGGGACGCAGGAAAGAGGCCCTCGAACGGTACCGTGAGGCTTTTGATATGAATCCGGGCAACGCACTCACGGCCAACAACCTGGGGTTGTTGCTGCGAGAGCAAGGACGATTTGAGGAGGCGGTGACGGTGCTGGAGACGGGGCTCAGCCATTCCCCGGCTACCGCTGAACTGCATTACAACCTTGCCGTTATCTCAGAGCTGTATCTGCTGGACCTGGACGGCGCACTGGCGCATTACCGCCGTTACCGCTCATTGGCGGGCACCGAGGACAAGCAGGTGGCCGGGTGGATTGCGGACCTTGAAAGGAGGTTGGACTGAATGCGCCTTTATCGACGATTGACGGCTGCCAGCATGATTTTGATGCTTGGTCCAGTGATGGCCTTTGCCAATGAGGCGTCCAATGCCTCGGAAGCGGTTGTCCCTCAGGCCGCGGATAACACCGTCGCACTGGGCGTGGAGGGAATCAACCACCATACCGGAGACGATGATCCCGGTGTGCTTTATATCCTGCCCTGGCAGCCGCCGACCTTACCACGGCGTTCACGGGCTGAACTGGATGCCGGAAGCGAGGAACTGCTCGAACCCAAGGACCCGCTGACCCTTGAGCGTCACCGGACGTTTCGTGAAACCCTGAATCCATTGTTGGATTCCACTCTTTCCCTGCAGTAGAGAACCGGGAGTCTGAATATGTTGGAAACTGTTGTTCGTTTTTTTCAGGAAGGTGGCCCCTTCATGTATCCAATCGCCATTGTGCTGGCCGTCGGCCTGGCGATTACCATTGAGCGCTTCATCTACCTCGCTGCGGTGCGCCGCCGGAACCGGATCGCCTTTGAGAAGGGCATACTGCCGCTGCTCAGAAAACGGGATTACCAGCGTGCGATGAAAGCCGCGACAGGCTCTGACAGTGCCATCGCGTCGATCATGAGCGCCGGCATTGGTCGGCTGCTGAACAATCACTCCCGCGAAGATGTTGAGTACGCCATGGAAGAGGGGTTGATGGAAGTCTTGCCCCGTCTTGAGAAACGTACCCAATACCTGGCAACCCTGGCCAACATCGCGACACTCCTGGGCTTGTTGGGCACGATCATCGGCCTTATCGCCGCGTTTACGGCGGTGGCCGCTGCAGATCCGTCCCAGAAGGCGTCGCTGTTATCGGAAAGTATCTCCGTTGCCATGAATACCACGGCGTTCGGGCTTATGTCGGCCATTCCCCTGTTGATGTTTCATGCACTGCTTCAGACCCGTACCAATGAAATCGTCGACAGTTTCGAGATGGCCGGGGTGAAGCTGCTGAACATTATCTCTGAGCAGCCCGCCCCCCAATCCGCCTGAGCCAGGGTTTGCCGCATGAGACGAAAGCATCGCAGGCTTGTCAGCAATCCGGAACTGGATATCACGCCATTCCTGAACCTGATGATCGTGTTAGTCCCGGTATTGCTGCTGGGCATGGTCTTTAGCCAGATTCGTATGATTGAGCTCGACTTTCCCGGGATAGAGTCGGGTGAGGCACCACAGGCTGACGAATTGCGGCTGGTGGTGGCGTTGATACCCCAGGGCCTGGAAGTGTTGGACAGTGAGAGAGGCGTGATCCGGACCCTGCCTTTGATTGAGGGGGAACAGAACTTCGACGGCCTGAGGGAAACTCTCAAGCAGATCAAGAAGCGGGTGCCGGAGAAGACTGACGTCGTTCTGGAAGTCAGCCCGGACATCGACTACCAGACTCTGGTGACTGCGATGGACACGCTCCGCTCCTATCCGGCAGTTGTTGCAGCCAGTGTGGTGAAGGGAGAGCTTTTCCCGGATGTGGCACTGGCAGACGCACCTGAAGACCGGACACTATCGGGTGAAGGGGAGGGTGCATGAAAACCTCCCGCCGTGCCCGTCGTATCCAGCGCCACTACAGCCGCATGCACCGCCCGGGAGGCCTGAACCTGGTGTCCCTGATGGACATCTTCACGATCCTGGTGTTCTTCCTGATGGTGAACTCGTCCGATGTAAAGGTTATGCAGAACACGGCCGATGTCCCACTGCCGCAATCGACCGCGGACAAGGAGGCGGTTGAAACCCTGATGGTCCAGGTAATCGGCCGGTCCATTCTCGTGCAGGGCCGGGAAGTTGCACGGTTGGATGGCATTGAAACCGGGGACAGCACCATCGGTGGGCTGGCTGATGAGCTTGCCTGGGTGCGTAACCGGAGGGGCCAGGTGCCGGAGCAGGGCCATGAGGTGACCATAATGGCAGGGCGGGCCACCGACTACCGGTTATTGAGAAAGATCATGCAAACCTGCATCGATGAAGACTTCCGGCAGGTCCGGCTGGCCGTTGAGTCGGCGAAGGAGGTCGGCAATGGCTGAGCGTCAGAACCTTTCTCTCAAAAAGGTCTCTCCCAACAATCTCGCGACCAAACACCTTTCATCCGGATTGCCATGGGGCGCGGAAAAGGGAGAAAACCGCCGTTTTGTGCTGGCATTGTTGGTGATGGTGGCGGTCTTTCTGCCTCCTGCGCTGCTTATTCCGGTGTTTCAGCTCCCGGAACCCGATCGCAGCGAGGCGGAGAAAATTCCGCCCCAGTTGGCGCGACTGGTAGAGCAACGCGAGCCGCCTAAGCCGGTTCCAGTGCCTGAAGTTGAACCTGAACCCGAGCCGGCCCCGGAACCTGAGCCCGAGCCTGAACCTGAAAGTACAGAACCCAAAGCGGTGGAGCCGGAATTGGCTGAAGAGGTGCCGCCACCCGAGCCTGTGCGCCCGACACCCGCTCCTTCCCAAACGGTCGAGCAGGCGCGTGAAACCGCCTCCAGGTCGGGTCTGATGGCAATGCAGGACCAACTTGCCAGTATGCGGGCGCCAGAGCCGGACGCCGTGGACACCCTGGCGGTCAACGTTGATGCCGAGACCGCAAGCGGCGATGGAGATCTGTTCGGTGCCGAAACTGACCCCGGCAGGGCGCTTGCTGGCAGCGGCGGCGTCACTCGGGAAGCCGCGCCTGAAACTGAGGTGGCGGTGGCTGGCCATCAGGTTCGAAACGTGGAGGTGGCGCAGGAAGCAGTGCCAGAACCTGGGGCGGAGCCCACCGGCGGACCGGGCCAGCGGGGGATGAGCAACATCCGCCAAGTGTTCGATGCCCAGAAAACGTCACTCTACTCCCTCTACCGGCGCGAGCTGCGCCAGGATCCGACGTTGGAAGGAAAGGTCATGCTGGAGTTGGTGATCGAACCGGATGGATCAGTATCGAGTTGCGAGGTGGTAAGCTCCGAGCTGGGCAATCAAAGCCTGGAGCAACGAATTGCCATGCGCGTGCGCCTGTTCAATTTTGGCAAGGACGATGTGGAACCCAGGACGGTGCGGTTCCCCATCGATTTCCTGCCGGGTTAATCCGGGCGAAGCCCGCAATACACTAGTGCGCTATGGTGATCTTGGGCAACTGTGGCTTACTCAGGGACATCTTCTGGGTAGGAGCGATCACCTTCGCCTCGCCCGTCACAACCCGCTCATCGTTCTGGTTGCGGACATCACAGGACAGGGTTACGCGGTTTTTGCGTT
Source organism: uncultured Marinobacter sp. (assembly GCA_913057975.1). GTDB lineage: Bacteria > Pseudomonadota > Gammaproteobacteria > Pseudomonadales > Oleiphilaceae > Marinobacter. The sequence continues at coordinate 4,992 of CAJXOQ010000193.1, forward strand.
CCTTGGCCAGTACCGTCAATGTCACCGTCAGGGTATCGTCCAGCTTTACCGGGCGCTTGAAGGCCAGGCTCTGCTCCAGGTATATGGTGCCGGGGCCAGGCATTACGGTGGCCAGCGCAGCGGAAATCAGCGAGCCGCTCCACATGCCATGGGCAATCCGTTCCTGGAACATGGAGTCGGCGGCGAACTCCGAATCCAGATGGACCGGGTTCACATCTCCGGATACAGCAGCGAACAATACCAGTTCGTCCTCAGTCAGTGTTTTCACATAGGTTGCAGAGTCGCCTTCCTGGAGTTCGTCGTAGGTGATGTTCTCAAGCGTGTCCAAAGTGTCGCTCATGATGGGCTCCAGTGTTGGGTGTGTTTAGGTTGGTGGCTACAACCGCTACAGTTCTGCTTTGAAAACTACCTCATCGTTCACAAAACTGCTATTCTCTCCCGACTTTTCGAGGCTGATACTTTTGTCTGGTTGATTTTTTGACCAAAACGACATCGGTAAACATTATAAGCACAAATGCCAAACAGGAGATGGTGATGGATTTTGAGCAGTTCTATCAGGACAAATACCCCGCTGGCGTGTCCCTGAACGTAGACCTGGATAAATACAGTAGCATGGTTGACGTATTTGACCAGGCGGTGAATAAGTACGCTGACCGCCCCGCGTTCAGTGCCGTTGGCGCCACGCTCACCTATCGCGACCTGGACACCCAGAGCCGGAATTTTGCCGCCTGGCTGCAGAACAAGACTGACCTCAAACCGGGTGACCGGATTGCGGTGCAAATGCCCAACGTGTCCCAGTACCCTGTCGTAGTGTTTGGCGCCATGCGCGCGGGCCTGATCGTGGTGAATACCAACCCGCTGTACACCACTCGCGAAATGGAACACCAGTTCAATGATTCTGGCGCCAAGGCGCTTGTAGTGCTGGCGAACATGGCCTACAACGCAGAGAAAGTGCTTCCCCATACCAGCATCGAGCATGTCATTGTTACCGAAATTGCCGACATGCATTCGCCGCTGAAGCGTACGCTGATGAACGCAGCCGTGAAGCATCTGAAGAAAATGGTTCCGGCATTCAATTTGCCCCAGGCTCACAAACTTCCGGCGGTGCTCAGCGCCGGCGCCAGGGAAAAATTCTCCCCGGTGGAGTGTAAGAAAGACGACATTGCCGTGCTGCAGTACACGGGCGGTACTACCGGTGTGGCCAAGGGCGCGATGCTGACCCACGGCAATCTGGTCGCCAACCTCCTGCAAGCTCGGCCGATGATGGAGGATTCGGTGGAGCAGGGCACTGAAGTGGTTATCGCCCCGCTGCCTCTGTACCACATTTACTCGTTTACCCTGAACTGCGGCATCATGCTTGAAGCCGGCGCTCACAACGTTCTTATCCCGAACCCCCGTGATATCCCCGGATTTGTGAAAGAGCTCAAAAACCATCGCTTCACTGCATTCCTGGGGCTAAACACGCTGTTCGTGGCGCTGTGCAACAACGAAGAATTCAAGGCCCTTGATTTCAGTGCGCTGAAGCTGACGTCGTCCGGCGGCATGGCGCTGACCAGCGACACCGCGAAGATGTGGCAGCGTGTTACGGGGTGTGAGATCAGTGAAGGTTACGGCATGACTGAAACCTCGCCGGTTGTCACCTTCAATCCAAATAGCGCGATCCAGCTTGGCACTATTGGCCTGCCGATTCCCGGTACTCAAGTCAAAACCATCGACGACGACGGTAACGAAACGCCTCTCGGCGAGCCCGGCGAATTGTGTGTGAAGGGGCCGCAGGTGATGCGTGGATACTGGCAGCGCCCGGAGGACACCCAGAAGTCCTTCACTGACGACGGTTTCCTGCAGACAGGTGATGTTGCCCTTATCCAGGAAGATGGCTACATCCGCATCGTGGACCGCAAGAAGGACATGATTATCGTGTCTGGATTCAACGTGTACCCCAACGAGATTGAGGACGTGGTTAGCGGTCATCCAAAAGTGGTTGAGTGCGCTGCCGTTGGTGTTCCCGATGACAAAAGCGGCGAAGCGGTGAAGGTCTACCTGGTGGCAAC
>CAJXOQ010000194.1 GCA_913057975.1 uncultured Marinobacter sp.
TTTTTCAAGCAGAAGACGGCATACGAGATAGGAGTCCGTCTCGTGGGCTCGGACGCCGAGTGCCCTGCATCCCGTATGATCCTCAAGTCTGCTTCCGGCCAGGCCTGGCTCAAAGCCAGAGCATTGTCCAGCGGACAAACCATATCGTAACGGCCATGGACAATGATGCCTGGAATATCCTTGAGCAACGCCGCGTCACGTACGATCTGATCATCTTCCAGAAACGCATTATTCATGAAGTAATGGCATTCGATTCGGGCCAGGGCAATGGCCACATGGGGATGCCCAAAGTGCTCAACCACACGCGGATTCGGGTGCAGGGTCGCACACCGTCCCTCCCAGATGGACCACGCCTTGGCAGCCTGTATCTGTTCCAGTTCGTTGCTGCTCGTCAGGCGACGGTAATAGGCCGCGACGAGATCGCCACGCTCACCCTCCGGAATGGGCGCCAGGAAATCCCGCCAGTAATCGGGAAACACGCGGCTTGCGCCTTCCTGGTAAAACCAGTGAATATCCCTGGGCCGACAAAGAAAAATCCCCCTTAGCACCAGGCCAAGCACCCTGTCCGGGTGCGACTGGGCATACACCAGGCTCAGCGTAGACCCCCAACTGCCGCCAAACAGTATCCATCGGTCCACCCCGAGAAAGGTCCGCACCGTTTCTATATCGTCCACAAGATTTTGCGTAGTGTTTCCAACAAACTCCGCCAGAGGCCTCGAACGGCCTGCACCACGCTGATCCATCAGAATAATCCGGTAGCGCTCGGCATCGAAAAAACGGCGGTGATAGTCCTCGCATCCACCACCTGGCCCACCATGGACGACCAGAACAGGAATGCCATCCGGATTCCCGCTTTCTTCAACAAAAAGCTCATGAGGGGGATCAACTGCGATGCGATGTTGGGCGTTGGGCTTGATATCTGGGAACAGGGTGAGCATGGGGCGCTCCGGAAAGAGGATTTAACCGGAGTTTAGCTGAAGAGAACAAAAAAGGGGCGGGCCACATTGGCACCGCCCCTTGATATCACTTACTGACGATTACTTCTTATGAGCGCGCTTACGCTCATTCTCGGTCAGAAGCTTCTTGCGCAGCCGGATCGACTTGGGCGTCACTTCCACCAATTCGTCTTCATCGATGAACTCCAGAGCCTGCTCAAGAGTATGCTTGATCGGTGGCACCAGGCCGATAACCTCGTCCTTGCCAGACGCGCGCATGTTGTCCAGCTTTTTCCCCTTGGTGGGGTTAATCACCAGATCGTTGTCGCGGCTGTGAATACCACATAACTGGCCTTCATAGATTTCCTGGCCGGGATCCAGGAACAGCTTGCCTCGGCTCTGCAGTGTTTCCAGCGAGTAAGTCAACGCCGCACCCGTAGCCATTGACACCAGCACTCCGTTTTGACGACTGGTGACATCACCGCTCTTGATAGGACCGTAATGGCTGAAAGTTGAGGTCAGGATGCCCGAACCGGATGTCATGGTCAGGAAGGCGTTACGGAAACCGATCAGCCCTCGCGCCGGAATCGTATACTCAAGGCGCATACGGCCCTTTCCATCCGGCACCATGTTGGTCATCTCACCCTTGCGGAGACCCATCTGATCCATCAGCGCACCCTGGTGCTGCTCTTCGATGTCGATGATGACGTTCTCATATGGCTCCTGCTTGACGCCATCGATCTCACGGATAACCACTTCCGGACGACCCACGGCGAGCTCAAAGTTCTCCCGGCGCATATTCTCGATCAGCACCGACAGATGCAGCTCGCCGCGACCGGATACCTTGAACTTATCTGCCGACTCGCCTTCCTCAACTCGCAGAGCGACATTGTGCAGCAACTCTTTCTCCAACCGCTCTTTGATGTTGCGGCTGGTGACAAACTTGCCTTCCTTGCCGCAGAACGGTGAATCGTTGACCTGAAACGTCATGGAAACCGTCGGCTCATCCACCGTCAACGGGGGCAAAGCTTCAACGTTGGCCTGGTCGCACAAGGTGTCGGAGATGTACAGCTCATCCATGCCGCTGACACAAATAATGTCGCCCGCCTGCGCTTCGTCGACTTCAACCCGCTGCAGCCCCGAGTGGCCCATGATCTTGAGAATACGGCCCTGGCGCTTTTTGCCGTTGGCACCAATAGCCGTCACCGGAGAGTTGGTTTTAACCTTCCCGCGCATAATGCGGCCAATGCCAATGACGCCCAGGAAACTATTGTAGTCCAACTGGGAAATTTGCATCTGGAACGGGCCGTCCCGGTCGACGTTGGGGGCAGGCACGTGATCAACGATGGCCTGGAAAACCGCGTCCATGTTGTCGTCCAGCTTTTCGTGATCCATTCCGGCAATGCCGTTCAGGGCGCTGGCATAGACAATCGGAAAGTCCAGCTGCTCATCGCTGGCTCCAAGGTTGTCGAACAAATCAAACACCTGATCCACCACCCAATCCGGGCGAGCTCCAGGGCGGTCAATCTTGTTCACGACGACAATCGGGTGCAAGCCCGCGTCGAACGCTTTCTGGGTCACGAACCGGGTTTGCGGCATCGGGCCGTCAATGGAGTCAACCACCAGCAACACGCAATCGACCATGCTCATGACACGCTCGACTTCACCGCCGAAATCGGCGTGACCCGGAGTGTCCACGATATTGATGTCGTAGTCGTGCCATTTCAGCGCCGTATTCTTGGCCAGAATGGTAATGCCACGCTCTTTTTCCTGGTCATTGGAGTCCATGACACGCTCGTTTTCGAGCTCTTTACGGTCCAGCGTGCCGGACTGACGAAGAAGCTGGTCAACCAGCGTGGTCTTGCCATGGTCGACGTGGGCGATGATGGCGATATTACGAAGTTTCTCAATCACAACTATAATCCTGCAGCATGCACTGAATGACCTGAGAGGTCTTCAGTAAGCGCAAAGCCCCTTACATGCCGTCTCAAATCCGTAAAATGAATTTCATTTGCCAGGCCGGGCAGCCCGGGTGCACCCTGACGAAACTCAGCGTTTACACTGAATATCCGGGGCGAAAATGAAGTGGCGCGCAGTATATAGCAAACTCACTTGCGTTTATATGAAGAAAAACGCCTATCGGGTCGCCTTCACATTTGCACCATTTTGATGCAATTTCCCGGTGGGCGCACCGTTTTAATGCACCACAAGAGGGCAGCCTGACTCGCACTATTGAGGTGATCGCTCCAAAACAGCCCGAGAACCCTCCAGTTGCGCTCTTGTGGAGCATGCACAAAAAACTGGCAAGGCTATTGCTTCATCCTCAGTAGCCGAATTTGCAGGTAAGTCGGAACAGCTTTTGATAAGCTTCCCAACCTGAAAGAAAGATCGGGGGTCAGCACCGCTGAACGATCCGGCAACAACGCACACAGAAATCGCCCGCACTGCGGGATAACTGACGGAGCTTGCACAATGTCCAAGACGATTGATCTGATCAAGGAACACGAAGTCAAATGGGTCGACATGCGATTCACTGACAGCCGCGGTAAAGAGCAGCACGTGACCCTGCCCGCAACCGAGGTAAACGAAGATTTCTTCGCCGACGGCAAAATGTTTGACGGGTCCTCCATCTCTGGCTGGAAGGGGATCAACGAATCCGACATGATTTTGATGCCGGTCGACGAAACGTCTGTCCTTGATCCTTTCACCGAAGAAACGACCGTTAACATCACCTGTGACATTGTGGAGCCGTCCACTATGCAAGGGTACGAGCGCGACCCACGCTCGGTTGCCAAGCGTGCCGAAGAATACCTGAAGTCAACCGGCATTGCCGATGGCGCTCTGTTCGGCCCAGAGCCCGAGTTCTTCGTATTCGACTCCGCCAAGTGGAAAGTCGACATGCAGGGTTCAATGTACGAACTGTACTCCGAAGAAGCAGCCTGGGTTTCCGGCGAAGATTTCGATCGCAATAACATTGGTCACCGTCCTGGCGTTAAAGGCGGCTACTTCCCGGTTCCGCCGGTAGACAGCCTGCATGACCTGCGTGGCGCCATGTGTGCTGCCATGGAATCCATGGGCCTGGAAATTGAAGTCCACCACCACGAAGTAGGTACTGCTGGCCAGTGTGAAATCGGCGTTGGCGCCAACACCCTGACCCGCAAGGCTGACGAAGTACAGATCCTGAAGTACTGCGTACACAACGTCGCTCACGCGTACGGTAAGACGGCCACCTTCATGCCCAAGCCAGTGGTTGGTGACAACGGTTCCGGCATGCACGTACATATGTCCCTGAACAAGGATGGCAAAAACCTGTTTGCAGGTGACGGCTATGCCGGCCTCAGCGAAATGGCGCTGTATTACATTGGCGGTGTCATCAAGCACTCCAAGGCCATCAACGCCTTCACCAATGCCTCCACCAACAGCTACAAGCGCCTGGTTCCGGGTTTTGAAGCTCCGGTCATGCTGGCCTACTCGGCCCGTAACCGCTCTGCATCAATCCGCATTCCTTACGTCAACAGCCCGAAAGGCCGTCGTATCGAAGTACGCTTCCCGGACGCTTCTGCCAACCCTTACTTGGCCTTCGCAGCCCTTATGATGGCAGGCCTGGACGGCATTCAGAACAAGATCCACCCTGGCGATGCCATGGACAAGGATCTGTACGATCTGCCGAAGGAAGAAGCCCTGAATATCCCGACCGTTGCCGAAACTTTCCAGGAAGCTCTGGATAGCCTGGAAGCGGATCACGAGTTCCTGACTCGTGGTGGTGTCTTTACTGAGGACATGATTGGCGGTTACATCGACCTTAAGCGTGGCGAAGTTGAAAAACTCAACATGACCACACATCCGGTCGAGTTTGAGTTGTACTACTCCTGCTAAGCTGTTCGTAAACACAAGCAGCCCAAGTAGTCAGAGAAGCCCCGCCTTGCGCGGGGCTTTTTTTGTGTACCGTCGCACATTTCGACCAGCCTTAACGGAATGTAACCAAGCTGCTGGGTAATGGCGTTGAAATACTCAGGACTGGCACTGATAATCGGGTAAAACAATCAAACAGGTTGTCTCTATGAACGTACGGCTTGCACTATTCTCAGGCATTGTCGCTCTTGCGGCATTTCCGGTTTCCGCCGAGGTCTATCGTCAGGTGGATGCTCAGGGGAACGTTACCTATACCGACGAACCCTCGGAAGGCTCGCCTGCTGAGGAGATCAAGGTTAAGCCTGTCACCACGGTCACCCTGCCCAAACTCGAAGCGGTCAGGGAACCAGAGCGGTTGCGTGAAAAAGTGCAGCAGGAAGGGTCCGTCTACAATAGCGTCCGTTTCCTTGCACCGGGCGACGATCAGGCCTTTCACAGTGGCAGCGGCGATGTGGAATTTCGCGTGACCAGTTCACCCGGTCTTCGGGGCAGCCACAAGTACGAAGTCACTCTCGACGGTCAACCAGTGGGCCAGAGCGCTTCCGGGACCGTCATGGTGCGTAATGTGTTTCGCGGTACCCACGATGCAGGCGTCAATATCGTCGACAACAACGGTGTTACCGTCAAAAGCGGCGAAACCATTACGTTCACCATCCACCGACCCAGCGTCAACAACTGATGCACCCTTCCGGGGCTCCGACCGTCTCAGGCCGGGGCGCCATACAAACGCAGACCTGTAGCGGTTAGCGAACCACCACGCCCCTCTTTGTCGCACTATTTTGGTGCGATCGCACCATAAAAAAGCCATACTCTGACCATTCCCGGGGCGGATATCCGGGAGCAGGCTTTACGCAATGATACTTCTGCACTACACCACAGCGTGTTCACTGGCCTGCGATCCCGCACGCCCGCGAAATGCGCACTTTCATCGCCACCAACAGCCAATGTGGTTCGCTTTTTGCAAAACCGCCTTAGCAACCTGCAAGGCCCATCAAAAGGGACAAACGAATGGCAATACCGGCCGGATACAAAAGCATACTGGACAGCCTGACCACAGCCGTACTGGTGCTGCGTGACGGGTTACGAATCCAGTACCTGAATCCGGCGGCCGAAAGCCTGTTTGAAACCAGCGTAACCAGAAGTAAGGACGCCCCGATCAACGACATCCTGATCGACTCTGAGGACGCCCTGAAAACACTGTATGCGGCGGCCGAGAACGGCCAGTCGTACACCCGACGCGAAGCGGAATTCATACTGGCAAGTGGGTTGCGTCTGACGGTTGATTATTCGGTATCCCCCATAAGCCTTGAGCCAACGGAACTGTTGATCGAAATCCAGCCAAGAGACCGTTTGCTACGAATCAGCCGGGAAGAGGACATTATCTCCCAGCAGGAAACCACCCGAATACTGGTCCGTGGCATGGCCCATGAAATCAAGAACCCCCTTGGGGGTATCCGCGGGGCGGCCCAGTTGCTGGACCGCGAACTGCACAACGAAGACCAGAAAGAATACACCCAGGTGATCATTGCAGAAGCGGACCGCCTGCGAACCCTGGTGGACCGTATGCTCGGCCCGAACAAGGCCCCCAAACTGGCACCCACCAATATTCATGAGGTTCTGGAGCGCGTCAAAACCCTTCTGGAGGCCGAGAGCCGCGGTCGCCTGAACTTCCGGAGGGATTACGATCCCAGCCTGCCGGAATTCCAGGGCGACAAGGAACAGCTGATCCAGGCTTTTCTCAACATTGCGCGCAACGCCATGGAAGCCGCGTTCGAGAACCTGACGGAGATGACCGGCGACGAACAGCCGACCATCACCTTCCGCACACGCGCGTTGCGACAGTTCACCATCGGCCACAAGCGCCATCGCCTGGTGTGCCGCGTGGATGTGATCGACAACGGCCCGGGCATACCGCCGGATCTGTTACAAAACGTTTTCTACCCGATGATCAGCGGGCGGGCGAGCGGCACAGGCCTCGGCCTGTCCATCACCCAAAGCATCATCGGGCAACATCACGGGCTTGTTGAATGTGAGAGCGAGCCCGGAAAAACCGACTTCATCATCTTCCTGCCCCTGGAGGAAAACCAATGAGCCAACCGGCAAACGTCTGGATAATTGACGATGATCGCAGTATCTGTCTCTTATACACATCTCCGAGCCCACGAGACGGACTCCTATCTCG
>CAJXOQ010000195.1 GCA_913057975.1 uncultured Marinobacter sp.
GTATAAGAGACAGGCTGTTCGACGAACCCACCTCCGCCCTGGACCCGGAAATGATCGGCGAAGTGCTGGACGTGATGCGGGAGTTGGCCAAGGAAGGAATGACCATGATGGTGGTCACCCACGAAATGGGCTTCGCCCGCGAAGTGGCCGACCGCGTGATCTACATCCACGAAGGCCAGATTGTCGAGGAAGGCAAACCGGCAGATGTCTTCGACAACCCGCAGAATGAACGCACCCAAGCGTTTCTGAGCCGGGTTTTGGCGCACTGAGCTAAGCTAACATAGCCCCCGATCCTGGGGGCTTTTTCTTGGATGCCTCCCGACGACAGACAATAACGGACGCTCGCTTTCTTCCCAGGCTCCCGGTTTTGACAAAGCCAAACCACAACATTATTATGACTATTAAATTGCACGAAATTTTGAGCAATTATTTGATCAAATCATCATGGTTATAGAGAGGGTTCGTCATGGAAACTCACGCCATCTTGGCGGAGAAATCCGTAAGCATCTCTGCGTTACGCAACAATCCCGCGCAGTATTTTGGCGATCAACCCATTGCTGTTCTGAGCCATAACAAGCCAGCAGGCTATGTTATTGGCGCCGAACTCTTTGAAGAAATGATGAAGCTGATTGGCGACAAGGAAGAAGCCCGGACGTTTCGCGGCCGCTTCAGGCCGTCTGGGGCTGAGTTGACAGAGTACTGCCAAAGCGGTGCTAAAGCGCTGGAGAAGGCCAAGCCTGAGGATTTGGAGGAATTTACTAGGTGGTAGCCGTTTTCACGTCCAGAATCATCGGGAAATCGATGCCGGAAGGACAACTAAAGGATCTGGTGGAAGACTTCAGGAATTACAAGTCAACGGGGCACCGCCCTGAAAATTTTGGACGTGATGTAGCCTATGACAGTGATGTTACACTCAGGATAGTGCGAGAGGAGGAAGTCCAGCATATTCATTTGAAGGATGCTGACTCTAACTGGCCTGTGAGGGCGATGCAGTTTCAGATGACCAGCGACTGTCATCTTCTGTACTGTCAGGGCGCAATAAACGACGATCACTATCTGTTGATCGCTGTTTTGGAGCCTGAGGCTCATCAACTCGCTCGGGACAACAACGTTATGTATCGCGTTGGCCAGGTAGCTGAGAAATTCCGGGCCATCTATTAGCCGCGATTCGAGCGCCCCGCATCCCAAAGACTATACTTTCTATACTCGGGCATGGGCCGGAGAAACGAATTTCATCACTATTCGAACCGCAACGTTCAAACCTGGAAAGCGATGATCCGCCTCCACTGCACCCAAAAGCTGATCGCGAAACTGCCACTGGATACGTCCGGTCGGCTGAAAAGAAAAGCCTTACTGTCGCTAGCAGCCAATGATGAGGCGGAGAGCTCTTTGAGCAGTTGGCACGCCAACCTACTAACTATCCAGCGCCGCAACTGCGTGTTGTTTCTTCATGACAGCACCCGCTTTCCAGTACTAATAACCTGCCTAACCAAACCGGACTTCGCAGAGCTGGATTGGTGGTTTCACGATGCACTGATGAACACACTCCTTAAGTCCGGTGCTAATGCTGCACAAATGGAGGCTGCCGCAAGCGCAATTTCACAACTGTCTTGCGACTCAGTATGCGACCGCTCAGTGCAGGCGACCATGAATCAGATGAAGCAGGATCTGGAACATCAGATCTGGTATGACAATCTCTCGATTACTGACCTGGCGCCACACAGCACCAGTGCCTGGTTAGCGGAGCGGCCATGCACGGGAAAGACAATTAAAGGTTGTATCTGGCCGAAGCGGGCGATGCTGGAGTTGGTCAAAACATTCGCTGCTAAGCACGGTTGACTACCCAAAAGGTGGCAGCGGGATGTTCTCTCAACAACTCACTTATAGCAACTGCCTGGTAACCCTGTACTCCTTCTCGATCTTGGTATGGGAATCATCCGCCAGAAACCGCGCAATCTTCTTGCCCAGTAACGGCACTTCAGACCAGACATTCAGCGTGACGTAGTTGATGCAGGCCTGATCAGTGCCTTGCAGGCGCATGTTGCCCTTGATCTTCGCCGGCACGCCTTCGATCTTCACCCGGAACTCGCAGTGCCATTCACCGTCGTCCTTGCGGAACCAGTGCTCTTCCTGGCGCACGCGATTCCATTCCTTGTGGAAGCTGGCCAGAATACCGGGCACTTCGGTAGACGCCGTCATTTCCCGCTCCACCACCACCTTTGCGGACAAGTCGTCGCGAGTCAGCTCCGATATACGCACATTGCGCGAACCCAGCCGCTGGTTTTTCTCCTGGATATGGGCCTCGTCGAAAAACGAACCCAGCACCCGGTCCAGGCCAGCATCGTATGAATGTCTCAATTCCAGTTCCATAAAGGCCTCCGTATAAGAATGGCCTGATTGTGCGCGGTGAGTTTCGTTCACACATTGGCCCGCCGGTCACCGGCGGATGGCATAGTGGTCAGCAGGCGATGTTAACTGTAATATTCGCACTGGTTAACAACCGACCTTTTGTTGGAACCTGACAGAACCCCACCGTCTGACGGAGATTTATCATGCGTAACGCTGACCTCGTCGCCCGCGGCCTCAAATCCGTATGGCACCCCTGCACCCAAATGAAAGACCACGAAGGCACCTTGCCCCTGGTGCCCATCAAACGGGGCGAAGGGGTGTGGCTGGAGGACTTCGAGAGCAACCGCTACATCGACGCCGTGAGCTCCTGGTGGGTCAACTTGTTCGGCCATGCGAATCCGCGAATCAACGCCGCCATTCAGGAGCAGATTGGTCAGTTGGAACATGTGATCCTGGCGGGGTTTACCCACGAGCCGGTGGTCAGCCTGTCCGAACGGCTTATCGAAGTGACACCGGAAGGTCTCAACAAGTGTTTCTACGCTGACAACGGTTCTTCTGCGATTGAAGCCGCGCTCAAGATGAGCTTCCACTACTGGAAGAATCAGGGCAAACCGGGCAAGAAAAACTTCGTCAACCTGAGCAACAGCTACCATGGCGAAACCCTGGGGGCACTGGCACTGGGCGATGTTGCCCTCTACAAGGACACCTATCAGCCGCTGCTGATGGAAGTCATGACGGCGCCCTCCCCGGATGCGTTCAACAAGGAGCCGGGCGAGACCGACGAGGAGTACGCGCTGCGGCAGTTCGAGGCCATGGACGCACTGTTGGCCGAAAAGCACGACGAAATCTGCGCCGTGGTGGTGGAGCCCCTGATCCAGTGCGCCGGTGGCATGCGCATGCACCATCCGATTTACCACACCAAACTGCGCGAAGCCTGCGACAAATATGGCGTGCACCTGATCGCCGACGAAATTGCCGTTGGCTTCGGCCGCACCGGCACCCTGTTCGCCTGCGAGCAGTCCGGTATCACTCCGGATTTCATGTGCCTGTCGAAGGGCCTGACTGCCGGCTACCTGCCGCTGTCGGTGGTGTTGACCACGGACACGGTCTACAACGCCTTCTACGACGATTACGAAACCCTGAAAGCCTTCCTGCACAGCCACAGCTATACCGGCAACCCCATCGGCTGTGCCGTTGCCCTGGCCACCCTGGACATCTTCCGCGATGACAACGTCATCGAAAACAACAAACGCCTGAGCACCTGCTTGGCAGACTCCGTCGCGCATCTGGCGGACCACCCCAACGTGGGAGACATCCGCCAGCACGGCATGACCCTGGCGGTGGAAATGGTGAAAAACAAAGCCACCAAAGAGCCCTTCCCCTGGCAGGAGCGACGCGGCATCCGCGTATACCAGCATGCGCTCACCCGCCAGTCGCTATTGCGGCCACTGGGTAACGTAGTCTACTTTATGCCCCCTTACGTGATCACCGAAGAACAGATCCGCCACCTGGCCCAAGTGGCCACAGAAGGCATCGAAATCGCCGTACGGGACTGACAAACACCATGCGCATCCCCCGCATCTACACCGACTCACCCCTGAGTGAAGGCGCCACGGCCGGCCTGGACGACAATGCAGCGCAACACGTCGGCCGTGTGCTGCGCATGCAGCCCGGCCAGGAGCTGCTGCTGTTCAATGGCGACGGCAACGACTACCCCGCCACCATCACCGAGGCCGGCAAGAAACACGTGTCGGTCGAGGTAGGAACGCCGTCCGCCAATGCCACCGAGTCCCACCTGGAGATCGTACTCGGCCAGACCCTCTCCAAAGGCGACCGTATGGACTACGCCGTGCAAAAAGCCGTGGAAATGGGCGTTACCCGCCTCGTCCCTCTCACCACCGAACGCTGCGACGTCAAACTCAAAGGCGACCGTGAAGACAAACGCCTGCGCCACTGGCAATCCGTTGCTATCAGCGCTGCCGAACAGTGTGGCCGCGCCCGGGTGCCTGAGATTTTGCCCGTGATGGCACTGCCCGACTGGTTCGACCACACCCAGGACTGTGACCTGCGCCTGGTCCTACACCACCGCACCGAACAATCCCTGGACACCCTGGCCAAACCCGCCCGCGTCGCGTTAATGATCGGCCCCGAAGGCGGCCTCAGCCCGGACGAAATCACCGCCGCCGAAACCGCCGGCTTCCTCCCCGTTGCCCTCGGCCCCCGCGTTCTACGAACCGAAACCGCCCCGGTTGCCGCCATGGCACTGTGTCAGTGGTTGTGGGGCGATATCGGCGGTTGAGCCTACCGACTGTGCCGCCATCTCAATCTGGCGCGCAAGTCATTGACAGAGCCGGCCCCCGACAACATTATCCCTGTCGAGTGATAAGTCTGTTGAGGATAGCTCTGTAGTCGGGGCTGCATTACGGGGAGGCCTTTCCAAAACTGTGCGGAGCCATGGATGGCGGAGCCCAAGCGCCACAGGGATGTGCCGCAAGGAGCGTGTTTTGGAAAGGCCTCCCCGTAATGCAGCAAACTCCAGAACCCAAAAAGCGAACACCGGATGACAAGCCTGCTAAGCAACCCAGAATTCTGGCAATACCTCAGTATCCCGGTCATTGCCGCCCTGATCGGCTGGACCACGAACTGGCTGGCCATCAAAATGACCTTCTACCCGCTGGAATTCGTCGGCAAGCCTCCGCTACTGGGCTGGCAGGGCATCATCCCCTCCAAGGCTCGAAAGATGGCCGCCATCAGCGTCGACGCCACCATCTCCAAAATCGGCACGGTGCGGGAAATTTTCCAGCAGATCGACCCTCAGGTACTCGCCGCCCACATCATCTACACCGTCGAACCCCGCACCGAAGAATACGTCGACGAACTCATGCTCAGGGAATACCCCACCTTTTGGGAAAACCTGCCCTCCTCCGCCAGGAACATGGTCTATGACCGGGTACGTAAATCTACCCCACAACTGGTGGACAACCTGGTCGGTGACGTTTCCGACAACATCGAAGACCTTCTCGACATCAAAAGCATGGTCATCGAACGCCTGGCCAAGGACAAACGACTGCTGAACCGGATTTTCATCGAGTGTGGGGAAGTGGAGTTCCGTTTCATCATCAACTCCGGCTTTTACTTCGGCTTCCTGTTCGGCCTGGTTCAGATGACCGTCTGGTATTTCTACCAAAGCTGGTGGGTACTGCCTTTCTTCGGCCTGATGGTGGGCTGGGCCACCAATTGGATTGCACTAAACGTAATCTTCCGCCCGCTGCATGAAAAGAAAGTCGGCCCTGTCCGACTTCAGGGGCTGTTCCTCAAACGCCAGCAGGAAGTCGCCGAATCCTTCTGCCACATCGTTACCCACGAAATTCTCACCGTTGGTAACATCATCAACGCCATACTGGAAGGCTCTAAGGGCGACCGGGCCCGCAACATGGTCAAAAAGCACATCAAACCCCTGGTCGACGAAACCGCCGGCATGGGCAAGGCTCTGACCCAGATGGCGTTTGGACCAACAGGCTTTGCAACCCTAAAGAACCAGGTCGGCAAAAAAGCCATCGAAATATCGCAAACCTCCTTCAATAACCCGGTGTTCGAAACCGACCGGGCAAGGGCCGTGGAAAGCATCATGGTGGAGCGCATGATTGCCCTCTCGTCTGAGGAGTTTCAGGATCTTCTTCGGCCCTGCTTCCAGGAAGACGAGATCAAACTGATACTGGTGGGCGCCTTCCTGGGCTTCGCCGCCGGTATCTGCCAATTGGTGTTCGTCTTCGGTGGCTCAGTTTTCTGATGCCTCAGCGCCATAAAGCCTGCGGTTATAGCGCTTAGCACTGGGCATAGCCGCCAGCTCATTCTATACTCATAGAGTACGGGCATGTATTTCCCGGCGACTATTCTTTTCCCGGAGGCATCGGATGCCAGGCTTTTTTTCCTGGATTTCAGGACTTTTTTCGTCCGACAAACCAACAAACGCAACCACAACAGTATCTGAACCCCGCCTGCTCAACCCGGTTGTTGCGACAGACGACAGCCCGGACATAGACCCGGCCCTGATTGACCAGTTGGAAGAGTACCTGTTTTGCTGGCTCCTTGACTCGCCTCCCGTCGCGCTGCGATCAGAGGCCGGGCAATGGGATGAGGTTCTGGAAAAACTGCGCTGGCGAATCGCCAATGGTGAACTGGACGAGTTACCGCGCCAACCCATGACGCTGCCAATGCTGATGCGGGCACTCTCCGATGCCAACACCGGCCGTAACCAACTGACGGAGATCATTCTCAATGACCCCGCGTTGACCGACCAGTTGCTGCAAATTGCCAACAGCCCTTACTTCCGTACCAGCGACCAAACCATCGACTCGGTGGACCAGGCGGTCTTTGTCCTGGGCATGGACGGTATTCGTAACGTCGTTTCCGCCGCCATCATGCGGCCGATGATGGCGGCGCGGAACAGTCGGGAAGCGCTCTTCGCACAACGGGTATGGCGCTGGGGGCTCACCTGTGCCCGCAGTGCGGAACTGATTGCCAAGATTCAGGGCCAGGATAGCAGCGTCTATTTCATGGCGGGCTTACTGCCAGCGTTGTCCTACATCTGTCTCTTATACACATCTCCGAGCCCACGAGACGGACTCCTATCTC
>CAJXOQ010000196.1 GCA_913057975.1 uncultured Marinobacter sp.
GGGCTCGGAGATGTGTATAAGAGACAGATATCAGACAATTGAGATTTCGGCGGCTACTTCTGTCGGGGAAACCTACGCTATGTCGCAGTAAGATCCTACGTATTTGTAGGATATATCTCACACGGATTCAGGTTGATGTCTCAAGTTCGCTGCGTGGTGTTTTATTGACGGTTGTTGGCGTGAGCAATGGCTCGGTCGTTTTGCGTGTGTGGCCTTATAAATCCGGGACACGGCAGTAACCCGATAGCAATGCCTGCAGCGTCGGCGAGAATATCGGCAATGGCAAAGGTCCGGTAGGGTAGCTGGGCCTGGACAAGCTCAATGCCCAGCCCGAACGCCAGCAGGCCGATGGCAATCCACGGTTTCCCCAGGTTCGGCCAAGCCAGCCTGGCAACCGCCGTCAATTCGAAGAATGCCAGCAGGTGATTGACCTTGTCGCTTGCTGCCGAGGGAATCGGGTAGGGCTGGCTGGTGGTTGCAAGGTAGATGATGGCGGCGGCCGAGAGAAGCAGCACTGCCCGCCAAAAAGGCTGATACTCGAGCAGAATCAGAATGCGTTGCCTCAGGAATGCCATGGTCACCGTCGGGCTGTGGTGGAGTTTGCAACATGATATGCTTTGCGCCCCGTCACTGTCATTGAAGCTGAGGTGCTGCGAGGTATGTTGAAAGGTAATTTTTTCCGCGGCCTGGGTTACCTTGGAGAAGGATTCCGGCTGATACGAGAGCCTGGACTGAGATTGTTCGTCGTTATTCCCCTGGTTATTAATATTCTGTTATTCGGCCTCCTGTTCTACTTTCTGGCTGAACTCTTTGCAGCGATGATTGCCACAGCCATGAGCTGGTTACCGGATTGGGCGTGGCTACAAAGCCTCGACTGGTTGTTCTGGATTCTCTACGGCGCCGTCATCCTGTTGATGTTGGCTTACGGGTTCGTGATCCTGGCGAACCTCATCGGCTCGCCCTTCTACGGTTACCTGTCGGAGCTGACGGAAAAGCACCTGACCGGTCAGGAGGTCAGCACCGATGATGGCTGGAGCCAGATCATACGGGATATTCCCCGCTCTCTCTGGCGGGAGGTGCAGAAAATCCTCTACTACCTGCCCAGGGCCATTGGACTTTTCATTATCGGTGTTATCCCGGTGGTCAATCTGGTGGCGGCCGTGCTGTGGTTCGTCTTCAATTGCTGGATGATGTCGCTGCAGTACGTGGACTACCCGGCGGACAACCATCGGGTCAGTTTCCCGGCCTTGCGGCGGCTGCTGGGTGACACTCGCCTGTCGGCCCTCGGGTTTGGCCTGCCGGTGGCATTGGCGGCCATGGTGCCGGTGCTGAACCTGGTGGTGGTGCCTGCCGCGGTTTGTGGTGCCACCGCCTATTGGGTGCGTGAGAACGGTCCCTCGAACACAGACGTATAACGCAGTTACGGTGATTTAAATCTGTCGGAGGTTTCTTGGATACATCGGAATTTGTAATTGGTCAGCGTTGGGTCAGTCACAGCGATACCGCGCTCGGCCTTGGTATTGTCACGGACATCTCAGGCCGCCGTGTAACGCTGGGTTTCCCGGCGGCGGACGAGGAGCGTACCTACGCCATCGACAATGCCCCGCTGTCGAGGATCATCTACCAGATTGGTGAGACGATCGAGACCTTTGACGGCGAACGCTACACCGTGAGGGCCGTGGAAGACATCGGGGGTGTGCTGATGTACCACGCCGATGACGGCGGAGAGAACCTGATCCAGGTTTCCGAGGTAAAACTCAGCAGTTCTGTGGACTTTTCCGCCCCTCACCAACGGCTGTTTGCCGGCCAGTTTGATCGCAACGGTGCGTTTCGCCTGCGGATGGCCACCGCGCAACATCTTGACCGGTTACGTGCATCCTCGGCTCAGGGCCTGATCGGTGCGCGCACGCAGCACTTGCCACACCAGATTTACATTGCCCACGAAGTGGCAACACGATACGCCCCCCGGGTTCTGCTGGCGGACGAAGTGGGGTTGGGCAAAACCATTGAGGCCGGCCTGATTCTTCACTATCAGCTGCACACCAGCCGTGCCCGTCGCGTGCTGATCGTGGTGCCGGATTCGTTGATGCATCAGTGGTTGGTGGAAATGCTGCGGCGGTTCAACCTGCGATTCTCGATCATTGATCGCAGCCGGTATGAGGCCATGCAGGATCTTGAGGGGTTGTCGGAAGAGGATGACGACCTGACCGATGCCGATGAAAATCCGTTCGAGAGTGAACAGCTTGCACTGTGCAGCCTGGATTTCCTGATGACCAGCGAACAGGCCCAGGCGGATGCCATTGCCGCCGGTTGGGACCTGATGGTGGTGGACGAGGCCCATCACCTGGCCTGGAGCCCAGAGGCGGCGAGCCCTGAATATCGGCTGGTCGAGCAGCTTTCAGAAGCCAGCAATGGCTTGCTGCTGTTGACCGCAACCCCGGAGCAGGTGGGGGTGGCCAGCCATTTTGCCCGCCTACGATTACTGGACCCGGCACGTTTTCACGATCTGGAGACCTTCCGGGAAGAGGAAAAGCAGTACGAAGTGATCAATGGGGTGGTTTCCCATATCCGAGAGCAAGGCATAACCGCTGTCTCCGACACGGATCGGAAAGCTCTCGAGGGCTGGCTGGGTGATGAGCTGGAAGGTTTGATGGCATCCCAGGAGCCGGCACAGGCCGTGGTTGACGCATTGCTGGACCGTCACGGTACCGGTCGCGTGCTGTTCCGGAACACCCGCGCCGCCATCAAGGGTTTCCCTGAGCGCCACCCGCTACCGGTTTCGTTACCCTGCCCGGAACTCTATCAGCAGGAAGATACTTGCCAGGGTATTGCCGGGTTGACCCCCGAAACGGCCGTGGACGAAGAACAATGGCTGGCGGAAGACCCCCGCGTCGCCTGGCTGGAGAAAACCCTGACCGGCCTCAAGCCGGCCAAGGTGGTGGTGATCTGTGCCCACGCCTCGACCGCCATGGCTCTGGAACATTACCTGCAACTGCGTGCCGGTATCCGCAGCGCCGCCTTCCATGAACATCTGAGCCTGATCGAGCGGGACCGGGCCGCAGCTTACTTCGCCGACACCGAACAGGGCGCCCAGGCACTGATCTGCTCGGAAATCGGCAGTGAGGGCCGCAATTTCCAGTTTGCCCATCACCTGATCCTGTTCGATCTGCCCGCCAACCCGGACTTGCTGGAACAGCGCATCGGCCGGCTCGACCGGATTGGCCAGACCGACACCATCGACATCCATATCCCCTACTTGCAGGGAACGGCCCAGGAGGTCCAGTACCGCTGGTTTGAGGAAGGCTTGAACGCGTTCAATGAAAGTTGCTCCGTGGGTGTCGCGGTCCACGATCATGTGGCCGCGCAGTGGCAAGCCGTCATTGATGGTGCGACGGATGACCTGCCGGCGTTGGTGGATGCTTCGCTGGCTGAGGCTCAGCGCCTGCGTACGTTGCTGCGCAACGGTCGCGACGCGCTCATCGAGCTTAACTCCTGCCGTCCGGACGTGGCAGAGGCGTTGATCAGCCAGATTGAATCCGAGGAAGAATCCGCCCAGGTCCGTGATTATATGATCGAGGCCTGCGATATCCTCGGCGTTGATGTCGAGGATCATTCCGAGCATGCCGACGTGCTGAGACCGGGCGAGCAATACCAGGCCGGACATGTGACCGAACTGCCGGAAGACGGCCTGACCGTTACCTGGAGTCGTCAGCAGGCCCTTGAGCGCGAAGACATGGCCTTCATGAGCTGGGAGCATCCACTGGTGACCGGCATCATGGAATCGGTCACCAGTTCCGGGCTGGGTAAGGCGGCCCTGGCCAGTATGACGGTCAAGGCGCTGCCACCCGGCACCCTGTTGCTGGAGGCCCTGTATACCGTGCATTGCCCGGCGCCTGAATCGCTGCAGTTGTCCCGTTACCTGCCAGTCTCGCCGTTGAGGCTGCTGGTGGATGTGAACGGGCGTGACTTGTCGGCAACCCTGCCGCATGACCGGCTCAACGATATGTGCTCGAACATCCGCAGGCGTACCGCCCAGGCCATCGTGCCGCAGATTCGCCCGCAGGTGGAAACCATGGTCGATCATGCCGAACGCCTTGCCGAGCCGCACCTGGAACCTCTGAAGACGTCGGCCCTGGCCCAGGTCAGAAGCGTGTTCGGGGCAGAAATCCAGCGTCTTGAGGCAATGAAGAAGGTTAATCCGACCATTCGTGACGACGAAATTGATTTCTTCCGTAAACAGTTGGACGCCGCGGAGACGTTACTGGAGCAGGCCAGCCTGTCACTGGAAGGTATTCGCGTGATTGTAACTGCCTGAAGGTGAACCAGTTGCTGGTCAGTATTCATCTGATCAGGTAGGTTGAACGTAACAAATTGTAGTTTTTGACATTCAAAACCACGGACAACAGAGAGTATCCATGATGACTTTCATACTGTTTCTTGCTGCTGTTACCGGCCTTCTTGTTGTGATGCGCAAGGAATCCGGTGCCAAGCCAGCCATCGGAGTGATGGTAGTAACAGGCGTGCTTTCACTATTTCTGGCGTCGGGATTGCTCGCGCTCATACTGTTTATCGGCGCCGCCGTCACCGCTGCGGCCGGCCTGCCGGGATTTCGCCGGAGCTGGCTGACCCCGCGGGTATTCGCCATGTTCAAGAAAGTGGCTCCCAAGGTGTCCGATACCGAAAAAGTGGCCCTGGAAGCGGGGACCGTCAGTTGGGATGGCGAGCTGTTTACCGGGCGCCCCGACTGGCACAGCCTGCTGATCAACCGCAACACAGGCCTGTCCGAGAAAGAGCAGGCCTTTGTTGACAACCAGTGCACCCAGGCCATTTCCATGTGCAACGCCTGGGACCTGGCCGTTGAACGTGCTGATCTGCCGGCGGAACTGTGGGAGTTCCTCAAGAAAGAGAAATTCTTCGGCATGATCATTCCCGAGGAATACGGTGGCCTGCACTTCTCTGCCAAGGCGCAAACAGCGGTGTTGCAGAAGCTGGCGGCCAACGAGATGCTGATGGTCAGCGTGGGCGTGCCCAACTCCCTCGGCCCGGGTGAGCTGCTGGTCAAGTACGGCACCGACGAACAAAAGAATCACTATCTTCCCCGGCTGGCGGATGGGCGTGATATTCCCTGCTTCGGCCTGACCGGTCCCCGCGCTGGCTCGGATGCCACCTCACTGCCGGACACCGGTGTGGTCTGCAAGGGCGAGTTCGAGGGCAAGGAAGTGCTGGGTCTGCGCCTCAACTTCGAGAAGCGCTGGATTACCCTGGCGCCGGTTGCCACCGTGGTTGGTCTTGCCTTCCGCATGTTCGACCCCGACGGGCTGCTTGGCGACACCAAGGACTACGGTATCACCTGTGCGCTGATTCCCCGTGATACCAAGGGCATGGAAATCGGCCGCCGGCATTGTCCCATCGGCACCCCGTTCATGAACGGCCCGATCAAGGGCACCGACGTGTTCATTCCGCTGGATTACATCATCGGTGGCCAGGAAATGGCGGGGCAGGGCTGGCGCATGCTGGTCGAGTGTCTCTCCGTGGGGCGCTGTATTACCCTGCCATCCGGCGCGGCCGGGGCGGCTGCCTACTCCGTGGGCACGGCAGGTGGCTTCACCCGCATTCGTCGCCAGTTCAATACCCCGGTGGCGGACATGGAGGGCGTGCAGGAGCCACTGGCCCGTATTGCCGCCAAGACCTACATCGCCCAGTCGGCGGTGAACCACACCGCGAACATGATCGACAAAGGCGAAAAACCGGCGGTGCCGTCGGCGATTCTCAAGTACCACCTGACCGAATTCCAGCGCGGTGTCCTGACCGACGCCATGGATGTGCATGGTGGTAAGACGGTCACCCTTGGCCCCCGCAACTACCTGGGTATCGGCTTCAGTGGTGCGGCGGTTTCCATCACTGTGGAAGGCGCCAACATCATGACCCGCAGCCTGATGATCTTCGGTCAGGGTGCAATACGCTGTCATCCCTATGTACTGAAGGAGCTGGCGGCCAAAGACAACGATGACATCGACGCGTTCGACGATGCCTTTTTCGGCCACGCTGGCCTGATCTTCGGCAACGCTGCTCGTGCGTTCACCCAGGCTCTGGGTATCGGCAAACCCGACGTGCCGTTTGACCACAATGCGCGCAAATACGCCCAGGGTGTGGCCCGCTTTAGTGCCGCCTTCGGCCTGTGCGCCGACGCCGCTATGACTACGCTGGGGTCGGAGCTGAAAATGCGTGAGCTGATCTCTGCCCGCCTTGGTGATGTGCTGGCCAATCTTTACCTGGCCTCCATGGTGCTCAAGAACTGGCATGAAACCCAGCCGGTAGACGGTGAGCGCGACCTGATGGAGTACAGCATGGCGTTGTTGCTGAACCGAGCGGAAACCGCCATGGAAGAATTCCTCCAGAACCTTCCTAACCGCCCGGTCGCTATGGCCTTGCGTGCCATCACTATGCCCCTTGGCCGTCGTTGGGATCAGCCCCATGATGATCTGGCCCGCAAACTGGCAAAAGCCATCTCTACCGACAGCCCTGTGCGTGAAAAGCTGCTGGCCGGCGCCTGGACGACGGCTGGCGAAGGCAAGGGTGCGGTTGAGAATCCCATTGCTCAATACAACATATTGCTGAAGGATTACGACAAGGCCGAACAGCTTTATCGCAAAGCCACCAAGGCGTATGCCAAGGGCCAGTTGCCGATGGATGCACCTGTCTCTTATACACATCTCCGAGCCCACGAGACGGACTCCTATCTCG
>CAJXOQ010000197.1 GCA_913057975.1 uncultured Marinobacter sp.
GGGTTGGGGAATTCGGTACAGAAACTCTTCTATCTGCCGGAGGCCCACACCGACTTTATCTTCGCGATCATTGCGGAAGAATTCGGGTTGTTGGGGTCGCTGATGGTCCTGGGCCTGTTCACCGTGTTGGTGGTGACCGGATTTGTGATTGCCAGAAGGGCCGAGAAAGCGGGCATGCCATTCGCTGCGTGTTTCTCCTATGGCATTACTTTGCTGATTGGTTTGCAGGCCGGTATCAACATGGCGGTCAGTACGGGGCTTCTGCCTACCAAGGGGCTGACCTTGCCGCTCGTGAGCTATGGCGGTTCCAGCCTGATGATTACCGCTGTCTGTATTGGTGTGCTGGCACGGGTGGAGATGGAGCGGCTGGACCGCGAAAAACTGGCCAGCGAGAAGACCCGTAAACCAGCGGCCAGGGGAGGTGCGGTTTATGACTGATAAACGGCGCTTTCTGATGATGGCTGGTGGCACCGGTGGCCATGTTTTCCCTGCCCTGGCAACGGCGAGACAGCTGCAGGACAAGGGGCATGAGGTTTTCTGGCTGGGTTCTCGTGGCGGTATGGAAGAGCGACTGATCGGCGAAACCGACATACCGCTGTCGCTGATCCAGGTCTCCGGGCTGAGGGGCAAGGGGCGCCTGGCTTTGTTGATGGCGCCGTTCCGGCTGATGCGCGCTCTTGGACAGGCCTTTACGATCGTTCGCACCATCCGCCCACATTGCGTCATCGGCATGGGGGGCTTTGTGACCGGTCCCGGCGGTCTTTCCGCCTGGCTGAACCGGGTGCCGCTGGTGATCCACGAACAGAACGCCATTGCCGGAATGACCAATCGCATTCTGGTGCGCTTCGCCCATACCGTGTTGGAGGCCTTTCCCGGGAGCTTCGGCACGACTGTGGTAACCCGCTGTACCGGCAACCCGGTCAGGCAGGACCTGGCCGAGTTCGCCGAGCCCGATCAGCGGATGTCCGGCCGGGCGGGTGCGCTGCGGTTACTGGTGGTGGGTGGCAGCCTTGGTGCCCAGGTGTTCAATCGCACGCTGCCGGCGGCACTGGCCCAGATGCCTGAGGCCGAGCGGCCGACGGTACGCCATCAGTGTGGCGAGAAAAATATCGAGGAAGCCGATGAGGCCTACCGTGACCACGGCGTGGACGCCTCGGTGGAGCCGTTTATCAAAGACATGGCAGAGGCCTACGGCTGGGCCGACATTGTGCTTTGCCGGTCTGGTGCGCTCACCGTTTCTGAGTTGTGTGTTGCCGGCGTCGGCGCCGTGCTGGTGCCGTTCCCCCATGCCGTGGACGACCACCAGACCCGGAACGCACAGCAAATGGTTAACGCGAAAGGCGCCATCCTGATTCCGCAGCCAAAGCTGTCGGCCGATCTGCTGGCGGAAACCCTGACCGATCTCGGCAAGGATCGCCGCCGGATTCTGGACATGGCGAAGGCCGCGAAGACGCTGGCTCGCCCCGATGCAACGGAGAGAGTCGTGAATTACTGTTTGGAGGCCGCAAATGGCTGAATCCACAAATCCCCCGCTGGTCTATCAGGTGCCCGAGATGCGCCGCATCCGCAATATTCATTTTGTGGGGATTGGCGGTGCCGGCATGAGCGGTATTGCCGAGGTACTTAAGAACCAGGGCTACGATGTGTCCGGCTCTGATATTCGTGAAAGCGCTGTTACCGACCGGCTTACCAGCATGGGTGTTGAGGTGTTCATCGGGCATCGTGAGGAGAACAGTGCCAGTGCTGATGTGGTTGTGGTGTCGTCTGCGGTAACGGGTGATAACCCGGAAGTATCGGCGGCTCGTAGTCGACGGGTGCCGATCGTGCCTCGTGCAGAAATGCTGGCGGAAATCATGCGCTATCGCCATGGCATTGCCGTGGCTGGCACTCATGGCAAAACAACCACCACCAGTCTACTTGCATCGGTTTTGGGAGAGGCCGGCCTGGATCCCACGTTTGTGATTGGTGGCAAACTCAATAGCGCCGGAACCAACGCGCAGCTTGGTGGTTCCCGCTATCTGGTGGCCGAGGCCGATGAAAGCGATGCGTCTTTCCTGCACCTGACGCCGGTGATCTCGGTGGTGACCAACATTGAAGCCGACCATATGGACACCTATGGCGGCGATGTTGGGCGTCTGAAACAGACATTTGTGGATTTCCTCCACAACCTGCCATTTTACGGCGTTGCGGTGATGTGTGTGGATGACGGCTTCGTGCAGGAAATTATCCCCAGGATCTCCCGCGCCATTATCACCTATGGCATCGATAATCCGGACGCCGACTACCGGGCCGAGAACATTGAATCCGACGGCCTGCGGACACGGTTTGTGGTTCGTCGCCCGGGTGGCCGCAGTGACCTGGACGTTGAACTGAAAATGCCGGGCCGCCACAACGTACTCAATGCCCTGGCGGCCATTGCCGTGGCCACCGACGAGGGCGTGGACGATGTTGCCATCTGTCGGGGTCTTGCAGGCTTTGCCGGGGTGGGCCGTCGGTTCCAGGTCTACGGCGATTACGCCACCCGCAAGGGCACTGTCACCCTGATCGATGACTATGGTCATCACCCCACGGAAGTGGAGGCCGTTATCCGAGCCGCCCGTGATGCCTGGCCCGATCGCCGGTTGGTCATGCTTTATCAGCCTCACCGCTACACCCGTACCCGGGATCTCTATGAGGATTTCGTCAGGGTACTCTCGGACGTGGACGGGCTGTTGCTGATGGACGTGTATTCAGCAGGTGAGCCGGCGATACCGGGTGCGGATGGCCGTGCATTGTGTCGCAGCCTGCGGCAGCGAGGCAGTGTGGAGCCGCTTTTTGTGGAAGAAAACGGAGAGATCGAAGCCCTGCTTGCCAACACGTTACAAGACGGTGATCTGCTGATTACACAGGGCGCGGGCGATATAGGCGGTGTGGCTGCGCGACTGGCAGCTGCGGGAGTGATTGCGGATGAGTGAGATGGCCAGGACTGTCGATTCACAAGGTTATCAAGGCGATCCGGACACGCTGAAAGCACTGGGGCGGGTGGCTGTCTTCATGGGCGGTGATTCCGCTGAGCGTGAAGTGTCACTGAAAAGCGGGCAGGCAGTGCTGTCAGCACTGGTATCCGCCGGAGTCGATGCCTATGCCGTGGATGTGCGCGGTTGTTTGCTGAAAACCGTGGAAGAGCCTGAGTTTGACCGGGTCTTTATTGCTCTGCACGGGCGCGGTGGGGAAGACGGCACGATTCAGGCCATTCTGTCCCAGGCGGGTATCCCCTTTACGGGCAGTGACGTGCTGGCCTCTGCGCTGGCTATGGACAAGTTGCGTAGCAAATACGTGTTTGAAGGCTGCGGTCTTCCAACCCCGAAATTCCGTGCCATGGGTTCCGTGGAGGAAGCTGGCAGCTTATTACAGTCGCTGTCGTTGCCGTTGAGCGTAAAACCCTCGCGGGAAGGCTCCAGCATTGGCATTCGCAAGGTGAACAGTGAACAGGAGCTGATTGAAGCATATACGCAGGCAGCCGCACTGGACCCTCTGGTTCTCGTCGAAGAATGGATTGAAGGTCCCGAATTTACCGTCAGCCTTCTGCAGGATCAGGCGCTGCCGGCCATTGGCTTGAGTACAGACCACGTTTTCTATGACTACGACGCCAAGTACCTGGCCGACGACACCCGCTACCAGATCCCCTGCGGGCTGGACCCGGACAGCGAGCTGAAGCTCCAGCATCTGGCATTGGATGCGTTCAGGGTGCTCGGCTGCCGAACCTGGGGCCGGGTAGACATCATGCAGGACAGCCAGGGCGAATTCTGGCTTCTGGAAGTGAACACGGTCCCTGGAATGACCGACCACAGCCTGGTGCCCATGTCGGCCCGGGCGGCGGGTATCAGTTTCGAGGAACTGGTGGTGAGGATCCTCATGGACACCTTGGAGGCCAGCGATGCTTGAAAGGCTGCTGATCCGGAGCCGGGCGGTACCGTCCGACCCACCGAAGCGCAGGGGAGCTACCTCCCTCGGGCCAGAACGGGACCGGTTTGGTTTGCTGAGAGCAGTATTGTCTGCCGTGCCTTGGGGGCAGGCGCTCATGGGCGCGGGTATCGTCCTGCTGGCGGCATTGGTGCCCTGGGGAACCAGCGAAGTATTGAGCGCCATGGATCGTCAGGTCATGGCCATCGACGTAAAGGGCGAGCTGGCGGGTGAAAACCGCACGGCACTGGAGCGCAGTGCGGGCAAGTGGATAGGTCGGAGTTTCTTCGCCACGGATCTCTCAGATATTAAAGAAAGCCTGGAGCAGCGCCCATGGGTGGAGTCTGCAGCGGTCAAGCGGGTATGGCCAGACCGACTTCAGATAGATATCCGTGAGAAAAAGCCATTGGCGTATTGGAACAGCCATCGGCTGGTGAGCCGCAACGGAGAATTGTTTGCGCCGCCTAACCCGGAAGTAGCCGGGCGACTGCCTCGGCTGGCCGGCCCGGATGAGCGCGTGAAGGAAGTGATCAATATGGCACGGACCATGTCGGATACGCTCACCGGCCATAATCTCGGGTTTGCCGGGTTGAGCCTGGAACAGCGCGGTGCCTGGACGCTGACGCTTGCCAACGGTATCGAAGTGGTTCTGGGCAGGGACCAGGTTGAGGCGCGTTTTGAACGCTTTGTCACGGTTTATCAGGAACGGCTGGCGTCGCGTTCAGACGAAGTCAGACGGGTGGATGCCCGCTACAGCAATGGGGTGGCGGTTCAGTGGAAGCCGTCAGAAACGGCCTCGCGGACGAAATCATAGCAACGCTAAATTCAGACCTACGGTTTGGTGGAATAGATGTCATCGGATGAAACGGAAAACATGATTGTCGGCCTCGATATCGGAACCTCGAAAGTGGTTGCGATCGTCGGCAAGCGCAAAATGGATGGGACCATTGAGGTGGTGGGTATCGGTTCCCACCCCTCCCGCGGGCTCAAACGTGGTGTGGTGGTCAATATCGAAACCACGGTCCAGGCGATACAGCGTGCGGTGGAAGAAGCCGAACTGATGGCGGGTTGCCGGATTCACTCGGTCTATGCGGGCATTGCCGGCAGCCATATCAAGAGCCTCAACTCCCACGGCATTGTAGCGATCCGTGACCGGGAGGTGACCCAGGCTGACATTGACCGGGTGATTGACGCCGCCCAGGCGGTGGCGATTCCGGCGGACCAGAAGATCCTTCACATACTGCCGCAGGAGTTCGTGATCGACAGCCAGGAGGGCATCAAGGAGCCCATGGGGATGTCCGGCGTTCGCCTGGAGGCCAAGGTTCACCTCGTCACCTGTGCGGTGAACGCCGCTCAGAACATCGAGAAGTGCGTGAAGCGCTGCGGTCTGGAAGTGGATGACATCATCCTGGAGCAGTTGGCCTCCAGTCACGCCATCCTCACCGAGGATGAAAAGGAACTGGGTGTCTGCGTGGTTGATATTGGCGGTGGTACCACCGATATCGCTGTGTTCACCGGTGGCGCCATTCGGCACACGGCGGTCATTCCTATTGCTGGTGATCAGGTCACCAACGACATTGCCATGGCCCTGCGAACACCCACGCAGAATGCTGAGGAGATCAAGATCAAATACGCCTGTGCCTTGACTCAGCTGGCCGGCGCGGATGAAACCATCAAGGTGCCCAGTGTGGGCGACCGGGCGCCCCGGGATCTGTCCCGTCAGGCGCTCGCCGAAGTGGTGGAGCCGCGTTACGAAGAGCTGTTCACCCTGGTGCAGTCTGAACTTCGTCGTTCGGGATTCGAAGACCTGATCCCGGCCGGCATCGTGATTACCGGCGGTTCCTCCACCATGGAAGGCGTGGTGGAACTGGCGGAGGAAATCTTCCACATGCCGGTAAGGCTGGCCTGTCCACAGGCGGTCTCCGGCATGACGGAGGTGGTTAACAACCCCATCTACGCCACGGGCGTTGGGTTGTTGATCCATGGCTTCCGCCAGATGGATCTGGGGCGGGCGCCGGCGCTTAAGGGTGAAGATGCACCCACGCTGTTTGAGCGCATGAAAGCCTGGTTTACCGGTCATTTCTGACGGCGAGCCGGGAGAAGACATACACGAAGGTATCTCGAAAACACAATCTCGAACAAACAGCCCGGAACAAGGGCTGAAAACAGCACGAAGGAGTAGGGGAAATGTTTGAACTCGTCGATAATGTCCAGCAAAACGCTGTCATTAAAGTAGTAGGCGTTGGCGGTGGTGGCGGCAATGCCGTTCGCCACATGCTCAACAGTGATGTCGAGGGTGTAGAGTTCATCTGCGCCAATACCGACGCCCAGGCCCTGACCGACCTGGACGCACGTCAGATCATCCAGCTTGGTGGCAATATCACCAAAGGGCTGGGTGCCGGCGCCAACCCAGAGGTGGGGCGTCAGTCCGCTCTGGAAGATCGTGACCGCATTGCCGAGTCACTGAAAGGCGCCGACATGGTGTTCATTACCGCCGGCATGGGCGGCGGAACCGGCACCGGTGCCGCGCCGGTTGTGGCTGAAGTGGCCCGGGAAATGGGTATCCTGACCGTTGCCGTTGTCACCAAGCCATTCATGTTTGAAGGCGGCAAGCGCATGAGTGTGGCGGAAGCCGGCCTCAAAGAGCTGGAGGAAACCGTTGACTCGCTGATCACCATCCCCAACGAAAAGTTGTTGGCGGTGATGGGTAAGAAAACCAGCCTGCTGGACGCATTTGCCGCAGCTAACGATGTGCTTCTGGGCGCAGTTCAGGGCCTGTCTCTTATACACATCTGACGCT
>CAJXOQ010000198.1 GCA_913057975.1 uncultured Marinobacter sp.
ATTCGTCGGCAGCGTCAGATGTGTATAAGAGACAGTCTCTATACTCTCTACACACTCTCTACATTTCCCGCACTTCGGAACCCGGAACATGCACAAAGACGATCCCAACGCTGAACGCTACATTGCCATTGCCCGCGCCTGCCTGAAGGCGATCAACGACACAGCCGCCGACGCCGGCACCCGGGAACAGAAAATCCAGGCCGTGTATCAGGCCATTGACCACGCCTTCCAGGCCGAATTCGCGGATTATCGCCAGTCCGTTGCGGTGATGGGGACGGTTCTTGAGCGCATTGCCTCCGGCCAGCTCGATGCCGACGCAGCCACCAGCCTGGCCAAGAAAACCCTGGATCAACAACCGGAAAGTACCCGTAACGCCCTGATTCATTAACGTTTCAAAGCAAAGAGAGACTGTATGCACCCTGGCATCCATGGATTTGCCCAAGGTTTCCTTGGCCTGAAGCAAGGATTTCTCCTGGCGCTGGTATTGGCCTTCAGTTCGGTTGCCCTGGCGAGCCAGTCGCCCACAAAAAGCCCGAATGACGCCAACCTGTACCGTTATGTGCAGTTGGACAACCAACTTCGGGTGCTTCTGATTTCCGCGCCGGGCTCCGACAAAGCCGCAGCATCCATGAACGTTGCCGTCGGCAGTGGCGATGACCCCGCCAACCGCGAAGGCCTCTCTCACTTCCTTGAACACATGCTGTTCCTGGGCACGGAAAAATACCCTGACCCTGGCGAGTACCAGCAGTTCATCAAAAGCCATGGTGGCAGTCACAACGCATTCACCGCATTCCAGGACACCAACTACTTCTTCGACGTACAGGCCGAGCATCTGAAGGAAGCCCTGGATCGCTTCGCCGAGCAATTTTCAGCACCGCTGTTCACGCCAGAACTGGTGGATCGCGAACGCCGCGCCGTGCACTCGGAGTACAGCTCGAAACAGAAAGACGACAGCCGTCGCTTCTACTCCGTAAAAAAGGCCGTCAGCAATCCCGACCACGCGTTCCACCAGTTTGCCGTCGGTAACCTGACCACCCTGGAAAACACCGAAGAGCGCCCCTTGCGCCCGGACCTGATCGACTTCTGGAAAGCCCATTACTCGTCCAACCTGATGACGCTTGCCGTCTACGGCCCACAATCGCTGGATCAGCTCGAGGCCATGGTACGAGGCCGCTTCGACCGCATCGAAAACCGCAACCTGAACGCGAAGGTCCACGACGAGCCACTGTTCAGCCCAGGCACCCTGCCCGCCCGCGTGCATGCGGATGCGCTGAAGGATATCCGCAACCTGACGCTCACCTTCCCCATCCCGTCTCAGGAAGACCACTACCGCGACAAGCCGGCCAACTACGTTGCCAGCCTGCTTGGCCACGAAGGCCCGGGCAGCCTGTTTGACGTTCTTAAGAAGGCTGGCCTGGTAGAAAGCCTGTCCGCAGGTAGCGGCATGGATACCGGCCAGGAAGCCACCCTGGAACTGAACATGGCGCTGACCCCGGAGGGCCTTAAAAATCAGGAAACCATTCTGGAACTGACCTTTGCCTACATCGACAAGGTGCGCGAGGAAGGCATTTCCCGCACTCGTTTCGAAGAAATGAAACAACTGGCACAGATCGATTTCCGTTTCCGTGAGAAGAGCCAACCGGTACAAGAAGTGATGCATCTGTCGCGACAGATGCGGCATGTGGCGCCAGAGGACGTACTCCAGGCGCCATGGATGATGGAAAGCTATGCACCCGATAAATACCGGAACATTCTGAACCGGCTTACTCCGGATAACGTGCTGGTGTCCGTCCTGGAAACAGAACCGAACCTTGAAGACCCCAACCTGACCCAGTGGTACGACGCCGCCTGGAAACTGAAGCCCCTCGCCATCCGGGACATTCGGCAACGGGACGACAACCCCATGGTGTCCAGGCTGGCCCTGCCGCTCGAAAACCCTTTTATTCCCGAAGAACTCGACATGATCGACGGCGCAACCATGGAGCAGCCCGTTTCCATGGGGACCGTCAGTGGCATGGAGGTTTGGTACGCCCGGGACACCCGGTTTGAGACGCCCAAGGCCAATGTGTACCTAAGCCTGCGAACCCCGGCGACACGGGCATCCGCTCGCAGCAATGTGCTGTCGTCGCTGTTGGTGGATGCCATCAACACCAACGTGAACGCATGGGCCTATCCCGCCCAGCTGGCGGGACTCGACTACAGCATCTACCCCCACCTTCGGGGCATAACCGTCCGCGTCGGCGGTTACAGTGACAAGCTCCACACCCTGATGGCCCGCATCCTGACCCAGGTGGCGGACCCCACACTCACCGAGCAACGCTTCCGCATTGCCCGGCAAAACATGATCGATGGACTGCTAAACAAGGCCAAAGAACGGCCTGTGCAGCAGACCTCTGAACGCATTCAAAGCCTGCTTATCGAGGGTGCCTGGAGTACAGAGGAGAAGCTCAAGGCCGCCCGGGAAGTCACGCTGGATGAACTCAAATCCTTCTCCGAGGCGTTCCTGGCCCAGGTTGATCCTGTGATGCTGGCACACGGCAACATGACGCAAGCGTCCGCCCTTAACCTCACCAATCGTATCCATGCCATGGTACTGGACGACAGTGAGCTGACAACGGTCGAGCGCAGCCGAGTTCGCGCCTTACCGGAAGGTGAAACCGTGTTACCGCTGGAGGTAGACCATCCGGACACCGGCTACAGCCTTTATGTGCAGGGCGATAACACCAGCTTTGAAGAACGCGCCGTGTTCCGCCTGCTGGGGCAGATTATCAGCAGCCCGTTCTATGAAGAGCTCCGTACCAATCGCCAGCTTGGCTATATCGTTTACGCTACCCCGTTCGAAATGCTGGAGACCCCGGCGCTGGGCTTCGTGGTGCAATCCCCGGAAGCCAATGGCGACCAGATCGACCAAGCGGTGCGGGAATTTTCCAAGGTTTTCAAGGACACGTTATCCAACCTCTCGGAGCAGGATCTGGCGCGAGAGAAACAGGCTGTCATCAGCCAGTTGATGGAACAGGATCGGCAACTTGGCGAGATTTCGGAGCGTTACTGGCGTGAAATCGACCGCGGCGCGACCGACTTCAAATCAAGGGAGAAACTGGCTAAGGCGATACAAAGCGTGAGCCGGGAAGCCCTGGTTAATACTTTGCAAAAGCAAGTCATTGACCGTAAACAGGCACTGCAGGTGTTCACTACAGCCGAGGCAAAAAACAACGCCAGCGTGGTTGAGCTGTTGCTGCAACGCAGTGCTGTTCCCGACGCCTGATCAGCTCTCAACCCGAAGACTGGCCCGTGAACCGGTGCCAGTCTTCGGGTTCATCCACGTCCCATCGTTGCGGAAGTAACCTGAACGACATACCCGCTTGCGTAAGGCGGTCACAGGTTTGCGACAACGCCTTTTCCGTTCCCCAGGCCACGTCGGCCAGCATGCCCGGGATGACCCGGCGAGCACCGATGAGAACATAGCCGCCGTCCTCCGACGGCCCCAGTACCACGTCCACCTCGTCCAGCGCAGCCACGGCTGTTCGCACGTAGTCCGCATCCACGGAGGGGCAATCACTGCCCACAATCATCGCCTTGCCAAAGCCACGCAACCCTGCGTCCAGTGCCTGTGACATGCGTTCCCCAAGGATGTCGCCCTCCTGTACAGCCTGAGCAACGCCGTGAACGTCAAGCCGTTCCAGTACAGGAGCAGCACCCGTGGGCACATTCTCCAGCGCCCGGTCCCACAGGAACTGGACGGTATAACCACTGGCCACCAGATTATCGAGCACGGCCAGACTGAGCCTGACGTGTGCCGCCATGGCCCCCTCGGCGCCCAGTGCCGGCATCAGACGGGTTTTCACCCTGCCCGCCTCCGGCCATTTGGAAAACTGCATAACCAGCACTGAAGCATCAGGATTGACGGGCATTACGAACATCCGATCGGTAGAGGGTAACAAGGGTTTCCGGCGAGTCGCCGCGCCAATAGCGCCAGCGCAATCGCCACATCAGCAGGATGGTACGCCAGGCACCTTGCTGTTCCCAGCGCCGGCTATCCGTGACCACGGGATCGGTAATACGGAAAGGTCGTGACACCAGCCTCAGGCGAGACGATAGTTCCACATCCTCCATCAGCGGCATCTCTTTAAAACCGCGCAAGGCCTCAAATACCGGCCGGTGTACGAACACCGCCTGGTCGCCAGTGGCGATACCCGTCAGCCAAGAGCGTTGATTCATGAACCAGGCAATCAATCGAAACACCATACGCTGGCCGCTGAGACGCACATCAAATCGCCCCCATGCCTTGTGGCTGGCGTTAAATTGCTCCAGTGCCGCCAGAGTAGAATCCGGTAACCGGGTATCAGCGTGCAGAAACAGAAGGACATCGCCACGGGCTGACTGTGCGCCAGCATTCATTTGTACAGCCCGCCCACGGCTCGACAGGATAACCCTGTCACAACGCTCCTGCGCCAGCCTGGCAGTACCGTCACCACTGCCACCATCCACCACAATCACTTCATGGCCCGCCGCTCTGAGCGGCTGCAGATGATCCAGAGTGTCGCGAATGGTGGCGGCTTCCTGCCACACGGGCACTATAACGCTCAGGCGCAACGGCTGGGACGGTGTCTTGGAAGTGTGCTGTGTTGCTGTCTTCAATGCGCCTGGTATCCCCTGTGCCCGATCAAACCGGTAGCTGCCTCGCCTCAATAAACTGTTTCAACGCTACCGCATTATTATGATCTGTATCCTTGGCTGCAAATACCAGCGTGATTCGTTCGTGCTTATCAACGTAGGATGCCAGAGTGTGCAGGTCGGCACGATCAGACGATGCCAGTTCCTTCAGGTACTTATCACGAAACCCGTCCCATCGGGCCGGGTCATGGCCAAACCACTTACGCAATTCAGTGGAAGGCGCCAAACCCTTCAACCACTCGGCCAGACTGGCCTTGTCCTTGGCAACGCCTCTCGGCCACACCCGGTCAACCAACAGCCTCGGACCATCAGAACGAGCCGGTTCATCATAGGCACGCTTCAACCGAATTTCTGTCATAGCGATCTCCTTCTATTCCGGAAGTATTCCCGCAAGCCCTTGAGACACATCACTCAGCCCGCTATCATACCCGCCTTCTGACGATCAGCCCCCGTAGCTCATCTGGATAGAGCGTCCCCCTCCTAAGGGGAAGGTAGCAGGTTCGAGTCCTGCCGGGGGCACCAGTTACCCTTCCGCATTGATCCACAACAAACCTCAACCGACTGTTTTACAAGCCTTTAATAAAAAATCGGTGTCCTTATCGATCCACAACATTCCGCCCCAATCTACATATTCTGGGGGTACATCTGGGGTGCAAACTGAAGCGCATCCCGTTATAGTAAATTTTGTACCCCCAAAAGAGTTCAAGCTCCGTCATGTCCAGGCCCATAAACCTCCTGACCGACAAAAAGGTCCAATCCGCCAAGTTCGAGAAATTCGGCAAGCGAACCAAGCTTACCGATGGGGCCGGACTATATCTGGATATCCAGCCGTCTGGGAAGTATTGGAGGATGAAGTACCGCTTTGACGGCAAGGAGAAAACACTTGCACTCGGCGTTTACCCCGATGTCTCACTGAAACTGGCGCGAGAGCGTCGAACGGCAGCCAGGGAGCTAATTGCCGACGGCATTGACCCAAATGAAGTTAAAAGGGAGCAGAAGGCTGCCAAAAAGGAGCAAACGGATACATTCAAAGCCGTTGCGGAGGACTGGCTCAAACTGAAGAAGGGAGAGCTCGCAGACAGCACGCTGGAAGTCGCGAAGAGAAGGCTTGAAACCTGGGCATTCCCAAAACTGGGTAGCATACCGATCAAAGAAATCAAACCGGCAACTGTCATGGAAGCCCTAAGGCCAATAGAGGAACAGGGCAAACACGAGACAGCTCATCGAATCCGGCAACGTATCGGGGAGATCTTTCGTTTTGCAGTAGCAGCAGATCGCGCCGAGATAGACCCCACAGCCACGCTGAAAGGCCAACTCAAAACCACCCCAACACGACATAGATCCGCGATTACCAACCCGGATGAGTTAGGCAAGCTCCTTAAGGCAATCGATGCCTACGGAGGCCATGCGTCCACCATAGCCGCCTTAAAACTGGCGCCGATGCTGTTCCTTCGACCGGGCGAACTGCGAAACGCGGAATGGAACGAGATTGATATGGACAAAGCTACTTGGGTCGTTCCAGGAAAGCGGATGAAGGGTACTCAGAAGGCCAAGAGAGCAGGTCAGGTGCCAGATCACATCGTGCCCCTCTCGACCCAGGCCGTCGAAATACTGAAAGAGCTTAAGACCATCACCGGACATCAGAGCCTAGTATTCGAATCTGTTCGACGGAAGCGACCACTCTCCGAGAATACTATCAATGTCGCGCTGAAAACGATGGGTTACGATGGCTCCGTCATGGTTGGCCACGGATTCCGTGCAACAGCATCCACCCTACTTCACGAACAGAACTGGCAGCCAGAGGTAATTGAGCTTCAACTGGCCCACAAACAGCGTAACCAGGTAGCTGCTGCCTACAATCGCTCAGCGAGGCTCGAGGAGAGGCGCGAAATGATGCAGGCCTGGTCAGATTACCTCTACAAGCTAGCCGACAAGTCGTGATAGGGCCTTAGAAAGTGGGCGGTCTTTGATTGCCCCTGATAGCTCATAGGAACCGGAGGCAGCGAGGCTTTTCGTCCAATAACCTGTCTCTTATACACATCTCCGAGCC
>CAJXOQ010000199.1 GCA_913057975.1 uncultured Marinobacter sp.
CGAGATAGGAGTCCGTCTCGTGGGCTCGGAGATGTGTATAAGAGACAGGGAAGAAACACCAGCAACGACCCACTCTGATCCGCCAGTGCCTCATGAATAACGGACACCACCTGTTCTTCTACCCGGGCATTGCGCGGAATCGGACGATACGCCACCTCCACAGGGAACGCCCGGCCTTCACTACTCAGCACCGGCACATCACCCAGCAACCGGGCGATGGGTGCGGTATCCAGCGTGGCGGACATGACGATGACCCGCAGGTCCTCCCGTAAGGCCTGGCGGGCTTCCCGCACCAACGCCAGCCCAAGATCAGCCTGCAATGACCGTTCGTGAAACTCATCGAAAATCACAACGGCGTAGTCTTCCAGCGCCGGATCATTCTGGATCAACCGCGTGAGAATGCCTTCCGTGACCACTTCGATCACCGTCGCCGACGTCACCCGCGTATCCAGCCGCGTGCGGTAACCCACCGTCTGGCCCGGCTTCTCTCCCATCTGCCCGGCCATGTACCTTGCCGCCGACCGGGCTGCCAGTCGTCTCGGCTCCAATATCAGGATCTTGCGATTCTCACGCCAGGGGGCATCCATCAGAGCCAGTGGCACCCTGGTGGTTTTACCGGCGCCCGGTGGTGCCTGTAGCAGGATGGTTGTTTGGGGCTCCAGGGTGTTCAGGAGGTCCGGGATGATGTTGTTGATTGGGAGCATTTGTTTTTGGCTGTGTTCAGGACTGGCTGGGTTGGGGGAGGGGCGTGGGTGTGTTTTATTTTTCAAATGAAAATGAACTCGCTTTGCTCGGACACCATTTTCTTTATTGAAAAATAAAACACACCCACACCCTTAGGTAACTCCCGTAATTCTCCAAAGGGTACTATGGTCTAAACTTGTTTTGCGCGAAACGTTGATGCGCTTACCTCAACAGACGCGACAACTGCCAGTTACATGAGAGTGGGGTGGTGGAATTATTTTCCGCCAGGAATGGGTGTCTGAGCGAAGCGAGTTCCGTTCCCAAGGAAAATAATTCCACCACCCCGCTCACGCCCCCTAACGATCAGTCCTGCCAGCCCCCCCAGGCAAAGGCACAAAAAACGCAAACACCGCTCCAAGAGCCAACGCCACCACCCCGATGCCAAAGGCTGTGGTCAGGGTGCCGCCGGCTTCCAGCCATTGCTTGGTGAGCCAGGGGCCGGCCATCTGTGTAAAGCCGTAGACCGACACCATTGCCGCTGACAGTCGCGGCCCCTGGTGCGGATGCAGGGCCCGGCCGATACGCTGGGTGAGCATCACCGTACTCACGAACGTGCTGCCCACCAGAGCGGCACAAACCGCCAGGCCCAAGGCTCCGGGCAAGATCACCGCTGCCAGGACGCCGGCAAGCTGTACCACGAAATTCATGCGCAATGCAGGGAGATCGCCGATTTTTGCACCAAGATAGTTCCATATCGAGGGCGACAGGATCGTCGCCAGAGCCGCCAGGAACCAGGCGCCATCCAGTAGCCAGTGGTCAGCCGGTAACTGATCCTTGGCCAGCAATGGCAGGAACGTCATCGGCAGTATGTAGCCCAGACCAGCCCCGGCGTAGGAGAGAAACAGGGGCACACTTGCCCGGTCAAACAGGGGCGATTTTCCCGGCGGGGTTTCGCCGTCGCGTTGCGCCCTCACCGGTACGTCCAGTCGGAGCAACCGTGCCGTGGCCCACCAGGCCAGGGGGATGGAAAGCACGAAGGCAGGCCACCAGCGCTCGGTCCCCTCAAGCCAGT
Source organism: uncultured Marinobacter sp. (assembly GCA_913057975.1). GTDB lineage: Bacteria > Pseudomonadota > Gammaproteobacteria > Pseudomonadales > Oleiphilaceae > Marinobacter. The sequence goes on from CAJXOQ010000199.1 coordinate 1,757, forward strand.
GGGCACTGGAGCTGACCAGGCCACTTGATACCAGAAGGCCCAGGCCTACACCAATGTAGAGATGCCCACTCAGAGTGGCGCGGTTGCGCAGCACCAGCCATTCCAGGATCAATGCCGGCGCCTGAACAAAGACAACGCCGTTGGCGATGCCATTGAACAGGCGAGCGGCGGACATGGCGACAAGGTGGTCAGTCTGCGTCATGGCGAGGGTGGTCAACAGGTGAACCGCGAGGGAGGCCGGCAGCAGCAGGCGAATGTGACTGATGGTGTGCCAGCGGATGGCCAGCAAGGCGCCAAGCAGGTAGCCAAGGTAGTTCCAGGTAGCCACAGCGGCACCCTGCCCGGCGGTGATCTGGCCATCGTCCACCAGATACGGCAGTAGCGGCGTGTAGATGAAACGGCCCAGGCCATGGGTGACCAGCAACAGGATGGCACCCGCTACCACGACCAGATAAAGATCCCGCGGCGGTGTGCAGGAAGGATGGGAATTTGGCATCACAGAACCCCAGGGGAAAGCCGGTAGGCAGTCTAAGTCAGTGCAATCAGGAAGTCAGCCGACTCAAGGCGCAGGAGAGCGAGGTCATGACTGGGACGCCCGCGGATGATTTTCCCGGGCCCACTCGTAGATTTCACGATAGGCCTCAACCAGATCTTCCGGCTTGTGGGGTGGCTGAAGCACGGCGGTCATTTCGCCGTCCGGGTTGATCAGTGTGAAATGCCCGCTGTGTTCCACCAGCCGTTCGCCATCCACCTGACGTTGGGAGAAAACCGCGTTCATACTTCTGGCAAGCTCTCTTAGTGTCTCAATGTCGCCAGTCAGGCCGTGAAAGTCGTCGCCGAAAAAGCCCACATAGTCTTTCAGTCTCTGGGGCGTATCGTGTTCCGGGTCGGCGGAAATCAATAGGAACTCTGGCTGCGGTAGCTCCTCCGGCAGCATCTTGTCGGTTTTGCGCAGGGTCGCCATGGCGGCCGGGCAGATGTCCGGGCAATTGGTATAGCCAACGAAAGCAAACGTCCATTTGCCCTGCAGGCTGTCCCCGGTGACCGTTTCGCCCTGTTCGTTAAGCAACTCGAACTCTGCAAGCTTACGACTTTTTTCGTACACGTAAGCGTTGATACTGCTGAGTTCCGGCGGTGGTGAAGGCTGGTCATTTCCGACCAGCAACACCTGCCGTCCAACCACCAGCCCGAAGATCAGCACGACAACCAATAGCAGCAGGCTCAGCGTCAGGCGAATCGAACGGTCCATGAAATCTCCGGTAAATCAGCATTCAGAAAAACACAAAGTGGTCGACCAGCAGCACCACAAACAGGGCCATCAGATAGGTGATGGAATATTTGAAAGTATTAAGCGCAACGCGACGATCATCACCCTTGAGCAAACGTACGGCATATTGCAGGAAACGCAGGCCAAGGGCCAGTGCCCCTGACAGATAGATAATGCCGGACATACCGGTGACGAACGGCAGCAAACTGACGGCGAGCAGCATTAAAGTGTAAAGCAGTATGTGCAGCTCGGTGTACCTGTTGCCATGGGTGACTGGCAGCATGGGAATACCGGCCTTGGCGTATTCTTCCTTGCGGTGTATCGCCAGTGCCCAGAAATGCGGTGGCGTCCAGGCGAAGATGATCAGCACCAGCAGCAGGGCGTGACCTTCCACCTGCCCGGTCACCGCAGTCCAGCCCAACAGTGGCGGCATCGCGCCGGCCAGGCCCCCGATAACAATGTTCTGCGGGGTCATACGCTTGAGAAACAGGGTGTAGACTCCCGCGTACCCCACCAGCGACGCCAGGGTCAGCCAGGCTGTCAGCGCATTCACTTGCCACACCAGGATAACCATGCCGGCAACCGCCAGCACCGTTGCAAACAGCAGTGCGTCCAGCGGCGAAATTTTCCCGGTGGCGACGGGCCGTTTGCGGGTACGGGCCATGACAGTGTCGATCTTCTGATCCACCACGTGATTGACCACGGCTGCAGCGCCCGCCAGCAGGGCGATGCCCAGATTACCGTAGAGCATAACCTCCCAACCCGGCACTCCCGGCGTGGCCAGCAGCATGCCGATAACTGAGGTGAGGATCATCATCGCCACCACAGTGGGCTTGGTCAGCTCCAGAAAATCCCGCCAGGAAATGCCCGCGGCAGCGGACTCGTTGGTCGTTCCCTGCGCCGGCAGTGCCTTTACTTGCTCGCTCATGCCGTCACCTCTCGCTCGATTGTTGTTGTAGGTTCTGTTTTCGCTGTCTCTGGCAGGGCCAGTCGGTGAAATCGCCAGAGCAGGTTGATCACTGCCAGCAAAAGCCCTGCGCCCATCGCGTTGTGCGCCACTGCCACTGACAGGGGTATGTGAAACACAATGTTGGCCAGGCCCAGCGCAATCTGCGCCATCAGGGCCACGGCCACCAGCTGCACATGCCACGCCAGTGGTGTTCGCTTTGTCCTGCGCCACAGTAATGCCAGAAAAACCGTGAAGTACGCAAGCACTATCATCGCTCCCAGCCGGTGACTGACATGAATGGCGACACGACCATCAGCCGTTAGCTGCCCACCCAGGTAATTCGGCCCCACATGCTGGGTCACATCGAACCCATGCTGGAAGTCCATGTCAGCCGGCCACCATTCGCCCTGGCAGGTGGGCAGGTCGGTACAGGCCACGGCTGCGTAATTGGCTGCTGTCCAGGCCCCCAGGGCAATCTGTATAACAACCAGCGCCAGACCGCCGTATAGCCACGGTCGGAAACGGCGCAATCCTGGGGGCCGGCCTACGTCGGATTCTTCCCCTTCAGGTTGTCGTTTACCTCGCAGGCGAAGCGTGAGCAGTGTCAGCAGGCTCAGGGTGGTGAAGCCCCCTAACAGGTGCAGGGCAACCACCTGCGGCCAGAGCTTCAGGGTGACGGTCCACATGCCAAAGGCGCCCTGAAGCAGAATGAAGGCAGCAATAAACAGTGGCAGCCGAAGTGGTACGCCGTCACGACGATGACGGAACGCGTAGGCTGCCAGGCCAAACACCACCAGCCCCAGCGTGCCGGCAGCGTATCGGTGGATCATCTCAGGCCAGCCTTTTTCCACGTCGACAGGCGTGTCGGGAAAGCGCGCATTGGCGATGGCCATCCGCGACTCATCATGGGGCACCGTCAGAAACCCGTAACAACCGGGCCAGTCCGGACAGCCAAGGCCCGCGTCCACCAATCGGGTCCAGGCCCCTAGCATGATGACGACCACCGCCAGCAGGGTGGCCAGTAGCGACCAGCGCGCCATGAGGTGGGCCGGGCGGGAAAAACGGGGTTGAGCGGTGTTCAACGGGGCATCTCCGGTTACTGATGGTCAGCCGATCTGTGACAGCTTCAACAGGTGTTTCAGATCCTTCAGCATATCCTTTCCCGTGTGTTCGGTGCCGTAGTGCATGATTACGTTACCAAAGGGGTCCACCAGCAGAATCCGTGGCTGGTGCTCCGGGCTGATGCCGGACGGCCATTTTGGAGCACGGCCCTCCATCACACTCAACCGTTCCATGGAGCTGTATTCGTCGCTCCAGCGAGCCGAAAGATCATCAGGGATAGTGCCGAGCCAGGCCGAACGATTTACCCGGTTAGCGTTCTTGCCCAGGGCAATATTGACCTGGCGCGCCAGATACAGAAGCTCTTCACACTCCGAGGCGCATTGCTCGGAAACCACCACCATCATCCATTCGGCGTCGGGTTCGTCAGGGCCAAAACGGTCGACAAGCGGGTTGCCGCTGGCTCCCTGAAGCTGCATTTGAGCCAGGGGCGCCGGCGGCTGGATCAGCTCGCCATTATTGCTGTTGCCGGCGGGATTCAGCCAACCGGTGTAGTACATGATGGTGGCAAAGATCATCGGACCGAAACCGATGGCAAACAGTAAAAGGGCGGTTCGCCTGCCGCGGCGTACCTGCTCTGGAGAAACGTTGTCGTCCGGGTCTTTCTGGTCCATGCGCTCAGCCGTTGTCATTGTGATTACGGACTCCTGTTTTGCGATAGCTCGCCACGACCGTCAATATAACCAGCGCGATGGCCAGTGAAAACCATTGCACGGCATATCCATAATGGGTTTGTGGCCCCATCCGGTCTGGAGCCCAGTCGGCGCGGTATGCGCCAGGTTGCTCCGGCCCGGAAAGCCTGAGTACCAGGCTGGCAACATCACTCTCAATTTCCCGAGCCTGCCCGTGGGACAGCGACTGTGTTCGCGTCGGCCAGCCCGCTTTGTCAGATGGCACGGACTTGAGCACCGGGGGTTCCGGAAACTCACTCAACCGCCCCTTCACACTAAGCTCTCCGGAAGGATGACCGACATCGGGCAGTTGATCACGTCGCCGGGGAGCTTGCACCCAACCGCGATTCACAACCACTGGGCGGCCCTGAACCGGGTGGAACAGGGTCAGTACCTCATAGCCCGGCGCGCCATCGCGTGTGCGGTTATCGAGGAGCCAGGATACGTCACTGTAACGGCCGGTCAGTGTCACCGGTTGCCCAGCTTCGAGGCCTGACGCCAAATGTTGCGACCAGCCCAGGTTTCGGGCCTGTTGCTGCCACTGTTCAAGCTGGGCCTGTTTCTCTCCAGCTCGCTCCAGCTGCCAGACGCCCAGGCCCACCAGGACCGGCAGAAAGAAGCCGGTGAACACCAACAGGCGCCAATCAAAGTGCCATTGGCGATGAGAACGATCGGTTGGATCAGACATGCTCTGCTATAGTGACCTCAACGGGTCTGGAACCTGTTCCTGCCCGTACATTCACTGCACCTACAAAAACAGGAACTCCCATGCTCAAGGGCTTTATCGTTTTTCTGATGCTTGCCGTCGTGGTGAGTCCTGTCTCTTATACACATCTCCGAGCCC
>CAJXOQ010000200.1 GCA_913057975.1 uncultured Marinobacter sp.
AGATAGGAGTCCGTCTCGTGGGCTCGGAGATGTGTATAAGAGACAGCACCACAACACCGTCACCCAGCGTCGGATGTCGTTTACCCTTGTTCCAGCTGGTACCACCCAGGGTAACGCCCTGATAGAGAGTGACATCGTCACCGATCACCGTGGTCTCACCAATCACAACACCCATGCCGTGATCGATAAAGAAACGCCGTCCGATCGTGGCGCCGGGATGAATTTCGATGCCGGTCACCCAGCGGGCGATCGAGGAAAACGTTCGTGCTACCCACTTCAGACCGAGGCCCCAAAGCCAATGCGAGAACCGGTGGCACAGGAGTGCGTGCAAACCCGGGTAATTGGTCAGCACTTCGAAAGTATTGCGAGCGGCGGGATCACGATGAAACACACTGTTCACATCTTCCCTTAAACGTTCAAACATAACCCTATTCCTGTTCACCGGCCGTTGAACCAGCCTTTGGCGTATTTTTTGCGGTTTCCGCAGCACCTGCCGACTTCTGGACGGCGGTCAGTATTCCCCGAAGGATGTTGATCTCCATCTGATCCAGTCCAGCACGTTGGAACAGCCGCCGCAACCGCGTCATCAACTGGCGGGGGTTGTCCCGGCGGTGAAAGTCCACATCCACAAGCACCTGCTCCAGATGACTGAAAAAACCCTCAACATCGCGGACGGGCGCGGGCGGCACATCCCAACCTTCATCCCCAGGCGCCATCATAGGCCTGAGATATGGGCTGCCGTCGCCACCTTCAAGTCCTTTCAGATAATGCATACGCAATTCATAGCACATTACCTGAACCGCCATGGCCAGATTCAGGGAGCTGTAATCCGGATTTGAGGGAATATGAATGTGGAAATGACAGCGCTGCAACTCCTCATTGCTCAGCCCATGGTTCTCACGTCCGAAGACCAATGCCACCTGCCCCGCTTCCGACTGCTGGGAAGCCTTGGCCGCCGCGTCTGGTGGAGCAATGACCGGCCACGGGACCTTTCGCCCCCGGGCGCTGGTTCCCATGACGCAAACACAGTCGGCAATGGCGTCATCCAGGGTAGACACAACCGTGGCTTTGTCGAGTATATCGGAGGCGCCCGCTGCGCGGGCGTAGGAGGCCTCATCGGGAAAAGACACAGGATTCACCAGCCACAAATTTCCGAGCCCCATGTTTTTCATGGCCCTGGCGACCGCACCGATGTTTCCGGAGTGGGACGTCTCAACCAGGACAATCCGGATCTGGTCGTTGTAGGTGTCAGGGCCCTCCAGGGGCTTTGCGGGCTTGTGCATGGCGGTAGAATCTCTGTAAAAACGGGAAAGCGCGCATGATAGCAGATCCGCCCCCTTCCCCGCCTCTCCGGATATGCCCTGATACAGCGCCATCCGTGACATTGCGGAGCGGAAAAACATACAAGGTGGGTCAGTTTTTGATATGCTATGCGGCCTTCACACACCCGGATAATGAACACTCAGATGCAACCAGCAATCAAAATGGCCCTGCGCGTCGCGCGTCAGGGGTCCGACTATCTGAAAGCACACTTCGAACGCCAGGAACCCAACGGCGACAGCGAAGACCGCCGCAAGCAACTGGAGCGGGTCGAACAGTCCATTTACGACAACTTTTCCGAACAGCTTGATAAAGCCTACAAGGACCACGCCATCGCTCCGTTGAATGAAGCGGACGCCGACGGCAACGACAAGAGCTGGCACATTTTCCCTGTGCTCGGGCGTGAGAATTTTTTGCGCGGCATTCCTGACTTCGCCGTTGCGTTGCTGCAAAAGAAGAACAACCGCACCGAGAACCTGCTGCTGATCAATCCGGTCACCGGAGAGGAATACTCTGCCAGCCGCGGCCACGGTGCCGCACTCAACAGTCGGCGAGTGCGTACCAGCGACGTCAAGCATGCAGACCGAGCAGCAGTGGTCAGCAATCTTCTCGACCAGACCCGCTCTTCTGACGAGCCACTGATGTGGGGCGAGATGGCATCCTTACTGGCACGCGACAGCAGCATGTTCCGAACCGCTGGTTGTGTGGCGCTTGATATCGCCCGGGTGGCTTCCGGTCACCTCGACGCCGCTGTCATTTTCCGTCCGGAGCCGGCTGACCTGGCCATCGGCGTCACGCTGGCACTGGAATCCGGCGCTCTGACCGGCGACTTCTCCGGCAACCCTTCAACAGAGAAGGCAAAGCAGTTGATCGTGGCGAACCCCAAGCTGTTCCGGGAAGTGCTGAAAACACTTCACCCGTTCCGGGGCCGGCTTCCTCGCTAGGGGTTACAGTCAACGACCGGGCACAAAAAAGCCGCAACACCAAACGGGGTTGCGGCTTTTTTGTGGTTGACCGGTTTACATCCGGTTCAACCACTCGGGCGGCTGCTCTTCTTCCTCTTCCTGCCCGGCAAGACCTTCCTTCGGTGGAACGACCAGGTCTTCTCTGGCAACACCGAGGGCTACCAGCAGGTTAGCGGATACGTAGATAGACGAGTAAGTACCCACCACCACACCGATAATCAGGGCAAGCGCGAAGTTATTGATGGCTTCACCACCCAGGAAATACAGGGCGAACAGCACCACCAACGTCGTACCAGACGTGTTAATGGTCCGGCTGATGGTCTGGTGAATGGACTCATTGATGATGTGCTCGGAGCCCCCTTCACGCATCTTGCGGAAGTTCTCGCGAATCCGGTCCGCCACCACGATGGTATCGTTCAAGGAATAACCGATAACCGCAAGCAACGCTGCCAGCACACTGAGGTCGAACGTCCACTGGAACAACGCGAACACACCCAGAACGATGATGACGTCGTGTGCCAGCGGCAGAACCGAGGCGATCCCGAACTTGAACTGGAACCGCATGCCCACGTATATCAGTACCACCGCCAAAGCGATGAGCAGCCCAAGACCGCTGTCTTCCTTGAGCTCGTCGCCAACCTGGGAGCCGACAAACTCGGAGCTCACCAGTTCCAGCTGGTTACCACCAGCCGACAACGCTTCTGTGACCTCGGCCGCCAACTGGTCGTTCTTGGACTCCGCCATCCGCACCAGCACCGTGGTATCCGAACCGAAGTTCTGGACCACAAACTGCTCATATCCGGCGCCTTCCAACGTCTGGCGGACATTGTCCAAAGCGGGAGCCTGTTGGTATTCCAACTCCACGGAGGTACCACCGGTAAAATCCAGCCCGAGGTTCAGGCCGCGCACTGCCAGCAACGCAATGGAAACGACAACCAGCGCAATGGACACAACGGAAGCAATCTTCCGAAAGCCCATAAAATCGATAGGTTTCTTCTCAACTTCAGACATTGGCCAGTTTCCCCCCAATCGACAGCTTTTCAACCTGTCGACCGCCGTATACAAGATTTACGATGCTGCGACTGACCATCAGCCCGGAGAACATCGACGTAAGAATACCGATCGACAGTGTCACCGCGAACCCTTTCACAGGGCCGGACCCCATAGCGAACAGGATCACCGCCACCAACAGGGTGGTGATGTTGGCATCGAAAATCGAAACGAAGGCCCGGGAGTAACCGGAGTTTATCGCCGACTGCGGCGGTATTCCGGACTTCAACTCTTCCTTTATCCGCTCGAAGATAAGTACGTTGGCGTCAACCGCCATACCCACCGTCAGCACGATACCGGCAATACCCGGCAACGTCAGGGTTGCTGAGAGAATCGACATGCAGGCGATCAGCAGCATCAGGTTAAGCGTCAACGCAATGTTGGCTATAACACCAAAGCCACGGTAGTACACCACCATGTAGCAGAGGACCAACACAAAGCCGAGCAGGACCGACATCATGCCGGCATCAATGTTCTTCTGCCCAAGGCTGGGACCAATCGTCCGCTCCTGGACAAAGTACATTGGCGCGGCCAACGAACCGGCCCGCAGCAGCAATGCCAACTCCGCAGCCTCAGGGATGGAATCCAGTCCGGTAATCCGGAAACTGCTTCCCAGCGCAGACTGGATCGTCGCCAGGCTGATGATACCCTTCTCGACAACGCGGTTGTCGACCGTGCGGGTTTCACCATCCACAACCACTTCTTCCGTCTCTGTCCGGTATTCGATAAACAGAACCGCCATGCGACGCCCAATGGCGTTACGGGTTGAGCGGTTCATCAAGTCACCGCCCACCGAGTCCATGGTGATGTTGACCTGTGGCTGGCCGTTCTCGTCGAACGCCTGCTGTGCGTTAGAGACATTGTCACCGGTGACGATCACCTCCCGCTCGAGACGGGCCTCGCGGTTAGGGGTGTCACGGAACGGGAATGTCTCGATATCGGCTGATGAGGCATCCTGACGGGCCTCAAGACGGAATTCCAGGTTGGCCGTAGCACCCAGTACCCGCTTGGCCGCAGCGGTATCCTGCACACCGGGCAATTCCACAATAATGCGGTCCGCGCCCTGGCGCTGCACCAGAGGCTCCGCCACACCAAGCTCGTTCACCCGGTTGCGGATGGTGGTCAGGTTTTGCTCCAGCGCGTAGTCCTGTATGGACTTCACTTCGGCTTCCGACATCGACAGAACCAGAAGATACTCACCTTCCTCGGTCTGCTCGTCTAACAGGAACTGGTTGTACTGATCGCGGATCAGGTCAAACGCTTCGCTGCGGGAACTTTCGTCGCGGAAACTCAGAACAATGGAACGGTTGCCTTCCACATCGCCACCACGGTAGCGCACACGCTCTTCACGTAACTCACGCTTGATCTGACCAGACATGGCCTCAAGGCGCTGATCGACGGCTGTTTCCATATCCACTTCCAGCAGGAAATGAACACCACCCCGCAGGTCGAGGCCGAGCTTCATCGGGCCCGCGCCCAGGCTTTCCAGCCATTCCGGCGTGGAAGGGGCCATATTCAGCGCCACCAGATAGTCCCTGCCAAGCGCCTCTTGCACAATCGGCCGAGCTCTCAGTTGGGACTCGGCATCGTTCAGGCGAATCAGTGCGTCGCGCTGCTGCAACTCGGATTCCTTAACCTGGATTCCGTCGGCTTCGAGCGCATCAACAGCCCTGTCGAGAATCCGCTGATCGACTTCGGTACTGCTCCGGGCACCAGTGATCTGTACGGCGAAATCGTCGGGAAAGACGTTAGGCAAGGCATAGACGAACCCGATCACCAGCGCGATCACGATAACCAGGTTTTTCCAGAGCGGATACTTGTTCAGCATGAGGTCCCTTTAAGCCGGCCAAAGGGCCGGCTGTGATGTTTCAGCGTTGCAAATTCAGACCTGAGTCGAAAACCGGTCGATCAGATGTCCTTCAGAGTTCCTTTCGGAAGTGCCGCTGCAACAGCAACTTTCTGAACCTTGACTTCAACGTTGTCGGCGATTTCAACCACGATAAAGTCATCGGCAACCTTGGTGATCTTGCCGGCTACGCCGCCAGAGGTAACCACTTCATCGCCTTTGTCCAGGCCGGCCATCAGCGCCTTGTGCTCTTTTGCACGCTTGGACTGAGGGCGCCAGATCAGGAAATAGAAGATCAGGATAAAGCCGGCAAAGAAGATCACCTGCCCCATCACTCCCATGCCCTGGGCACCCGCGTCCTGTGCCATGGCCAGTGCCGGCATCGCAGCAAAGAGTGCAGCAACAAGTAACTTGATCGATTTCATTGATTATCTCCGTTTTTAAGAAAAGTTCAGGTAGCGGTTCAGAATCGGTTTATCCCGCAGTCACTGCGCCATTGGCGGCACGGTTTCACCCCGGCGGGCATAGAAGTCGCTAATAAAGTCCGACAATGTACCTGCTTCAATTGCGCCACGCAATCCAGCCATCACGTTCTGGTAGTAACGCAGATTGTGGATCGTATTAAGTTGCGAGCCGAGCATTTCTCCACATTTATCGAGATGATGCAGGTAACTTCTCGAAAAATTCTCACAGGTGTAGCAGTCGCATTGATCATCCAGCGGCGCGGTATCGTGCCGGTGCCTGGCGTTGCGGATCTTGATGATACCGGTGGAGGTAAACAGGTAACCGTTGCGGGCGTTTCTCGTGGGCATTACGCAGTCAAACATGTCTACGCCACGGCGCACAGCTTCCACAAGATCCTCGGGCCGGCCTACGCCCATCAGGTAGCGGGGGCGGTCTTCCGGCATTTTTGGTGGCAGATAGTCGAGGATACGGATCATATCCTCTTTGGGTTCGCCCACCGACAATCCGCCAATGGCATAGCCGTCAAATCCGATCTCCGTCAACCCTTCCAGTGATCGGTCCCGCAGCGATTCGTACATCCCACCCTGAACGATGCCGAACAGCGCGGCCGGATTACCAGCATGTGCCTGCTTGCTTCGCGCCGCCCAACGTAGCGACAGCTCCATGGACTCACTCGCCTGCTTCTCAGTGGCCGGGTACGGCGTACACTCGTCAAAAATCATCACGATGTCGGACCCAAGATCCCGCTGCACCTGCATGGCAATCTCCGGTGACAGCTCGACCGGAGAACCGTCTATCGGCGACCGGAACGTGACGCCCGCTTCGGTGATTTTGCGCATCTCGCCCAGGCTGAACACCTGGAAGCCGCCGGAGTCGGTGAGGATCGGGCCTTGCCACTGGGTAAAGTCATGCAAATCGCCGTGGGCCTTCACCTGTCTCTTATACACATCTCCGAGC
>CAJXOQ010000201.1 GCA_913057975.1 uncultured Marinobacter sp.
CCTCTCTATTCGTCGGCAGCGTCAGATGTGTATAAGAGACAGGAAACCACCCGTCATGCGGATGTCATACTGCCACCCACCGCCGGGCTGGAACGTAGCCACTACGACCTGATCTTCAGCATGTTCGCGGTTCGCAATACCGCCAAGTACAGCCCCGCCCTGTTCGATGCCGGCAAGGATACCCGCCACGACTGGCAGATATTGCTGGAACTGGCACATCGTCTGGAGAAGAAGCGTAAAGGTGGCCGCCTGCCCCTGCGTTCCGAAATGGGTTGGCGCGCGTTCAAGCAGATCGGGCCCGACCCGATTCTTGATCTCATGCTGCGGGCCGGGCCCTACGGAACCAACATCGGGCCTGCACGCGGCCTGGTCCAGCCGGCCATCGATCTGGTGATGGATATACTTCCAGAGCGCCATCCCTTGCGGGGTCTGGCAAAAATGAGTCCACTGAACCGCCACTGGCAGGATTTGCCCAAGGGGTTGTCCATCAGCGCCCTGAAGGAACTGCCCAACGGCGTGGATCTCGGGCCGCTTCGCCCATGCATGCCTGGCAGGTTGTTTACCCGCGACGGCAAGGTAAACCTCGCCCCACGCCGGTACCTGCAGGATCTGGGGCGGCTTCATGCCTTACTCGCGGCACCGCCCTCCGACGATCTGTTACTGATCGGCCGTCGGCACGTTCGCAGCAATAATTCCTGGATGCACAACAGTCAGCGGTTGGTGAAAGGCAAGGACCGCTGTACCCTGATGATCCATCCCAAAGATGCCGCTCGCTGTGGCCTTCAGGCTGGCGATTCCGCCGAGATTGGCTCTACCTCCGGGCAGATTGTATTGCCGGTGGAGATCACCGAGGATGTGATGCCAGGCGTGGTTTCAGTACCCCATGGCTGGGGCCACCATCGGGAGGGTACCGGTCAGAGCGTGGCAGTTGCCCACGCTGGCGCCAGCATAAACGACGTGTTGAGTGATCAGGAAATTGATCCGCTTGTTGGCACATCCGTACTCAATGGACAGACTGTGTCCGTGAAAGTCTGGCGTGCGGACCGCCAACGCAAACAGGCCTGATATTTTCAAGGGAGATCTCTATGCCGCCGTGGCTTCAATGGACACTGATTATTGCCGGTCTGCTGGCCATCACGCTGCTTGCAGCGTTTATCAGCCGCCAGTTCCGCGCCCTGCAGGACGACAGGAGGCGACAGGAGAAAGCCGAATCTTTCCGGAGGGAGCGCCGGGACAGCATGATTGAAAGCATTCGGGTATTGGCTATGGCGGTGGAAGAGGACCAAATCGAATACTCAGAAGCCTGCCTGCGAATCAAGGGTTTGCTGGATCACGTTGCGCCGGAGTTGCTGGAACAGTCGCCTTTCCGGGTTTTCCAGGAAGTGCATGATCAGATCCAGCATATGCCGACCCACCGTGCCCGCCAGGAAACAGATGCCCGCTTTGTGGACAAGATGGACCGCGAGCGCCTGGCGGTCGAGGAAGAGCATGCCGATGCCATCCGGCGCGCCGCAACCGCCATTCGACACCACCCATTCCAGGCTTGAAGCTCACCCCGTACCGACATGATGATCCAGTATTTTGTAACAATTTGTAATTAGATTTCGTCGCTGACAATTTGATTAGCTTTACAAATCAATCCCTTCAGCAGTCGCGAAATTATGACGCCCCGCTCATTCACCAAACACCAACGTAGCCAGCTTTTATTTCCCTCCGTATTGGCTAAATTTAAAAAAGCGCGTTGCCACTACCGACCCTGCAACAGCGCTCTTTGTTTTCTCCTGAACACGTTGATTTGATTCTGCAACAAGCGGGTGAGCTTGCCGGCCTTCGGGCCGGCTTTTTTGCGGGTTTTGGGAGGTGGTCAGGCGGTGACGGAGCCCTACTGATTCATCATCCCCGCCATCGCCATGATGCTATCCTTGTTTTCGACCAACTCGTCGAACTGCGCTTCCACCTTTTCCCTGCTCAGCCCGAGAGATTCGTAGAATGCGTCCGACACCTCTTCACCCGCACCCAAGGCAACATCGCGTTTGGTCAGCAGTTGCCGGCTCAGCCAAAGCAGTTTGCTGTACACCGCATGGGGGCCGTCATAATCAGGGTTTTTCTGGTTGCGGATTGCCAGGCAGACCTCGTCTGGCATCCCCCAGTTCTGCATCAGTTCCGCCGCAATCTGCTCACGGGTCACACCCAGCAAAAAATGCTCGATCATTGAGGAATCGAGATGGGGGTTGGCTTCCAGCGACCGGCACACCAGCTTGAAATGGGGAGGAAACACCTGTGCCAGTACCAGGTAGCCAAAGTTGTGCAACAATCCCCCCAAGTACGCTAGACCGAAGATCGGACGTTCGCCACGAGGCATCATGCTCGCCAGGATCCCCGCCGACTGGGCTTGCCATATTGCCTGTTGCCAGTAATCCACATAGCCTTCAGGATGATCCTGGGGCTGTTTCAGGGCACGTCCCAGGGACAGCCCCATGGCGAGGTTCATCACCAGGTCAAACCCCAGAATCCGTGAGACAGCGTCGTGCACAGAACGCACCTGCCCCGCCGCCGCATAAAAGGACGAGGACGCCCAACTGACAACCTGAGCAGCCAGACTAGGGTCACTTTCCACAACATCCACCAGATCCCCCATTACAGCGTTGGGATTCACTCGCAGGTGAATAATACGCTGGGCAGTTTCGGGCAGAGGGGGCAACTCCAGCGTATCTTCCAGTCGCTGCTGAATGCGCAGCGAGGTAAACCGGCGAATAGCGGAATGCAGCTGATCCCGGTCCTTCTCCGGACTGTTGAGATTCACGGCAATGGTATCCCGCGCCACCGAAAACGAATGGCGGTCGGCCGCGACGGTGATTCCCCGGAACTCGTCGCCGGGCATGACCATACAAAGATTCTGCTCACCCAGGACCAATGCCACGGACGCCAACTCATCAACTCGAACGTCCACAATCGTGGGCCAGCCGGTTAGAGACGGCAAGGCGGGGAGCTCAGTCAGGCCAGAGCGCTCACGAACCCGAACCTGCTCTCGCCGCTTCATCACCCGCAAATCCCGCCCCAATTGTTTGTTCAGGGCATTGATATCCAGCAGGTCCCCCTCGCGGCATATGGCCTGGAGATTCCCCTCGTCATCCGTGAGCAACACCATTCGTAACAGTTCGCCGCCACGGGCCTGGCTCACATCCCTAAGGGAAACGCCGGCAGCAGACTCACCCAACGCCTGCCTGACTACGACAGGTAGCTCCATAAGTTTCTCCCAAAATGTAGACGGTGCCCCGTTGGACACATTGGTTTCACTCAGTATAGGGCACAATCGGCGACCCAACTTTGACGGCAGGCGGGTTTTCACACGATTTGTTAGACCGGCGCGGTGCTTTTATACGTCGCCGTAGCGAATTCGCTCCCCCAACCAACGGCGAATCAAACCATTCACCAACGCCGGCTGCTTCATCAGCGGCGGCGCCATTTCACGGATTGGCTCTATCCAGCCCTTGTCTCGTTCAAAATCTGCCAGCCGGAACTGCATCATACCGGTCTGGCGGGTGCCTAACACTTCTCCCGGTCCGCGTATTTCCAGATCTTTCTCGGCAATCACGAAACCGTCCTGACTGTCGCGCAAGGCCTGCAAACGCGCCTTGCCATTCAGCGATAGTGGTGGATGGTACATCAACACACAAAAACTGGCCTCTTCGCCTCGGCCAACCCTGCCGCGCAGCTGATGCAACTGCGCCAGACCCAGGCGCTCCGGATTTTCGATGATGATCAGCGAGGCATTGGGTACGTCCACTCCCACCTCAATCACGGTGGTTGCCACCAGCAGGTCGAGTTCGCCGTTCTTGAATTGTTCCATCACCGCCGCTTTTTCAGCCGCCTTTAGGCGACCATGAACAAGCCCCACCTTCAGATCCGGCAGACGTTCCGCCAGCTCCTGCGCGGTCACTTCCGCCGCCTGGCACTGCAGCGCCTCTGATTCCTCAATCAGCGTGCACACCCAGTATGCCTGCCGGCCTTCTTTGCAGGCCCTTCGCACCCGATCGGTCACATCGTCACGCCGGCCGTCCGGAATGGCTATGGTTTCGATAGGCTTGCGGCCGGGGGGCAGCTCGTCAATTACCGAGGTGTCCAGGTCCGCATAGGCGCTCATGGCCAGCGTACGCGGAATCGGCGTCGCTGTCATAATCAACTGGTGCGGCGCCATGGTGCCGCCGACACCCTTTTCCCGCAGGGCCAATCGCTGGTGCACGCCAAAACGATGCTGTTCGTCTACAATCACCAGTGCCAGTCGGCTGAACGCGACATCGTCCTGAAACAGGGCATGGGTGCCGATCACCACGGTGGCTTCGCCACTGCCAACGGCCTCCAGGGCCTCGGTTCGCGCCTTGCCCTTTATCTTTCCCGACAGCCACGCCAACTGGATGCCAAGCGGCTCCAGCCAGCTGCGAAAATTCTGGTAGTGCTGTTCTGCCAGTATTTCAGTGGGCGCCATTAGCGCCACCTGAGCGCCAGCACCGATTGTCTGCAGCGCCGCCAGCGCTGCCACCACGGTTTTGCCGGACCCCACGTCCCCCTGCACCAACCGCAACATGGGGACCGGCTGGCTGAGATCCTGACGGATCTCGGTCATTACGTGTCGCTGTGCCCCGGTGAGGCTGAACGGAAGCAAATCAAGGAAGCGTTCCGGCAGATCACCGGTTGGCAGTAACGGCAGCGCTTCCCGGGCCTGAACCTGCTGCCGTACCTGCAAAAGGCTGAGTTGGTGGGCCAGCAGCTCTTCCATGACCAGTCGCTGTTGGGCCGGGTGCCGCCCCTCCATCAACAGATGAACCGGCGCATTGGCCGGCGGCGAATGCACCAGCTCGACCGCTTCGGTGATACCCGGCAACTGATAACTGGTGAGCAGTTCTTCCGGCAACCAGTCTCGGATCGGGTAGCGTTTGAGGTAGCCCAGAGCCTGTTGGCACAGGCTACGAACCCGCGGTTGCTGAATGCCTTCTGTCAGAGGATAGACAGGTGTCAGTGTGGCTTCACCCGGCGCTGGCATCGGCGGCGGATTGACCTGATACTCGGGATGGTAGAATTCGTAACCGGCCCGCCCCGGCCGAACCTCGCCGAAACAACGCACCCGCGCACCTTCCGTGAGTTGGTTCTTCTGGGCAGCATTGAAATGGAAGAAACGCATGACCAGAAAGCCGCTGTGATCCTTCAGGGTCACCTGCAGGCTGCGGCGCCGTCCCATCACCAGATCGGCCTTCATCACCTCGCCTTCCACCACGCCGACGTCGCCGATACGGAGGTTACCCATGGGAATAATGCGGGTGCGGTCCTCATACCGGTGAGGAAAATGGAACAGCAGGTCCTGCAGCGAACGGATGCCCAGCTTCGACAGTTTGTCGGCCAGGGCATTACCGACGCCCTTCAGAGTGGTAACGGCAATGTCGTCCAGTGACATCATAGCCTGGCTCAGGCGGTTGCGGCCGCGGCCGGGGTGTCAATCTTCGCTTTCTCGATCACCCGACACTGGCTGGCCGCCAGCGACAGCACGTCAATCGCCTTTGGTCGTGGGAAAGTGACCCGCCAGGCCAACGCCACCGTGCGATAGGGCACCGGTGCCGCGAAAGGCCTGACAGCGAGTATGTTCTCGTCATACTGCATCGCTGTAGCGGCGGACAGCGGTAACACCGTAATACCGAGGCCGGAGGCTACCATATGGCGAATGGTTTCCAGTGAACTGCCTTCGGTCACCAGCGAGGGCGCCGCAGCACTGGGATTACGGGTGACCGCATCCACCAGCGGGGGGCAGGACTCCAGTACCTGGTCACGGAAACAGTGGCCGGGACCGAGCAGTAGCAACTGCTCCTGCGCCAGCTCCTCCGCCGTCAGGCTCTCGCGCTTGGTCAGTGGGTGACCTCCTGGCAGCAGCACCACAAAAGGCTCGTCGTAGAGCGGCAGAGTGACGACCTCGGGCTCTTCGAACGGCAGTGCAATGATGATGGCGTCCAGTTCTGACTGGCGCAGTTTCTGGCGCAGTGTGGCCGTGTAGTTTTCTTCGATGTAGAGCGGCATCTCAGACGCAGCGCGGCGAAGCTCCGGCAGCAGGTGCGGGAACAGATAGGGGCCGATGGTGTAGATGGCACCTACCTTAAGGGGGGCATTGAGCTGGTTCTTGCCGTCCTGTGCCATGTCACGAATAACACCCACCTGATCCAGAACCCGCTGGGCCTGGTCGATGATACGCTTGCCCGTTTCGGTGACGCGGATACTGTTCTTGCTGCGCTCGAACAGGGGTATGCCGAGCTCGTCTTCCAGTTTTTTGACGGCCACACTCAGGGTCGGCTGGCTGACATGGCAGCGCTCGGCAGCGCGGCCAAAATGCCTTTCCCGGGCAAGGGTAACAACGTATCTTAACTCGGTCAGAGTCATGGCGAGCTCCGGTCAGAATTCGTCCAGGTCAGGGATCGTGCAAACGTTCCGTGAATTTATTAGCCAAAGCATAAGGATTGATATTGTCTATGGCAATCACTGAGCGCCAACAAACACCAAGCTGTCTCTTATACACATCTGACGCTGCCGACGAATAGAGAGGTGTAGATC
>CAJXOQ010000202.1 GCA_913057975.1 uncultured Marinobacter sp.
AGATAGGAGTCCGTCTCGTGGGCTCGGAGATGTGTATAAGAGACAGGGCTTGAGCACGTCGAAAAGCCGGAACAATGTGAAGGCCATCAGAACGCCGTAAATGTTGTCCGGGAAAAGCCCCAGCGCAATCCACATGCCCACAAATTCGTCCCAGACGATGCCCCCATGGTCATGAACCTTGAGATCTTCTGCCGTCTTGCCACACAGCCAGATCCCAACCACGAAGGCCAGCAGGACAATCGCCCAGTAAGCGACGGGCGGCAACCAGGCAAAACAGAACCAGAGGGGAATCGCCGCGAGACTGCCCCAGGTACCAGGCGCCCTGGCAGCGGTACCACTGCCAAATCCAAACGCCAACAGGTGGACCGGATTACGAAGAAACCCTGGCGGCAGTAGTGCTTCAGTGAATTCCGGTTCCTGGAGGTTATTGTCGCTGCTCATGAATCAGTTCCTGAAATGATCGTATCCTCCCGCTGAGAGGTTCTCGATATGATCCCCCCAGTCAATGGTCACACCCTCCCCGGCAACGACTTCGCCAATAACGGTCAACTCACGCCGGACATCCTCGGGGAGGATAGCCCAAACCTGTGGAGGCAGCGTAACGCATAACTCGTAATCGTCTCCGGCATTCAATGCCAGGCCAGCAGCAGACTGGCCCACAAGGCGCTTCAGGTGTTGCGACAGTGGCAGCCGACTCGCATCGATACTGGCCGCAACTCCAGAGGCCTCAAGGATATGCCCCAGGTCTGCCACCAGGCCGTCAGATACATCCACGGCTGCAGTGGCGTACCCCCGAAGAGCCCTGCCAAGCACCAGCCTGGGCTCTGGAAAGTGGTATCTTCGCAGGACCGCCTGCACGTCCGGCCCGGGATCATCATTCTCAAGGTGATCCAATGCCGCTCCTGCCTCTCCCAGCATTCCGGAAACACAAATGTAATCCCCCACCTGGGCTCCAGACCTCAGGATGCCCCCACCTTTCGGTACCGTACCGTGAACCTGCATGCTCAGGGTCAATGGGCCACGCGTGGTGTCGCCGCCAGCGAGCGACAGCCCAAAGCGTCTGGCCGCACTTGCCAGTCCGTGCGCATAGGCGCTCAGCCAGTCTGGATCAGCATCGGGAAGGGTCAACGCGAGGGTAAAACAAACCGGATCGGCCCCCATGGCGGCAAGATCACTCGCGGCCACGGCAAGGCTTCGCCAACCGAGCTTTTCGGGGTCATAGTGATAGGGAAAATGCACGCCCTCAACCAGGGCGTCCACAGAAAAAACCAGATCCAGGCCTGACCCAACACGCTGAATGGCACAGTCATCACCGGGCCCCAGCACAACCGCGGAGGCGTTTCCAACCTCGGCGATAGGGAAGAAATAACGGCGGATCAGCTCGAATTCACCCATCGCTCAGCGGGGACGGGTCTCGGCCAGTCTCAGGCGTTGACTGAGCTTGTCCAGAAGGCTGTTGACGAACTTATGGCCTTCGGTACCACCAAACCTCTTGGCCATCTCGATGCCTTCGTTGATCACTACTTTGTATGGAACGTCCAGTCGATGTTTGAGCTCGTATGCACCCAGGCGCACGATCGCCAGTTCGATGGCATCCACCTCATGGATCGGGCGATCGAGGAATGGCTCCAACAGACGATCCAACTCAGCCTGCTCCCGGTGAACGCCCCTGAGGAGATCGCGAAAATAGGCCGCATCCACTTTCGACATGTCATTGTCGACGATGAATTCGGATTCAATATCGGTGATCGAGCTCTTGCTGAAGTGGCGCTGGTAAAGCCCTTGCATCGCAAGCGCCCGAGCCCTGCGCCTGTCGCCTGCTTTAGGTTGGCCCGCGGGGGCCGGTTGCGCTGCACTGTCTTCCGATGCGCTCATCATTCACCCAGCTTTTTGAAGAGGCTGACCATTTCCAGGGCCGTGATCGCCGCTTCGGCGCCTTTGTTGCCGGCCTTGGTACCGGCACGCTCGATTGCCTGCTCGATGGAATCGACCGTCAGCACACCGAATGTCACCGGCACGTCGGTTTCGAGGCTAACCGCGCCCAAACCACTGGAGGCTTCGCCTGCCACGTAGTCGAAATGTGGTGTGCCACCCCGAATAACCGCACCCAGTGCAATGATCGCGTCGTGGTTGCCGGTTTCCGCCACACGCTTGACCGCCAGCGGCATCTCATAGGCGCCGGGAACCCGCACAATCGTGATATCGGAATCGGCGATACCGTGACGACGCAGGGTATCAACCGCACCCTCCACCAGGCTTTCAACCACAAAACCGTTGAAACGGCCGACGACCAACGCGTATTTACCGCTGCAGTGAGTGAAATCGCCTTCTATTACTTTAATATCTGCCATGCATGGCTCCTTCATTGGCAACCCCGTCGTTACGATACGGGGCTGCCGGGGTTCATTATTCGGGTGTGTAGGGCACGTATTCCACGACTTCCAGCTCGAATCCGGAAATGGCAGAAAACTTGATGGGCGGACTCAGAAGGCGCATTTTGCCAACACCGAGATCCCTCAGAATCTGCGAGCCGGTACCAACAGTAAAATAAACACCGGAGCTGCCCTTACCCGCGGACTTTTTATCCTGCTCGAAAAATTCGTGGATGCGATCTTCAAGATTGTAGCTGTCTTCGGCGCTATTGAGCAGGACAACGACGCCGCGACCTTCACTCGCCACCTTCTCCAGAGCATGATGCAATGGCCAGCTACGGGAATCGGCGCGGCGGGCACCGAGCAGGTCACGCAGAGTATCGGTGATGTGCACACGCACCAGCACCGGGTCCTCGGCCGCAATATCCCCCATCACCATGGCCAGATGGGTGGAACCCTGGATATTGTCGCGATAGGTGCGCAAGTTGAATACACCGTACTCGGTATCCAGGTCGTACTGCTCAACGCACTCGATGGTGCGCTCGTTCAACGTTCGGTAGTGAATCAGGTCCGCGATCGTACCGATCTTCAGATCATGAGTGTCGGCAAATTTCTCGAGATCTTCACGGCGGGCCATGGACCCATCGTCGTTCATGATTTCGCAGATCACGCCGGCAGGCTCGCAACCGGCGAGGGCCGCCAGATCACAGGATGCCTCGGTATGGCCGGCTCGGCTGAGCACCCCGCCCGGATCCGACATCAGCGGAAAAATATGTCCCGGCTGAACCAGATCTGACGCTTTTGCATCGCGGGCAACAGCGGCCTGGACCGTTCGCGCACGGTCGGCAGCAGAGATACCGGTGGTTACACCTTCGGTCGCTTCGATGGACAGGGTGAACTTGGTGCCAAAACCCGATGCATTTTGCTGCACCATCAACGGCAGGCCAAGCTGTTCGCAACGATGGCGCGTCATCGGCATGCAGATCAGTCCACGACCGAAGCGGGCCATGAAGTTGATAGCCTCTGGCGTACAATGCTCTGCGGCCATCACCAGGTCACCTTCGTTTTCCCGGTCCTCATCGTCCATCAGGATAACCATCTTGCCCTGACGGATGTCGTCGATAATGTCTTTAATGCTGTTCAGTGCCATACCGTATTTGCATCCTGTTGGTCTGCTCGCCCGCTCGTCGCTGGCGGCCAGCCATGAATTTAGTAACCGTTAACCCGGGGCCAGAATCAGGCGTTGATCCTCGCCAAGCTGACGACGATCCAGCACTTTCCATTGCACCTTGTCCGCCATAGACTCCAGTGGCAGATTGGCCGTGGGCCGGCCAGTGCTGCCCAGGAACACCGGTGCCTGGTAGAGCCATAGCTCATCTACCAGACGCTCATTGATAAACGTGCCTGCCAGCGTTGGGCCAGCTTCCACCAACAATTCGTTGATGCCCAACTCCCCCAATGAGTCGAGCAACTCGCGAACATCAATTCCATTGTCTTTCCAGGCCACACCCGTCAGGCCCACGCCCAACGCGGCAAGGTCCTGTGCCGGCGCGGTTGCCAGTGTTGGGGAGGCGCAATACACCTGGACATTGCCACCCTGAAGGATCGTAGCGCCCGGCGGAGTACGCGCGTCCCGGTCCGCGATCACGCGCAGGGGCTGGCGGGACGGTTCCGTGGCATCGCCAATGTCACCCAACTCAGTGCGACGAACCGTCAGTGAGGGGTTGTCAGCCAGCACCGTGCCCACCCCTGTCAGAATGGCATCGCTGATGGCCCTGAGCCGCTGAACATCGCGGCGGGACTCCGAGCCGGTAATCCACTGACTTTCGCCGGAGGCCATGGCCGTCCTGCCGTCAAGGCTCGCAGCCATTTTAAGCCGGACATAGGGCCTGCCAACGTTCATTCGCTTCATGAAGCCGGGATTCAATCGCACGGCCTCTTCCGCCAGCAGGCCTTCCGTTACGCGAATGCCTGCCTCTCGGAGCATATCCAGGCCGCGACCGGATACCGATGGATTGGGATCCTTGGTCGCCGCAAACACGTGGGCGATACCCGCTTCTATCAGCGCTTTGGCACAGGGAGGAGTACGGCCAAAATGACTGCAGGGCTCCAGCGTGACATAGGCCGTTGCGCCACGGGCATCTGGCCCAGCCAGACTGAGTGCGCGCGCTTCTGCGTGGGCCTCGCCCGCTCGCTCATGCCAGCCTTCGCCCAGAATTTTGCTCCCTCGGGCGATGACGCACCCCACCCGCGGGTTGGGATGCGTGGAATAGCGACCACGCCAGGCAAGCTGCACCGCCCGCGCCATAAACGCCGTGTCCTGAGCGTCGATCATGCCTGCCCTTCGGAAGAATGATTATCCGCCAGGGCCTTGGCTACATCCACCGGGTCTTCGCCCGAGGTCGCTGAAAGCCGCTCAATCTCTTCCTTGAACTCGTTGACGTCCTGAAAACTGCGGTACACCGACGCGAAGCGCACATAGGCCACTTTGTCCAATTGACGCAACTCGGTCATCACTTCTTCACCCAGTTGCATGGACTTGACCTCCCGCTCGCCGGTAGCCCGTAGCCGGAACCGGATGCGATTCAGCGCCGCCTCGATTTCCTCGATGCTCACCGGACGCTTTTCCAGGGCTTTCATCAGGCCGTCCCGGAGCTTGTCCTCATCGAAAGGCTGACGGGTGCCGTCCTGCTTGACCACCCGAGGCATCACAAGCTCAGCCGATTCGAACGTTGTAAAACGCTCACGGCAGGACAGACACTCCCTGCGGCGACGCACCTGATCACCCTCGGCCACCAGCCGGGAGTCGATTACCTTGGTATCCGCTTCACCACAGAAAGGACAATGCATACTCAGAAGCTCCTGCAAACCATCGGGCCAGGCAACAAGGCCTGCCCGAGGGCGCAATCAGGCAATTTAGCCGGCGTAAACCGGGAACCGCGAACACAAGCCGTCAACCTGCTCACGAACCCGGCCATTGACGGATTCATCTTCCAGGTTATCCAGGATATCGCACATCCAGCCAGCAAGATCGCGGCACTCAGACTCCCCGAAACCTCGCGTGGTCACCGCAGGCGTACCGATGCGTAGGCCAGAAGTCACGAACGGCGAGCGAGGATCGTTGGGTACTGCGTTCTTGTTCACGGTGATGTGCGCTCGGCCCAAGGCTGCGTCTGCGTCCTTACCGGTGATGTCCTGTTTGATCAGGCTGACCAGGAACAGGTGATTCTCTGTACCACCGGAAATCACATCAAACCCTCGCGACACAAACACCTCGGCCATGGCCTTGGCATTCTTGATCACCAGTTTCTGGTACGCCTTGAACTCGTCGCTCATGGCTTCCTTGAAGCAAACTGCCTTGGCAGCAATAACATGCATCAAGGGGCCGCCCTGGCCACCCGGGAATACAGCGGAGTTAAGCTTCTTCTGCAAATCGGCGTCATCACAGGCCAGGATCAAACCACCACGGGGGCCACGCAGAGTCTTATGGGTAGTCGTCGCAACCACGTGGGCATGAGGTACCGGGTCAGGATAAACACCAGCAGCCACCAGACCTGCCACGTGGGCCATGTCCACAAACAGATAGGCGCCAACTTTATCGGCAATCGCACGGAATCGCGCAAAGTCCAGCTCCTGGGAGTAGGCTGAGAAACCGGCGATGATCATCTTGGGTTTGTGCTCAACGGCAAGGCGCTCCACCTCATCGTAATCGATCAGCCCCGTATCCGGGTTCAAGCCATACTGGACGGCGTTGTAGATCTTGCCGGAAAAGTTAACACTGGCACCATGGGTCAGGTGCCCACCATGGGCCAGGCTCATGCCCAGAACCGTGTCGCCCGGCTTGAGCAGCGCCATGAATACGGCAGAGTTGGCCTGTGAGCCGGAATGCGGCTGCACATTGGCGTAGGCAGCACCAAACAGTTCTTTGGCCCGGCTGATGGCCAGGTCCTCGGCGATGTCGACAAACTCACAGCCGCCGTAATAACGCTTACCGGGATAGCCTTCCGCATACTTGTTCGTCAGCGCACTACCCTGGGCTTCCATCACCCGAGGGCTGGTATAGTTCTCAGACGCGATCAGCTCGATATGAGCCTCCTGGCGTTTTTCTTCCGCCTGAATGGCGTTCCAGAGCTCGTCGTCAAAACCGGCGATCTTCATATCACGATTAAACATGGATGCGCTGCCCCTATGTGCTTAGC
>CAJXOQ010000203.1 GCA_913057975.1 uncultured Marinobacter sp.
CGAGATAGGAGTCCGTCTCGTGGGCTCGGAGATGTGTATAAGAGACAGGCCCGTCCACACCGGCGCTAAAACCGTCAATGGACGGTGCGAATTCCGTCAGCCAGAGCTCGGTCTGGGCCTCGTGCAAGCTGTAACGGACACGGTCACATTTGCCATCAAGCTTCTCATAGAGCTGCCTTCCAAACGGATCATCGAAGTTGATGACCGCGAAATGCAGCTCTTCGCGATGAAAAAGACGGGCCTTCGCCGCTCCGTAAGCATCCATGGAACCGTGGTAGTCCAGGTGGTCCCGGGTAAGATTGGTAAACACCGCACCGGTCATGGTCAGGTTGTCGACCCGCCCCTGTTCGAGTGCGTGTGAAGAGACTTCCATCGCCGCCGCGCGTCCGCCCTGAGCGATGATTTTTGAAAGTACCCGATTTACCTGCACAACATCCGGCGTGGTGTGTGCACCTTCCTGCAGCGCACCGGGCATACCATAGCCGAGGGTGCCGATAACGCCGCAAGGGGTGCCGGTCTCCTGGAGCAATGTCGCTATGTAATGGCTTACCGAGGTTTTGCCATTCGTTCCGGTCACGCCAATCAGGCGCAATCGCTGAGAGGGATGCTCGAAAAATCGATCCGCGATCTTCCCGAGGTGAGCGCGCAACATTGTCACCGGAACAATAAGAACACCTTCATGCTCGTAGCATTCATCCGGCTGCGCTGACTCCAACAGGATTACGGTGGCACCCGCACCGATCGCCTGTTCGATGTAGTGGTCGGCGGGCGTTCGGGCACCGGCCAGGGCAACGAACGCGTCGCCCGACCTGACGTCACGGCTGTCGGTCTTCAGGCCGTGGATTGTGACATCAAACACCGACGGTACCGGTGCGATTCCCTGCAACAATGTGCTGAGTGATGTAATACACATAACCCTAACCCCGCTCCCCGGAAGCCCGACGCGGCGCATTTGCCTCGCCCAGCTCCAGTTCCGGCTTTACGTTCAGTAGCCGCAATGCATCACCCATTACCCTGGCGAATACGGGCGCAGCCACTTCGCCACCGTAGTATTCGCCGGACTGGGGTGCATCGACAGCCACGACTGTGACAATCCGCGGATTGTCGATGGGAGCCATACCGGCAAATATCGCCTTGTACTGGCTATCCTCATACCCATTCTTACCCACCAGGTGTACCGTGCCGGTTTTACCACCGGCAGAATAGAACCCCGGTTGAGCGCGCTTTCCGGTACCGTTCTCGACCACCTCTCGCAACATTTCCCTGATCTGGAATGAGACTTCTTCGGAAAGAACTCGTTCCCCAACGGGTTTTTCATCCGCCTTCAACAGACTCAGCGGGTAGCGGATTCCGCCATTGGCCAGAACCATGTATGCCTGCGCCAGTTGAAGCGCATTGACGCTCATGCCATACCCATAGGACAGGGTTGCCTCTTCGACGGGGCGCCACTTTGGTGGTGCCGGCAGCACGCCAACAGCCTCACCGGGGAACCCGATACCGGTAGGTTGGCCCAGCCCCAGGCGGGCATAAAGATCCCGGATAGTGTCACCACCCAACTCGGTGGCGATCTTGCTGATGCCGACGTTGCTGGATTTCGCAATCACGTCGGTCAGGCTGACCACCCCATAATTCCGATGATCACGAATCGTGAAACGGCCAAAGCGCCGGTACCCCGGCGCTGTGTCTATGGTGCTGGAAGCCTTGAACTTCCCCGATTCCAGTGCTGCAGCCATGGAAACAGGCTTCATCGTGGACCCCGGCTCAAACAGATCGGTAATGGCCTTGTTCCGTAAACGGTCGGGGCTTAACTGACTGCGGTCGTTGGGGTTGTAGGAGCCCTGGTTCACCATGGCCAACACCTCGCCGGTGTCCACGTCCAGCATCACCAGAGTGCCCCCCCTGGCGTCGTGCGCGCCGACAACGGCTTTCAGCTCCCGATAAGCCAGATACTGGAGCCGTAAATCAATGCTGAGTTCGAGGTTGCGACCAGGCTTCGCGTCGCGGATCAACGTCAGATCCTTGATCACACGGCCACGGTTGTCCTTGAGAACCCGCTTGCGACCACTTTCACCACTCAGCCACTGGTTGTAGGCCAGCTCGATACCTTCCTGACCGCTTTCATCAATGTTCGTAAACCCGACCACATGAGCCGTCACCTCTCCAGCGGGATAGTAACGACGGTACTCCTGGCGGCTGTACACGCCCGGAACACCCATTGCCAGTACCTGTCGTGCAATCTCTGGCTGAAGCTTACGGCGCAGGTAGATGAATTCCCGGCCTGAATACTTACGCAGCCGCTCCCGCAGCCTGGCCTCCTGGAGGCCCAACAGGCGCGCGACATTGGTCAGTCGCGGCTCATCCGCGTCGATTTCGGAGGGATTCGCCCAGATGGTCTGGACCGGAGTGCTCACCGCCAGTGATTCTCCGTGCCGGTCCGTCACGACCCCACGATGAGCATCGATACTTTCCACCCGAATAGTGCGCACGTCGCCCTGCTTGCGCAGGAACTCGTTGTCCACCACATGCAGATCCACCAACCGCCAGGCAAGGGCACCGACAACCAGCAGAAAAACACCCAACACGGTGCCGTACCGCCAGGCCCCAAGCCCGGCGGTCAGTCGCTGACCCCATGTTGCTGTTTTTCCCTGGTCCGACACTGTCTTCACCCTACGGTTTGTTGTTTTCGCTTAACGCGACCCGACAAGCGGCGCCATCAACGGCACCAGAACGATGTCCTGCTTGCCCGGCACGACCATTCCGAAACGCTCGGAAGCCAGTTGCTCTACCCGTCCGTGGGCGCTCAAAGCACTCTGCTCCAGCAACAACTGACTCCACTCACGCTGGTAGTTGTCACGCTGTTTCTGCAGCTGAGACAAGGAGTTGAACAATTCACGGTTCTCATGGGCACTGACAACAACGCCCAGCGAGGACACAATCAACAGCATCACCAAACCCACGGTGATCAACACGCGCTTCTGCTGAAGTGCGGTAAAGACCTGGTTCGACAACCTGACCGCAGTGGCAACGCCGTCCCTGACACGCTTCCTGTTCAGTCGCGCTGTTTTTGTTGGCTGTTCAATCGCTACCGCGCCCATGATTACGCGCTCCCTAACTTGTGTTGTTCCGGTATCCGTTCAAGTACACGCATAACCGCGCTCCTCGCCCGCACGTTGTCGCTCACTTCTTCTGTATCCGCCTTGTTCGCCTTGCCGATCAACCGAAACGCCGATGCTTCCTGCTCCGCCGTCACCGGCACGCCTTTTGGCAATCTCGGCCCGCGCGCCAAGTCCCGCATAAAGCGTTTGACCAGCCGGTCCTCCAACGAATGGAAGCTGATAACCACCAGCCTTCCACCGGGCATCAGCTTTTCAACAGCGGCATTGAGCCCAAGCTCCAGATCTTCCAGCTCCCGGTTGATAAAGATCCGGATTGCCTGGAACGTCCGGGTGGCCGGGTGCTTGTGCTTTTCTTTTTTCGGCACCGCCTCACTGACCAACGACGCCAGTTGGCGCGTGGTTTCCAGGGGCACCTCCTTACGTCGCTCAACAACAAGACGAGCGATACGGCGGGAGAATTTCTCCTCGCCGTATCGCCAGATCACGTTCGCGATGTCTTTTTCGTCCGCCTCGGCCAACCATTGCGCCGCACTTGGCGCCTGCCCGGGGTCCATTCTCATATCCAGTGGTCCATCGCGCATAAAGCTGAACCCCCTGGTGGCATCGTCCAGCTGCGGGGATGAAACACCAAGATCCAGCAAAACACCATTAACCTTCATCCACCCCTGGGCTTCAGCGGCGGCGCCCAGTTCCGCAAACGAGCCGTGAAATGGCTGAAACCGAGCATCGCTCGCTGACAGGTCACGGGCCACCTGAATTGCGTCCGGATCCTTGTCGATACCCAACACCTTTCCGCCCTGCCCGAGCCGCCCCAGAATCAGCCGGCTGTGACCTCCGCGACCAAAGGTGCCATCGACATAAACGCCATCCGGATCGTTGACCAGCAAATCCACCGCCGAGTCCAGGAGCACGGAACGGTGCCGGTACTGACCGGCAGGCTCCTGCCCGCGGCCGGCTGTCATAGCGACAACGCCTCCATTTCCGGCGGCATCTCG
Organism: uncultured Marinobacter sp.; assembly: GCA_913057975.1. Lineage (GTDB taxonomy): Bacteria > Pseudomonadota > Gammaproteobacteria > Pseudomonadales > Oleiphilaceae > Marinobacter. Next base: position 4,112 of record CAJXOQ010000203.1, read on the forward strand.
TCTTCATCCGATGACTCGTCAAGCCAAGCGAACCAACGCTCTTCGCTCCAAAGTTCCAACTTCTTGCCCTGACCAATCAGCATCAATTTCTTCTCCAGGCGCGCATAACTGCGCAACGTGGGTGGCACCAGAATGCGCCCCGCCGAGTCCAGCTCCAAAGGCGTGGCATGGCCCAGCAGCAATCGCTGCAACCTGCGGGCAGCTTTATTCATATTGGGAAGTGCTTCAATTTGTGGCCTTAATGCCTCCCACTGCGGTTCCGGATACATCAGCAAACAGCGCTCTTCATCGGCATTGGCCGTCAATACAATGCGACCACTGCAGGCATGCGCAAGCTCTTCGCGCACCCTGGCGGGGATCGCCAAGCGACCCTTCGCATCCATATTGATGGCATGACTGCCAAGAAAATTGCTCATTAGCACCAATTCCGGGGTTCAGAAACCACAAATAACCACTAGAAACCACTTTTTCCCACTTGTGCACACTATAGAAACACGCAATACACAATGCAAGCGCCGCGAACAGCGCCACACCAGGAAAAGTTCCTTTCACGACAAGAGGTTACAGAACAAGATTGGTCAAAAGCTGGAGATTACGGAAAAGAAAAACCTAAAAATCAATCACCTGCAGTCAGTTCTGAAGATGGCAAGTGAACTCTAAGATTTTTTGGCTATAAAAGCTTGCTGGTGAGAATGACAAATGTCACATCAAGCGGAGAAATAAAAATGAGCTCGCCGGTAAGCCGGGTTCTGTCTGGGACAGTCATTCATCTAGGGCCTGCGTCACCGCAGGCCTCAAGCGACCTACCCGAATCCAGCGCGGGCCGCGCCATAGGATTCCTATTTGGTCTTGCTCCAGGTGGGGTTTACCATCGCCGTGAACTGTTGCCAGTCACGCGGTGCGCTCTTACCGCACCGTTTCACCCTTACCGGTGCCCGCGAACATGTCACGGCCACTTAGGCGGTATACTTTCTGTTGCACTTTCCGTCGGCTCGCGCCGCCCAGGCGTTACCTGGCACCTTGCCCTGTGGAGCCCGGACTTTCCTCCCCCGGTAAAACCGGCGGCGACTGTCTGGCGAGCTCGGGCGAGACCATACTCCAGCCTGCAGCGGCAGGCAAGAAAAACCGCGAACCAGTGACTTCCTGAGATCAGGCCTTCAGAGACAACGCTCGCTGATACAGCTCATTCTTGGAGATTCCGGTTAACTCCGATGCCAGCTTCGCCGCCTTTTTGACCGGCAACTCTGTCAGCAGCAACGCCAACACCCGGTCCGCCTCTGCCGCCCCCACCGACAACTCCTCTGCGCTCGCGCCACGCACCATCACCACGAACTCGCCACGACTGCCATGGGGGTCCACCTCCAGAGTTTGCCTGACATCGGCCGCCGCCCCTGCATAGAAAGTCTCGAACGTTTTGGTCAGCTCCCGGGCCAGCACGAGCTCTCGCTCTGCTCCCATCACCTCCGCAATATCCCCCACCGTATCGACAATACGGTGGGGCGACTCGTAAAACACCAATGTGGCGGATTCCCTCGCCAGGCGGTCCAGGGCAGCCTTGCGCGCTCCGGACTTGGAGGGCAGAAAACCCTCGAACAAAAACCGATCCGTCGGCAGCCCTGCCGCGCTCAACGCCGAAATGAGCGCACAGGCACCAGGCACCGGAGTAACCCGATAACCCCGAGCCCGAGCCTCCCTTACCAGCACAAAGCCCGGATCAGAGATCAGCGGCGTCCCCGCATCGGAAATCAGAGCCACATCCTGGCAGGCCGCAAGCTTGTCCAGAACCTGGCCAGCCCTGTCCCGCTCATTGTGTTCGTGCAAGGCCATCATTGGCTTGCTGATACCCAGGTGCTGCAATAGCCGGCCACTATGCCGTGTATCCTCGGCGGCAATCACGGCCACCCGCGACAAAACCGCCGCGGCCCTGGGAGACAGATCGTCCAGGTTGCCAATTGGTGTGGCAACGATATACAGGGTGCCAGCCTGTTCCGGCAGCTCGCTTTCTGAGTTCACACATCCCTCTCTTTGCCCCCTGCGCATGACACCAACGTCATGTGAATTCACGCGGGAGCTGTTAAACTTGCGGCCTGATAAATCAAACCATTAATGGGAAGCCCGGCGGGCACCAGGGCTCCCGGCATGATGCCGCCGATTACCCGGCGCCACAAGCGTAATAACCCGGAGTATTGTGAGCCAGCCATGACCAAATACCGCCAGAACCTGAAAACCATCACCATTCTCCTGGCCACGACGGTGCTGTTTGCAGGTTGCGCAAGCGTGAACCTGGAATCGTACATTGCCAAAACCGCCGGAGAAGCTCTTGAAGTCGCTGCCAGCGAAACCAACCGACAAAGCGCACAGGCTTACCTGTTGAGAGCAGCGGACAGGTTCCAGGGTCAAAACG
>CAJXOQ010000204.1 GCA_913057975.1 uncultured Marinobacter sp.
TCTACACCTCTCTATTCGTCGGCAGCGTCAGATGTGTATAAGAGACAGCTGCTGATCTAACCCCCAAGGGGGATTAATCACCAGCATGCCACTCCCGAACATACCGTGAGACTGCTCGTTGGGTGCTTGGCGCCGCAGTTCACTGCGCCATATTTTCCGCAGACCGCTCTCTTTCAAGGCATCTAACAGCGTACGGTGGTGGCCTGCTGGCAACAGTGGGTACCAGATCAATACCACTGCGTGACGCGCTTTCTCCAGCGTATAAGCGACGGTATCGGCCACCTCCTGGTACTCCATTTTGCGCTCATAGCTAGGATCAATAAGAACGCACAATCGAGGCGTCTCGACAGGCAGCATGGCCGCAAGCCCTGCCAGCCCATCACCAAACACACGCTGTGCGTTAGGCAGTAATGCCTGCGCAGAAAGCTGTTTGTGCTCGCCAGGGTGCAGCTCAAACAGCCGTAATTGATCCTGCTCACGCAAGGAATGGCCAAGCCACCAGGGAGAACCCGGGTAATGGGTCAGCCCGGAACCGGAGTCTTGAGCAGCGGCTACCGCTTCTAACCAGGCGAGCAATAATGCGTCTTTAGGCGCAGTGCGAGCTTGCCAAAGCGGCCAAATACCGTCGCGATACTCCTGTAGACGCTGTGTCTCATGTGCATCAAGACGATATAGCCCACGCCCGGCATGTGTGTCGATATATGTAACAGCGCTTTTTTTACGTAATAAATAATCAGTGACGGTATAAAGCGTCAGATGTTTATGTACATCGGCAAAATTACCGGCATGAAACGCGTGGAGGTAACTCAGCATTACAGACTCCTGACGATAGGGGCACCATTAGGCTACAGCAGGAGCAGAGTTGGCAAACATTTCTAACTATCCCCAGCCAAGTCAACAAAGTTGAAAATCATTCTCACATTCGTTGCAACCTCCTACCCGCTCTTTATAATGCGAATAATAATACGTTTTATTTCATTAACAGCGAAAGGACATCGAAATGGCCCTGCCCTCAAACGCATCACGCATCCCCCTGGCGCTCGCTATCTCTGCGGCGCTGCTGGCAGCCTGCAGTAGCGGCGACGAAACCGCATCCACCTCTTCGGCAACCAAAGAGTCGATGGCAGCAGAAGCCATCACCAAATCCGATGTCGTGGAACACTACGCCGACCTGGCCCATGCGAATTTCGAAGACGCGCTGACCGCCGCGCAGTCCCTCGACAGCACAATAGACACCTTCCTGAAAAGCCCGACCGAAGAAAACCTGAAAAAGGCGAAACAGGCCTGGCTGGCTTCCCGGGTGCCCTATCAGCAGACCGAGGTGTTCCGCTTTGGTAACGCCGTGGTTGATGACTGGGAAGGGCAACTGAATGCCTGGACGAAGGCCTGATTGATTACGTAAAGGAAGATGGCTACCAGTACGAATTGGGCAACGAGGGCGCTACAGCAAACATTATTGCCAGCACGGAAATCAATATTGGCGGCACGACGGTCGATGCTTCCAGCCTGACCCCGGACCTGCTGGCGGAGCTGAACGAAATCGGAGGCTCGGAGGCCAACGTGGCCTCTGGATACCATGCGATTGAATTCCTGCTGTGGGGTCAGGACCTGCACGGCTTCGATCGCGGCGCCGGACAGCGCCCTGCTACGGACTACGCCCAGGGCGAGGACTGCACCCACGGCAATTGCGACCGCCGCGCCGCCTACCTGGATGCAGCGACCGATCTGTTGATCACCGATCTGGAGTGGATGGTTGCACAGTGGGCACCCGGCCCGGAAGACAACTACCGCTCCCGGTTGCTCGCCGAAGCACCGGATGCCGCTGTACAGAAAATGTTCTTCGGCATGGGCTCCCTGTCCCTGGGTGAGCTTGCCGGTGAGCGCATGAAAGTCGCCCTGGAAGCCAATTCCTACGAGGATGAGCACGACTGCTTTAGCGACAACACCCACAACTCCCATTACTACAACGGCCAGGGCGTGGCCAACATCTACTCCGGCAGCTACACCCGGATTGACGGCTCTGAACTGACCGGTCCTTCCCTGTCCGATCTGGTTGCCGAGCTCAACCCGGAACTGAACGAGACACTGAGCCAGCAGTTCGAAGAGTCGATGGGGGCGCTGCAAACCATGAAATCCAGTGCCGAAGCCGAGTCAGAGCCGATGAAATTCGATATGATGATCGCTCCCGGCAATGAGAAAGGCGCGGAGATCGTAAACGGCGCGATTATGGCGCTGGTGGCACAAACCGGTTCCATTGAACAGGCCGCCCGCGAACTGGGCATCGACTCGCTCAAGCCTGATGACGCCGGCCATACCTTCTAGCTGATCCACTAACCAGCTTATCCACTAAAAAGTAACGACACGTTGTAGAGAAACCATGCGCCAACGCCCCCTGCTACTGCTGACCTTGTCTTCGGGAGTGGCCGTAGCAGCGGCCTTCGCCATGGCCACTGCCCAGGACCCTTATCCGATCCAGGCGACGGTCAAGACCGGGGGCGAAGGCACCGTGGATCAGTTCGATCACAATGCCTATTCCCTGCCCCAGGCTAACCTGTCCATGACCAGGCGCCTGGATTTCAGTGTCGGCAACAGTTTCTTCCGCAACCCCTGGGTCGAAGCCCCTGCCAGCACGGATGCCCGCGATGGCCTGGGGCCACTGTTCAACACAAACTCCTGCCAGGGCTGTCACATAAAGGATGGCCGCGGACATCCTCCGGGCGCTGACGACAAACCTGTATCCCTGTTCCTCCGCCTCGCCGTGCCGGCCGATCCCGATCAGGATGCGGATATCCTGAAGACCCACGGATTCAAACCGGCTCCCGTGTACGGCAGCCAGTTGCAAACCGCCGCCCTCCCGGCCTCCAAACCTGAAGCCGACCTGGTGATCGAATGGAAATCGGTGACAGAGACGCTTTCGGACGGCACCGAAATAGAACTACGAAAACCGGTCTACCGGATCGAGAACCCTAACTATGGCCCGCTCCCGGAGGACCTGCTGGTGTCTCCACGGGTGGCTCCACAGATGATTGGCATGGGTCTGCTGGAAGCCATACCGCTTGAAGACCTGCAGGCACTGGCGGACCCGGAGGATACGGACAACGACGGCCTCTCCGGCAAACTCAATCAAGTCTGGGACCTGAACAGCCAGCAAACCGTGCCGGGCCGATTTGGCTGGAAAGCTGCCGAACCAAACGTTCATCAGCAAAGTATGGGGGCGTTTGCCGGAGACATGGGGCTGACGTCCACCATCAAACCGGCAACCGACTGTACGCCCGAGCAGAACTGTAAGCGCTTCACCAACGGCGGCAGCCCCGAAGTGAGCGACAAGGTGAGCAACTTCGTGACCTTCTACGCCAAAAGCCTGGCAGTGCCCGCACGCCGTGACCTGGACACTGTGTCCGTTCAACAAGGCGCGGAACTGTTCAATGAAACCGGCTGCGCCGGCTGTCATACACCAAGGCACACGACCGGCATCGCCCCGGACCGCCCGGACCTCAGCAACCAGACCATATGGCCCTATACCGATCTGCTCCTGCATGACATGGGTCCGGCGCTTGCCGATGGTCGGGATGAATTCCTGGCCAACGGCAACGAATGGCGGACACCCCCGCTCTGGGGAATCGGCCTGGCTCAACGGGTCAATCCGCAGTCCGGGTTCCTCCACGACGGGCGGGCGCGAACACTCGAAGAAGCCGTGCTCTGGCACGGGGGCGAGGCCGGGCAGGCAGCTGAACGTTACCGTCAGATGCCCGTCGAAGACCGGGAGGCACTCCTGGATTTCCTGAACTCTCTCTGAGGACACGCCATGCGACCATTAACGAAAGCCGTGGGTATTGCCGCGCTGATACTGGCTCCAATTGCTGGGATGGCTGCTAGCCAGACTGAAACGAACAGCAACGCCGAACAGCAATGGCACCAGGGAATTTTCGCGGGTTACCAGTCTCTGGCGGCCGAAGCGGGCGACTTGTCCGTCGCCGCTGCCGACTACTGCAGCGCGCCGGAACAGGCGGCACGCGATACCCTTGAGCAAGCCTGGCTGGACGCCTTCCTGGCGTGGCAGCGTGTCCGTTATGTGGATTTTGGCCCGGTGGAGAACGACAACCTTGCCTGGCAGTTCCAGTTCTGGCCCGACCCGAAAAACCTGATTGCCCGCAAAGCCAGCTACCTGCTGAACTCGGAAGATCCGATATCAGGTGAGGTCATCGCCGAGTCCGGCGTGGCCGTACAGGGTTTTCCCATGCTGGAGTACCTGTTGTACGACGAACCATTGAACGCCAGCGACAATGCCCTACCCGCGGAAAAGACCTGCGGCCTGCTGAGAGCGGTTGCCAGCCACATCGAAACCAATAGCCAGCAACTCAGTGATCAATGGCAGGCGTTCCGCGAGAATTACCTGGCCACGGAGCAATATCGCGACACCACCATCCGGGCCGGCATGGCGGCCCTGGAGATTCTGGAGGATCGCCGGCTTGCCCAGCCAATGGGGCTCCGTGGGAATGGCAAACGTTCTGTCTACGCCGCCGATGCCTGGCGTAGCGGCCGTAGCCTGAAGACCATGGAAGCAACCATCCATGGCCTGGAGCAGTCTTTCCTGCCGGGCCTGACACAGCTGCTAAAGGAAAGCGAACAACCGCAACTGGGTCCACGAATTGAAAACCAGTTCAAGGACGTTCTGGAGCACTTCCCGGAACTCCATCGCCCCATGACTGAGCTGCTTTCCAATGACGATGCCTTTTCCCTGCTCCAGGGCTTCTACGTTGACGTTTCCCAGTTAACCACTCTGATCAATGACCAGGCAGCGGTTGAACTCGGCGTCATTCGCGGCTTCAATTCCAGCGACGGCGACTGATGAGCAGCAACAGGCAACCCGGAGGTGCACTTATCAACCGCAGACAATTACTGAAAGCGGGGATGGCGGGAGGACTGGCAGCCACCCTGTCCGGCTGCAGTCTGCTGCCTCGAAAAGCGGATTACGCGCCAGATCAGTACGTCGGCGCCGTGGGACTGCCCGGGGGTAAGTTCGGCATTAGTGCCATCAACCGCAAAGGTCATCTCATATGGGAGTCACCGGTCGACACCCGTTGCCACAGCGGCTGTGCACGCCCGGATGGCTCACAGGTCATCTTCTTCGAACGCCGGCCCGGCTGGGCGTTTTACGGGTTCGACGCCCTCAGCGGCAACAGGACACATCGCGTCAAGGCCGCCTCCGGGGAACACTTTGTCGGTCACGGAGTGTTCTCCCCCGACAGCCGCTGGCTCTATGTCACCGCCAGCCGCTACGAGCCGGGGCAAGGCATTATTGCCGTCTATGACGCGGAGCAGAATTATCAGCGGGTCGATACCTTTGAGCTTCAGGGCATTGGCCCCCATGAGCTGACACTGCACCCAGACGGGGAAACCCTGGTGATTGGCCTGGGCGACATACTGACCCACCCGGACTACGATCGCCTCAAGCTGAACCTCGACACCATGGAACCCGCGCTGATCCTGATGAACCGCCGCAGCGGTCGGATTATTGGGCGGTTCAACCCTGCCCATCACCAGCAAAGCGCCCGTCATGTCAGTACCGGTTCGAACGGCCGGGTGTACGTTGCCTACCAGTACCAGGGGCCCCTTCACGAGCCCCCCGCCCTCATCGCGCGGCTGGAAGGCGGTGAGCTTCAGGAAATCCGATTCGATGAGGATACCCAGGCAGCACTGGCCAACTACATCGCCAGCGTTGTTGCCCATCCCGAGAACGACCTTGTCGCTGCCGCGTCGCCAGTGGGCGGCACCGCCGTGGTGTTCAATGGCATCACCGGCGAACTGCTGGCCAGGGCGTCCATACCCGACTGCGCTGGCGTCCAGGCCTTGGCAGGAGGCGATTTCCTGATCTCCTCCGGACGCGGAAAACTGGTGCGCCTGGGGCAGGACAATCAGTCACGGCAAATCGCCGATCTGCCGGTCCAGTGGGACCACCACCTGGTCTGAATCACCGGCAACGCTGCCCTCCTGCCTTAAGGCAACTCGCCTTAGCTGGTATCCTTATAAGCCATTTGTTCAGGAGGACGGCAACTTGCCCGCCAGAAACAAGGACACCCTCGACCAGGTTTACAGCCTGATTGCCAACGAAGAAGACGCCCGGGTCTGCACGGACATCCCCGATGAAGCCTGCCGGGAGGTGCCACGCAACTTCTTCCTGATCCTCGGCAGCAACGTGCTGACCAAACTGGGTGACTTGCTGATCAGCCCCAAGACCGTGCTGGCTTGGCTTTTAAGCGCGATTGGGGCACCTGCCCTGGTGGCCTGGCTGGTCCCGATCCGTGAGTCCGGCTCTATGATTCCGCAAATGGTGATCGGTGCCTGGGTCCGGCGCAAGCCTGTGCGTAAATGGTTCTGGACCCTGGGAAGCTTTGGTCAGGCGGCCAGCGTTCTGGGCCTGTCTCTTATACACATCTCCGAGCCCACGAGACGGACTCCTATCTCG
>CAJXOQ010000205.1 GCA_913057975.1 uncultured Marinobacter sp.
AGATAGGAGTCCGTCTCGTGGGCTCGGAGATGTGTATAAGAGACAGGGTCAGGCCCACCACAACGGGAAAGGTGCGGGCTCTGAGCATCAGGTAAACCCCGGAGGCTGTCAAAGCCCCGATGACCACCGCGAATGCAAGCTCCATTATGAGCCCTCCTTATAGTTGGTACTCTTGATGGCCGAATGGGGTGACAGGCGACCAACGCTGGTCAGCGCCAGCAGTGTGGCGCCGATAACGGTCAGATAGACGCCGAGATCAAAGACCAGCGCCGAGGCTACCTCGAACTTCCCAACCACAGGCCAGTAGACGTAGTCGAACGTGGATGTGAGGAACGGATAGCCGAATGCGAAGCTGCCAGCCCCGGCGATGAGTGCGAACAGCAGCCCCAGGCCGATGACGTTGTGGTAGCGGATTGAAATACGGTCCTGGGTCCAGGACATCCCGCTGGCAATGTATTGCAGGATCAGCGCCACCGCAGTGATCAATCCGGCGATGAAGCCGCCACCCGGCATGTTGTGGCCGCGCAGGAATATATAGGCGGAGATCATCAGGGCCAATGGCAGCATCGGCCTGGCAATCTGCTGCAGCATCATCGGGTACGCATCCCGCGTCCAGGGATGGCCCTGGCCGTCGCCTGGAGGCGGCGTCAGGTCAACATGTCGCAGCATCGCGTAAATGCCCAGTGCCGCAATGCCCAGAACCGTGATCTCACCGAGGGTATCGAAGCCACGGAAGTCCACAAGAATGACGTTGACCACGTTAGTGCCACCGCCGCCGGGTTTGCTGTTCTCGAGGAAAAACTCCGAAATTGACGTAAACGGCTGTGTCAGCATGGCCAGGGTAATGAGTGTCATGCCGATACCGGCCGCGCCAGCGATCAGAATATCCCTGATGCGGCGACCTTTCGGCGTCTCGATCGGCGTCCAGGACGGCATGTAGTACAGCGCCAGCATCAGCAGGACAATCGTTACCACTTCAACCGACAACTGCGTCATCGCCAGATCCGGAGCTGAGAAGCGGGCAAAGCCGAGAGCAACAAGAAGCCCAACGACGCTGAGCAAAACCAGCGCAAAGAACCGGTCACGATGCACAGCCGCTGTACCCAGGGCCGCAACCACCAGGATGGCAACACCGATAAGCGTGGGCCAATCCACCGGGCTGAGCCCATTACTGCCGATGGCAATCCCCAGGTCCCAGAGCGGGAGCACGGCAACAGCAATCACACTGACGATCAGCAACATGGCGTAGCGCTGCAGTGAGCCGTTCTCGATGTAGGCGGTAACGGTATGGGCAGTGTCCGAAATTCGGCTAACGATGGCTTCGAAGACCGCTTTTTCATCAATTTCCTTGAAACGGGCGTGGAAATCGAAAAACCGCTGGCGCTGGGTATACATCAACAGGCCCCCGAAGAAGGCCACGAAACTCATCAGCAGCGGCAGGTTAAAGCCGTGAACAACCGTCAGGTGATACTCGGGAACGTCGCCACCCAGAGTGGCGGACGCTGCGGCATAGAGCAGTGGGCCGACAGAGAACGCCGGAAACATGCCCACCATCAGGCAGGCGAAGACCAGGATTTCAACCGGTATCTTCATGTACCTTGGCGGCTCATGGGGCGGAAAAACAGGCAGGTTGACAGGCCGGCCGTTGAAAAACACGTCGTGGATGAATCGCGCGGAATAGGCAACGGCAAATATGCCGGCCAGTGTTGCAACAAGCGGAGGCAGATAGGCCCACAGGCCGGGAAGATTCAGTTCCAGGGCTTCGGCGAAGAACATCTCCTTGCTCAGGAAACCATTGAGCAGCGGCACACCCGCCATCGACGCTGCCGCCACCATGGCCAGCGTGGCGGTATGAGGCATGTAGCGCCAGAGACCGTTGATCCTGCGCATGTCCCGGGTGCCGGTCTCATGGTCAATAATACCGGCGGCCATAAACAGGGACGCCTTGAATATTGCGTGGTTGATCACGTGAAAGACCGCGGCGACGGCAGCCAGTTGGGTACCCATACCAAACAGCAGGGTGATGAGGCCAAGATGACTGACTGTTGAGTGGGCCAGAAGGCCTTTGAGGTCATGCTTGAACATAGCGACATAGGCGCCGATCAGCAGCGTGGCCATGCCGGTAAAACTGACCATGTAGAACCACTGTTCGGTGCCGGCGAGGGCCGGGTACAGCCGGGCCATCAGGAAGATGCCCGCTTTCACCATGGTGGCTGAGTGCAGATAGGCCGAAACAGGTGTCGGCGCCTGCATGGCGTGGGGTAGCCAGAAGTGGAACGGGAACTGTGCGGACTTGGTGAACGCCCCCAGCAGTACCAGGGTCAGTGCCACCGGGTACATGCTGTGGTTCTTGATCAGGTCCCCGGCGGCGAGAACGTCCTCCAGTTCATAGCTGCCCACGATGTTGCCAATCAACAGGACGCCGGCAAGCAGTGCCAGGCCACCGCCTCCGGTAACTGCAAGTGCCATCCTTGCACCGCGGCGAGCGTCTTTTTTATGGGTCCAGAAGCTGATCAACAGGAACGATGTCAGGCTGGTCAACTCCCAGAAAACCATCATCAGCAACAGATTGCTCGACAGCACGATGCCAAGCATGGAGCCCTTGAAGCACAGCAGTAGCGCGTAGAACTTACCGACGTTCTCGTGGGGCTTCAGGTAGTAGCGGGCGTACAGGATGATCAATAGCCCGATAATCAGGATCAGCAGCGCAAAAAGCAGCGATAGACCATCCAGGCGAAAGCTGAAAGACAGTCCGAGGGCTGGCAGCCACTCGGTGGTGTGCTGCACGATGCCGCCGTCGGCCAGGGTTGCCCAGTGGGGATATAGTGCCGCCAATCCAATGATGGCGGGGACACAGGAAATTACGGCAATTGCCGTGCGTCCGCCCTGGGCGAACAGTGGAGCCGCCAGGGCTCCCAGAAACGGCAGTAAAACGACCAGCGGTAGCGACATCGCAACCTCTTAATTGGCTTTCTTCTTTATGGATGGAGATGCAAGTGTTGCCTGAGTTTAGCCCCCGGTCTCCGTGCTTGCACGGGCAACCATTTGAATGGTGGCCAGAATATCAGCTGTGATGGGGTGGATCCGGGAAGTAGGGCAAGCTGCCGCGATGCTTCTTTGCATCAGCAGCGACCGGTGAAAAACCGGGATGTGTATTAGCCAGGGACCTCGCGGTCGTCATGGTTGCTCCGATAATCAGTTACCCCGGCTGATGATACGTGGCCGTCTACGCAGGTCAAGTACGCTGACCATTTATCCGCGTTCAGAAATCACGGCGGTCCCGGTAGGGTTTGTCGGGAGAGCCGGAGTTCCGGGCAACGGCAATGCGCTGATTCGCCCGCCCGAGTACCTTTTTCTGCAGCTTTGTTTCCCAGTCCAGTGCGGTTTTGTCGGTGGCGTTCCAACTGCGGTTGAACAACAGCTTACTGGCGGCGACGGCGTCTGGGGAGCGCTCGGCAAGCTCCCGTGCGAAGTTTATCGCTTCTGCCATGGGGTCATCGTTTACGCGGCTGACCAGACCCATGGCTTTTGCTTCCGTACCATTGAATTGCCGCGCAGTCATGGTCAACTCCTTGGCCAGATCAATGGGAACCAGTTCCCGCAGCGTCACGGTCAGGCTCATGTCCGGGATCAGCCCCCACTTGCTCTCCATGATGGAGAACGTGCAGTCGGTGGTGGAAAACCGAAAGTCAGCTCCCAGCGCAATCTGGAAACCACCGCCGAAACAGTAGCCATGGGTAACGGCAATCACTGGTGCCGGTACATCCCGCCATAAATAGCCGACATCTTGGGCGAGATTGCTGATCCTGCGGCCAGGTTTGACCAGCAGCTTGAGGAAGTTCACCGGATTCTTCGACACGGTCTTTACATCCAGCCCGGAACAAAAAGCGTCTCCGGCACCGTTCAGGATGATTGCACGCACACTGCGGTCTTTCCTCAGGGTTTTGGCCGCCCTGGTGATGGCCTCGAACATGGGCATGTCCAGGCCGTTGTATTTCTCCGGGCGGTTCAGGGTCACGATGGCGATGCCATCCTCGATGGTGATCAATACCCGTTCAGATTCGCGTGCGCTCATAGTGTGGGTTCCATGTCATACGTTAGTCGTAGGCCGCTATGCTACCATGTTGCCTCCTGATGAAAACGTCCGCGTGAGACGAGACGACCAAACGATCAATCAAAGAGAAACAACATGACCGCAGCCTATCCGAACCTGCTGAAACCCCTCGACCTGGGTTTCACTGAGTTGAAAAACCGCGTGCTTATGGGCTCCATGCATACCGGCCTGGAAGATCGTTTCTGGAACATCCACAAGCTTGCCCGTTATTTTGCCGAGCGTGCCGAAGGCGGCGTTGGGTTGATGGTCACCGGTGGTTTTTCGCCCAACTTCGTGGGGCAGCTTTCACCGCTGGCCTCCACTATGAACCATCGCGGCACGGCCATGCTTCATCGCCATGTGACCTCTGAGGTCCACGACGCCGGGGGCAAGATCTGTCTGCAGTTGCTCCACGCCGGCAGATACGGCTACCAACCCTTCAGTGTATCTGCCTCGGCCACCAAGGCGCCCATTACGCCGTTCAAGGCCCGTGCGCTCTCCACCAAGGGGGTCGATAAGCAGATTGATGACTTCGTCAACGCTGCAAAACTGGCGAAACTGGCCCGTTATGACGGCGTTGAGGTTATGGGATCGGAAGGGTATTTCATTAACCAGTTCCTGTGTGAGCGCACCAATAAACGCACTGACAAATGGGGCGGACCGTTCGAGAACCGCATGCAGTTGCCGGTGGAGATCGTTCGCCGCATGCGGGAGGCGGTCGGCCCCGAGTTCATTATTATTTACCGCCTGTCGATGCTGGACCTGGTGGAAGGTGGGCAGACCTGGGATCAGGTGGTGCAATTGGGCAAAGCCATCGAAAAAGCCGGTGCCACCATTATCAATACCGGTATCGGCTGGCACGAAGCCCGGGTGCCAACGATCGTGACGTCGGTGCCGCGGGGCGGTTTTGCAGACGTAACCGCCAAATTTTATGGCGAAGTGGACATTCCCGTGTGCACCACCAATCGCATCAACACCCCGGAGAAAGGTGAGGAAATCCTCGCGGCGGGCAAGGCGGATATGGTGTCCATGGCGCGGCCGTTGCTCGCGGATTCGGAATTTGTGCGCAAGGCAGAGCAGAACCGTAGTGACGAAATAAACACCTGTATTGCCTGCAATCAGGCCTGTCTGGATCACGTGTTCCAGCTCAAGCGGGCATCCTGCCTGGTGAACCCACGCGCCTGCCACGAAACCGAACTGGTACTGACGGTGGCTCCGGTCAGCCGCCGCGTGGCGGTGGTCGGAGCCGGTCCCGCTGGCCTGGCCGCCGCGACCACTGCCGCCAAGCGGGGTCACAAAGTGACGCTGTTTGAAGCGGATGACAAAATTGGTGGCCAGTTCAACTACGCCAAGCGCATCCCCGGGAAGGAAGAGTTCTATGAAACGCTGCGTTACTACCAGCGCCAGATCGAAATCCTGGGTATTGAACTGAAGCTCAATGCCCGCGTGGATGCCGATGCGTTGGGAGAACAGGGCTTTGACGACGTGATCATCGCCACGGGCGTGAAACCGCGGACGCCTAAAATCGACGGCATCGACCACCCGAAGGTACTCGGTTATCTCGATGTCCTGCGCCACAACAAGCCCGTGGGCCAGTCGGTAGCGGTGATAGGTGCCGGCGGTATTGGCTTCGATGTCAGCGAGTTCCTCACCCACGAATTGGGTCATCACCCTGAGGGGGAGCAGGTCAGCATGGCAGACTGGCAGGCTGAGTGGGGCGTTGATCCGCAATTCGACGGGCCCGGCGGGCTGGCTGAACGCAAGCCGACATCGTCACCTCGCAAAATTTACCTGATGCAGCGCAAAAGCAGCAAAGTCGGCGGTGGTCTGGGCAAGACCTCTGGCTGGGTGCATCGCAACAGCCTCAAGCATCGTGATGTTGAAATGCTGAGGGGGTGTAGCTACGACAAAATTGATGATGACGGACTGCATATCACGCTCTCCGACAAGGACGGAAAGGTCACCGAGAGCAAGGTTCTGGCTGTAGACAATGTCATCATATGCGCAGGTCAGGAGTCGTTCCGGGCGTTGTTTGATGATTTGGCCAATCGGGGAATTCAGACTCATTTGATCGGTGGCGCGGATGTGGCGGAAGAGCTGGATGCCAAACGAGCGATTCGTCAGGGGACGGAAGTGGCTGCCCGGCTTTGACCGGATGGACAATTTTGGTCACAAAGTGATCGTTTTGATCATTTTCAGACAGTAGATTATTCGGTCACCGTCAGGGTGGCCGACCATCGTCTACCGCATGGCTTTCAAGGCCTCACTAATGGCGTCAGCCTCGGCCGACAATACCCGATAGCGAAGGCTATCGGCCTGTCTCTTATACACATCTCCGAGCCCACGAGACGGACTCCTATCTCG
>CAJXOQ010000206.1 GCA_913057975.1 uncultured Marinobacter sp.
TCTACACCTCTCTATTCGTCGGCAGCGTCAGATGTGTATAAGAGACAGGGCCAGCGACGTGAATTGAATGATGAGGCCAAAGATAACGCCTCAGGTGTGGATCTTCTCGACGCCTATGTGTTTACGGACTGGTACTTCGGCGATACACCGGTGTCGATCCGCTACGGTCGTCAGGTGGTGAACTGGGGCGAAAGCACGTTCATCCTGGGTGGTATCAACGCGGTCAATCCGATCGACGTTCCCGCGTTTCGCGCACCGGGGGCGGAGCTGAAAGACGTACTCCTGCCCGTCGAGATGTTGTATACCTCAGTCGGCCTGACGTCTGAAATCACCATGGAAGCGTTTGTTCAGACCGACTGGGAAAGCTTCCGGATTGACGACTGCGGCACCTATTTTTCCTCTGCGGATGTGGCGGCCGATGGCTGTGGCCCGGTATTGCTGGCGGGCCAGGTGCCCGATTCCCAGGCGCTGGAAGAGGGTTTCGTGTCGCCGCGCCTGGGCGACCGCGAGCCCGGAGACAAGGACCAGTTCGGCGCCGCGCTGCGTTGGTATCTTACCGACCTGGGGGCCGAACTGGGGTTCTACTACACCCGTTACCACAGCCGTCTTCCGTACATCAGTGGGGTGGTCAACAACCCATCGGACCCATCTGCAAACCAGAAAAGCGACCCCAGCCTCCCCAACTCCCGGTTTCCGAGCTATTTCATCGAGTATCCGGAAGACATTGATCTCTATGGCATCAGCATCAATACCACGTTGCCAACGGGAACCTCATTCGGGGCGGAATACAGCTTCCGGCCAAACCTTCCCATCCAGTGGAACACGTTTGAGCTGATATACGGAGGCCTGCAACAGCGTGGCCCGGATGGACAGGTGGTGAGCAAGCTGGAGCAACGCCAGCGCGAGAAGGACCCCGACTTCAATTATGCCGGCAAGGCTGTTGACGGCTACGACCGTTACAACGTTTCCCAGGCTCAGGCGACCTTTATTCACTTTATCGACCGGGTGATGGGCGCGGCCCGCTTCATCATTGTCGGTGAGGTCGGTGCCACCTATATCCACGATCTGCCCAGCACCTCGGAAGCCCGCTACGGGCGGTCGGGCATCTACGGTGTGGGGCCGGTGCCGCTGGAAGGTGACAACTTCACCGGTGATTACTGCAGCCAGGGCACAGACAGTGACCCGCGTTTGAACATCAACCCCAGCAACTGTGGAGGTGATGGGTTTACCACGTCCTTCTCCTGGGGCTATCGCACGCTGTTTGTCTGGGACTATCCGGATGCCGTCGCCGGCGTCAACTTGCGCCCCAGGCTCTTTTTCTCTCACGACGTGAAGGGCTACGCACCAGATCCTGGTGGCAACTTCCAGGAAGGCAACAAGTCACTGGGCCTTGCCGTCGAAGCCACCTATCAAAACGCCTACAAAGCCAACCTGAGTTACACCAACTATTTCGGGGGTGATTACAACGTCATCAATGACCGGGATTTCGTGTCGGCCTCAGTGTCCTATTCATTTTGAACCATTGTCTGAAAACCGAGGAGTAATCCATGATTAATCGAAAAAACCTGCTTTACAGTGCATTAGCGTGCTCGATGCTGTATTCCGCGTCAGCCGGCGCAGCAGTGTCGGCCCCGGAGGCCGCCAAACTGGGAGATACGCTCACGCCGATGGGTGCCGAGAAGTCCGGTAATGGCGATGAAATTCCTGCCTGGGACGGGGGGCTGCTTCAGGCGCCGGGTGCCTACCAGGGCGACGGCCGATACGTGGACCCGTTTCCCAACGACAAAGAGCTGTTTCGTATCGATCAGAGCAACGTTGACCAGTACGCGGACAACCTGACGCCTGGCCAGATTGCGATGATCAAGACGTACGACAATTATTTTATGCCGGTCTACCAGACTCGGAGAACGGCGACCTATCCTGCCGACGTGCTGGAGAAAACCAAGGCCAATGCCACCGAAGTGGAATTGGTGGAAAGCGGAAACGGTCTAAAGAACTACACGACAGCGACCCCGTTTCCGATCCCCCAAAATGGTCTTGAGGTGATTTTCAACCATATCACCCGCTACCGCGGCGGTTCCTTTACCCGCAATGTGGCACAGGTAACACCGCAACCAAACGGCGATTTCAGCCCGGTCAGGTTCACCGAGTCGTTTACCGAGCGGGTGGCGCTGGAGGATTTCGATCCGAGCGAAGATCCCAACGTGATGTTCTATTTCAAGCAGGCCATCACCGCTCCGTCACGCCTCGCCGGCAACGTACTGCTGGTGCACGAGACCATCAACCAGGTTAAGGAACCCCGTCGCGCATGGTTGTACAACTCCGGACAGCGTCGTGTTCGCCGTGCACCCAATGTCGCGTATGACGGCCCGGGTACCGCTGCGGATGGCCAGCGAACGTCCGATAACCTGGATCTCTACAACGGCGCGCCAGACCGTTACAACTGGGAGCTCAAAGGCAAGAAAGAACTGTACATTCCGTATAATTCCTATCGCCTGACTGATGAGAGCCTGAGCTATGACGACATCATAAAGCCCGGCCATGTCGACCAGGGCCTCACCCGTTATGAGCTGCACCGGGTTTGGCATGTAACAGCGACACTCAAGGATGGTGAGCGGCATGTCTACGGCAAGCGGGATTTCTACATCGATGAGGATACCTGGCAGATTGCAGCGGTGGATCATTACGACGGACGTGGCAACCTGTGGCGTGTTGCCGAAGCGCACGCGATGCAGATCTACGATGCCGACATTCCGGCCTATGCCTTTGAAACTCTGTATGACCTGTTGTCAGGGCGCTATCTGGTGATGGGGCTGACCAACGAGGAAGACGAGCCTTACCAGTACGGTACCGAACGTCGTTCCCGCGAATACACGCCGGCTGCGTTACGCCGGGACGGTGTGCGTTAATCGTTAATGACGGACTGATAACCCTGCCTGACCTGGCAGGGTTATCCCCGGCCGGGGACCACGTCAAAGATTCTTACCGGAAAAGTTCCTTATAGCTATTCCCGGATCACTCTGTTAGTGTGCCCAGCATCCTGCCTCTAGGGATTTCCGCAATTCAAGGCTTCAAGCCCGTGCGAACCATCCATACGACCTGTCAGAGGACGTCACCCCGTTAACGGTGTGTGGCCGTAGTCGTCTTTTATTCCATGAATCTTCATGGCATCTGCCCGCATTCGCCGAGAACGGTGTTCGTGGAGGCAGACTAATCAAGAGTTGATCCACTATGAGTTTTTCTTCACTCGGTTTGTCCGAGCAACTGGTCCGTGCCACAGCCGACCAGGGTTACGAAACCCCATCTCCCATCCAGGCCAAGGCCATTCCCGCTGTTTTATCCGGCAGGGACGTGATGGCGGCTGCCCAGACGGGCACCGGTAAAACCGCAGGGTTCACCCTGCCATTGCTGCAGCGCCTTGCGGAAAATCCCCGCACTGGCAAAGGCCCGCGTGTACTGATCCTGGCGCCCACCCGCGAGTTGGCGGCCCAGGTTCACGACAGTGTCGCGCTGTACAGCCGATACATGCCCACCAAGTCCGCCGTGGTTTTTGGTGGTGTAAAAATCAATCCGCAGATGATGAAGCTGCGCAAGGGCCTGGATGTGCTGGTGGCTACACCCGGCCGTCTGATGGATCTGTATCAGCAGAATGCGGTTCGCTTCAACGAAGTGGAAATCCTGGTGCTGGACGAAGCCGACCGCATGCTGGACATGGGCTTTATCCGTGACATTCGCAAGATTCTTGCGCTGTTGCCCGCCAAGCGCCAGAACCTGTTGTTCTCTGCCACCTTCTCCAACGAGATTCGCACCCTGGCCGAAGGACTGCTGGATAACCCGGTGCAGGTGGAAGTGGCAGCCCGAAACACCGCTGCGGAAAGCATCAAGCAATCGGTCTATCCGGTCGATCAGAGCCAGAAAACCGCCTTGCTGAGCAAGCTCGTGCGGGACAACGGCTGGGAGCAGGTGTTGGTGTTCACCCGTACCAAACACGGTGCCAACCGCCTGACCCAGAAACTGGAGCGTGACGGCATTACCGCTGCTGCGATCCATGGCAACAAGTCACAGGGTGCTCGTACCCGAGCGCTGGCCGAGTTCAAGCAAGGCGACGTGCGCGTATTGGTCGCGACGGATATCGCGGCCCGTGGCCTGGATATTAAACAGCTGCCCCAGGTGGTGAACTTCGAGCTGCCGAACGTGCCGGAAGACTACGTTCACCGCATTGGCCGTACCGGTCGTGCCGGTGAAAGCGGCCATGCACTGTCGCTGGTCAGCGCCGATGAGGGCAAGATGCTTGCCGGCATTGAAAGGCTGATCAAGAAGCAGTTGCCGCGCAAATCTGTTGAGGGCTTCGAGCCCCAGAACAACCTGCCATTAAAGCCAAAGGCCAAAGCAGACCCCAGCCGGGCCCGTGGTCGCGGCGGTAACGGTGGTGGCAATGGTAAGCCCGGCGGAAATGGCCGTAGTTTTGGCGGCAAGCCGGGTGGTCGCAGTGGCGGCCGTAGCCAGAGTGGCAACGGTGGTCAGGCAAGGCGCTCACCCCAGCGCGAAAACGCGTAATCCTGCCTATTCCATAGAAAACGGGGCTCCAGGGCCCCGTTTTGGCGATTGGCTCAGGCTGACTTTTTGCCGTCCGGCGTCTTTTTCTCTATGCCGGTGTCGGCGCCTTCCGGCACAAACACATCACGTACGGTCAGCTGCTTGCCGTCGGCATCCTGAACTTCAACCGGTAAAATGGCACGCCCGGTTTCGCGGTCCCTCAGGTCCAACGGTGTTTGATCTGGCGCCGGATTCCATTTGTCGCCCCACTGGCGAAGGGCGATCACAATCGGAAACAGGTCCCGGCCTTTTTCGGTCAGCCGGTACTCGAATCGTGAGCCGTGTTCGCCCACTTCCACCTTCTTCAATACCTCGTTGTCTACCAGCCTCGCTAACCGGTCGCAGAGAATGTTGCGGGCAATACCCAGCTCTTGCTGGAAGTCCACAAAGCGGCGGGTGCCATACATCGCGTGCAGCACCACCAGCAGGGACCACCAGTCACCCACCTCGTTAAGGGCACGGGCGACGGAGCAATTTGAGTCATCAAAACGTTTTCTGGCCATGTTTCGGAGTGTACCTAATAGGGTTGCATTTTAAAACCAGATTCAATATGGTTGCTTAAAGAAACCAGATTAGTGAGGTTGCGATCTACCATGAGCATGAATCTTGGCCCTCTGTTTGAACCCTTTGAACTCCATAACCTGACCTTGCGCAATCGCGTGGCGATGGCCCCGATGACCCGCAATTTCTCGCCGGGTAATGCCCCGAGCCAGGATGTGGTGGACTATTACCGCCGCCGCGCTGAAGGCGGTGTTGGTTTGCTGATTACCGAAGGCACGACAGTCAACCACCCCGGCGCCAACGGTTATCCGAACGTGCCATTCTTTCATGGGGACACGGCACTCGCCGGCTGGAAGGATGTGGTCGATGCGGTCCACGAGGCCGGCGGGGCTATTTTCCCGCAGTTGTGGCACGTGGGTGCCGTACGAAAGGAAGGTACCGAGCCGGACCCATCAGTACCCGGTTACAGCCCGTCCGGCCTGTTTTCACCGGGCAAGCCCAACGGCAAGGCGATGAGCAAGGACGATATCGACGACGTCATCACGGCGTTTGCCGACGCCGCCCAGGATGCGAAAGCGTTGGGCTTTGACGGCGTGGAGATTCACGGCGCCCACGGCTATTTGCTGGATCAGTTCCTTTGGGAAAGCACCAACCAGCGTGATGACGAGTACGGCGGCAGTATGGAGAATCGCCTGCGTTTCGTCGTTGAGATCGTTGAAGCGGTCCGCCACCGCGTAGGCCCGGACTTTCCCATCATGCTGCGTTTCTCTCAGTGGAAGCAGCAGGATTACGAAGCGAAGCTGGTGAGCACTCCGGAAGAGCTGGAGCAGTTCCTGAGACCGCTGGTCGACGCCGGCGTGGATATCTTCCACGCCTCTACGCGTCGCTTCTGGGAGCCGGAATTTGAGGGCTCGAACCTTAATCTGGCGGGCTGGACGCAGAAACTCTCCGGAAAGCCGACGATGTCGGTTGGTAGCGTAGGACTGACCGAGGATTTCATCAGTGGCACCTTCGCCAGCAAGAAGGAAGCGGTGGAACAGTCCGGCATCGACGAACTGGTTGAGCGCATGAACAACAACGAGTTCGAATTGATTGCCGTGGGCCGTGCACTGCTGCAGGATCCAGAGTGGCTGGTGAAAGTGAAGGCCGGCCGCATTGGCGAGGTCGAGCCGTTCGCGAAAAAATCGCTGACAAAGCTCTACTGATCAGACAAAGCGTTGACGATAGGCCCCGGTGACACACCGGGGCTTTTTTGGTGCGCCCGGCACGGGCGCACTCCTGGAGGTGGAAGTCCTCCCGT
>CAJXOQ010000207.1 GCA_913057975.1 uncultured Marinobacter sp.
TGTGTATAAGAGACAGCCTAAAATACTGTACAAATAAACAGCACGGAGGCTGAGCCGATGATTTTGGATGTCCCTCCAAATTTGCCAGACAACCCTACCCGCTTCATGAATCAGTTGCGCACACTGGTTCGGCAACAGAGGTGGAGCAATTTCTATTACACACACGTGGTTCGCAAAGGAGGCTTTGGAGTACGCAGCCCGATAGACGAGGCCTTCTAACTTTCCCAGCGGCTTTCCGGAATGCGCTGTACGTGGATATGCCCGATCAGGCGAATGGTGGGGCGAATCAGGAACTGGAAACTGCCAATAATGAACAGCCAGATGGCCGCCTTCTCGTGTTCGGGAAACAGAAACAGGATGCTGCCCACCAGAAACCAGATGGCGATCAGGAAATCATTGATGATACTGAGCACTTCGTAACGGCGCCGTATAACCAGTTCTTCATGGCCTAACCGAAGGGTTAGTGGGTTATCTGTACGGTCTTCAGCCATTACACACCCTGTTTCCGGTGGGTTTGGTGAATTATTGCATGTCTTTGTAGGCTGCGTCGGTGCGCGCCGCCATGATGTAATCGTTTTTGTGCAGACCGCCGATCTTGTGGGTCCACCAGCGTACGGTCACTTTGCCGTATTCCAGAAGGATGGCGGGATGGTGCCCTTCCTCTTCGGCCAAATCGCCCACCTTGTTGGTGAATGCCTGGGCCTGGGCGAAATTCTTGAGCTTGAACACTCGCTGTAACTGTTCTTCCCCGTCCAGCTCAATCTCCTGCCAGTCGGGTACGTCTTTACCCAGGGCTTGTTTCTGGTCAGCAGTGACTGTGGGAGCATCTGCGCTGCAGGCTTCACAGCTTTGTTTCGTCAGTTCACTCATTTCAACCTCCATGGTTGATGGCTGTACTACTAGATGGCTGTACTACTAAGCGTGGGTTCGTTCCGCCACATTATCAACCCACTGCTTGAAATCCTGTCTTTTTCAGAATACTGTATATTTAAACAGTATATTGAGAGCTTTCCATGAGCGAGATTCTGAACACGCTGATGCAAGACGCCCGTGTATGGCAGGGTCAGCAGCATATCCGTACCAGCCGGCCAGCGGAGCCAACTGGTTACCAGGTGCTGGACAACCAGCTCGGTGGTGTTGGCTGGCCCCGTGGGGCGTTGAGTGAGTGCCTGCTGGATGAGCCCGGCATCGGTGAGTTGCACTTGCTACTGCCCCTGATGCAACGGCTTTCTCAGGCGGGTAAAACCGTATTCTGGCTAAACCCGCCCCATACACCCTACGCCCCTGCCCTGGCCCGTGAAGGGGTCAATCTGGACCAGGTCATACTGATCAATACTGAAGACGAAGGCGACTTCCTGTGGACACTGGAAAACTGTCTGCGTTCACCGGTCACCGGCCTGGTGATGGCCTGGCCCGGAAAACTGGCCGCCCGTGACATACGGCGCTTGCAACTGGCCGCGGAGGCCGGCAGCAATGTGTGCGTGCTGTTCCGCGAACGGCGCCATGCCGAACAGAGCTCCCCGGCGTCACTACGCCTGGATCTGACGGCAGGAAGCCAACAGGCGCTCAAGGTCAATGTTCTGAAACGTCGCGGCAGCTGGCCCGGCCAATGTTGCTCCGTAGCCATGGAGCACCGGGCGGATCTGGCCTTCCGGGAAGCACCCCGGGTGGTCCAGGGCCCCTGGGCTGGCAAGACCGGATAAGGCGTATCATGATGCTCTGGCTGTACCTGCACTTTCCTCACCTGTTGCTGGACCATATTCGCCGCTCCCGCGAAAACCAGGGAGCGCTGGCTGTTGTGGAAGGCTCCGGCCAGAAGATTATCCAGGCCTGCCCGGAAGCCTATGCCCAGGGAGTACGCGCTGGCATGCGCCTGAAAACCGCCATCAGCCTGGTACCGGAACTGGGTATGCTCAGGGCGGACCACCAACAGGAAGCCCGGATACTGGAAGACCAGGCGCGCTGGCTATACCGGTACGCGGCTCATATCGTATTGGTACCCCCGAATGGCCTGTTGGCGGAAGTGGGCAGCCTGCAGCGGCTTTATGGTGGACTGGCCGCCGTCTGGCAGACTGTGGAACAGGGGCTGGATGAACGCCAGCTTAACGCCTGGATTGCCATCGGCCACACACCACTGGCCGCCCGGCTGATTGCCCGGGCCGGCAAGGGCGAATGCACGGCAGACAAAGGCTATATCCTGCGCACACTGGGGCAGATGCCCCTGCTGACTGCAGAGTTCGATGACAAAACCTGTACCCGCCTGCAACGACTCGGCCTGAACACCCTGGATGAGGTCTTCGCACTGCCTGCCGGTGAACTGGCCCGCCGTCTGTCGCCGGAAACCCTCGCGTATGTGCAAAAAATCCAGGGTAGCCGCGCGGACCCACAAACACCCTGGCAACCGCCCCACACCTTTCGTCAGCAGGCGGATTTTGTGCAGGAGATTGAGCAGTCCCAGGGACTGCTGTTCCCCCTTCAGCGCATTCTGTCAGAGCTGGAGGAAGACCTGTGCTGGCGACAGCAGGATACCGACAGCCTGCTGCTGGTCCTGCGGCACCGGCATCAGGAGCCTACCCGCATTCGGGTTCGCACCTCCGGTCCCGAGCATCGGGCCGAAGCATTTCTGAATCTTATTCGCCTACGGTTTGAGCAGCACCCGTTAAGGGCTCCGGTAATCTCATTAGCGATGTCCGTTAAACGCTTCCTGGGGCGGGAAGCGGCCTCTGGCCAGGACCTCCTGGGTGAAACGCAGGATCTGAACGAAGCCTGGCATACCCTGATCAGCCGCCTGCAGGCACGGCTTGGCGGACATTCATTACGGCAGTTATCGCCGCAAGCAGATCACCGGCCCGAACGGGCCTGGTCGGCCTCCGAGGTGCAGCAAAAAAATCATACCCGCCTTCCTTCTCCCGACCCGTTACCCCGTCGTCCTTTATGGTTACTCAAAGGGCCACAACCGCTGGCCGAAGCTCCGACCATGTGGTTTTCGGGCCCGGAACGGATCAGTGGGGGCTGGTGGGACGGCCAGCGGGTTCACCGGGATTATTACATTGCCGAACTGTCCAACGGCCAGCTTGCCTGGGTGTTCCGGGATGTGCGGGATGACTGGTTTGTGCATGGCTGGTTTGGCTGATGAGCGACTTCAGCTATGCCGAACTCTTCTGCTTCAGCAATTTCACCTTCCTGACCGGGGCTTCACACCCCCATGAACTGGCCGAGCAAGCACTGGAGCTGGGCTACTCTGCACTGGCCATCACAGATGCCTGCTCAGTGGCTGGCATTCCTCGGGCCTGGGCTGCACTGAAAGACAGCCCGGTAAAGCTGATCACCGGCAGCTGGTTTGAACTTGAGGACGCTCCGCCCGGAGCGGTTACTCCCCGCTTCATCCTGCTGGCCCGCACCCGCAAGGGTTATGGTCAGCTTTGCCAGTTGACCACCACTGGTCGCCGGCAAGCGGAGAAAGGCCAGTACCGGTTATTCTTCCGGGATATCGAAACCCATTCACTGGACGATTGTGTGTGCCTGTGGCTGCCACCCTCACCCACGGTTGCAGATGCAGACCAGGCCCTGGCCTGTGGTGAATGGCTTCAGCGCCTGTTCGAGCCGAATC
Organism: uncultured Marinobacter sp.; assembly: GCA_913057975.1. Classification (GTDB taxonomy): domain Bacteria; phylum Pseudomonadota; class Gammaproteobacteria; order Pseudomonadales; family Oleiphilaceae; genus Marinobacter. Next base: position 3,611 of record CAJXOQ010000207.1, read on the forward strand.
TCTGGATAGCCGCAGCCCGCACTCTTGAATCCGGAGAGGAGCAGCAACTGGCCCGGGCACGCTGGCTGGCAGGCCACCTGCGTTGTCCGATAGCCGCCACCGGAGAGGTGCATATGCACAGCCGCGAGCGGCAACCGTTGCAGGATGTGCTCACGGCCCTGCGCAACCACACCAACCTGGAGAACGCCGGCCATTGCCTGTTCCAGAACGGGGAGCGCTACCTTCGACCATTACCGGTTCTTGATCGCCTGTTTCCGGAAGCCTGGCTCAGGGAAACCCTGGTGATTGCAGAGCAATGTACTTTCGAACCGGGTAGCTTGCGGTACGAATACCCACCGGACCTGGTGCCGGGCGGAACATCGCCAGCGGCCTACCTGAAACAACTGACCCAAGACGGTGAACGCCGGCGATACCCAAACGGCACGCCATCGAACGTTCAGAGGCTGATACGCAAGGAACTGAGCCTGATATCAGAGATGAAGTACGAGCACTACTTCCTCACTATCCAGGACATTGTCGCCTTTGCCCGCAGCAAAGGCATTCTGTGCCAGGGCCGCGGGTCGGCTGCCAACTCTGCCGTGTGCTACTGCCTTGGCATAACCGAGGTCAACCCGGCTCGCGTGGAGTTGCTGTTCGAACGCTTCATCTCCAAGGATCGCGGAGAGCCACCCGATATTGATGTGGATTTCGAGCATGAACGGCGGGAAGAGGTTATCCAATACATCTACCGGCGCTACAGCCGGGAACGCGCAGCCCTGGCCGCCACGGTAATCCGCTACCGGCCGCGCAGCGCCATCCGGGACGTAGGCAAGGCCCTGGGCTTTGATCCCGCCATGGTAGAACAGCTTTTGGAAGGCATCGATTGGCGGGACAAGGCCAGCAACTGGCGCCAGCAGATTCTCGACAAACACCTCACCCGCAACCCGAAAGTGGCCGACCAGTTCTTTACCCTGGTGAATACCCTGTTGGGCTTCCCTCGCCACCTGTCCCAGCATGTCGGTGGTTTTGTCATCAGTGCCGGGCCATTGGCCGAGTTGGTGCCAGTGGAGAACGCCGCCATGGCGGATCGTACCGTCATACAGTGGGACAAAGACGACCTGGAAAGCCTGGGCCTGATGAAGGTGGATGTGCTTGCCTTGGGCATGCTCACGGCCATCCGCAAGGCTCTGGACCTGATCAGTGAGGAAAAGGGTGCCCCTTTTTCCATGCAGGATATTCCGCAGGAAGATCCTGCCACCTATGCCATGTTGCAAAAAGGCGACAGCATCGGCGTCTTCCAGGTGGAATCCCGCGCGCAGATCAATATGCTGCCGCGCCTGAAACCGGAAACCTATTACGACCTGGTGATCGAGGTGGCCATTGTTCGCCCCGGCCCTATCCAGGGTGACATGGTTCACCCCTATCTGCGTCGCAAGCATGGCCTGGAGCCAGTGGACTATCCCAACGATGCTGTACGGAGCGTTCTGGAGCGCACCCTGGGTGTGCCTATCTTCCAGGAGCAGGTGATCAAGCTGGCCATGGTGGCCGCTGGCTTCTCTGCCGGTGAAGCCGACCAACTCCGCCGTGCGATGGCTGCCTGGAAGTCCCACGGCGACCTGACGCCGTTTCGGGACAAGTTGATCAACGGCATGCTGGAACGCGGCCACGATGCCGATTTCGCCGAACGGTTATACCTGCAGATCTGCGGTTTCGGCGGTTACGGTTTTCCGGAATCCCACGCCGCCAGTTTTGCGCTGCTGGTGTATGTGTCCTCCTGGATTAAACGCCACTACCCAGCCGCTTTCTACTGCGCCCTGCTCAACAGCCAACCCATGGGGTTCTACTCACCCTCGCAACTGGTCCAGGACGCCCGTCGTCATGACGTCACCGTGCTACCACCGGATGTAAACTACAGCCAATGGAATCACACCCTGGAGTCGCCCAATCGTCATTTACGTCTGGGGCTCAGGCTCATACAGGGTCTCTCTGCCAACGGCGCCGAGAGCCTGCACAACAACCGCCCGGCTGAAGGCTACCGGTCCACCGCCGAACTACGTCACCTGGCAGGCCTGAACCAACGCGACATGGAACTGCTCGCAGGCGCTAATGCCATGCCAGCGTTCACCACTAATCGCCATCAGGCTTACTGGCAACTGCTTGAGCACGAACAGCCCGCGGAGCTCTTTGCCAAAGAAACAGCGGCTCATTACCAGCCAGAACACTGCTATCAGTTGCCCGAACCCACGGAAGGCCAGAACGTACTGGCCGACTACGCCAGCCAGGGCCTGACCTTGCAGCGCCATCCCCTGGCCTTGCTCCGGGAACAGGGACACCTGAAGTTCTGTTTCAGTGCAGAACAACTCAAGAATATCCAGCCTGGCCGACCGGTTCAGGTTGCTGGCCTTGTCACAGGCCGCCAACGCCCCGGCTCCGCCTCCGGCGTCACCTTCGTTACCCTGGAAGACGAAACCGGAAACGTAAACGTGGTGGTCTGGCTGGAAACCGCACGGCGGCAGCGCAAGCCGTTGATAACGGCTCGGTTGTTACATGTGAAAGGGATTCTGGAAAGAGAAGGCGATATTGTTCACGTGATGGCAGGGAGGCTGTCGGATTTGAGCCATCTGATTCAGGCGTTACCGGTTAATTCGCGGGATTTTCATTGATGAAGCACCATTGCGGAGGCGACTAAATCGAGTAGGAGGGGGAGTTACCTCCCCCGTCCTCTCACACCACCGGGCATACG
>CAJXOQ010000208.1 GCA_913057975.1 uncultured Marinobacter sp.
TTCGTCGGCAGCGTCAGATGTGTATAAGAGACAGGTACAAAGCCATAGGCTTTGCCCCGTGTGGGCGCCAGAAAGTCGAATTCAATGCGGTCGCCGGATGTGACCTCGGGCCAGTGGTTGCGAACCAGATTGTCGAAGCCCGCATCCGCCACCAGTGTCTGGGTGACCTCCACCGTCGAGTTCTCCGTGTCGCCTTCCGGAGTCTGCCACACGATTTCCAGCGTCGCGTCACCCCGGTTTCGGATCGCCATGACTTCATTGAAACCCGGCTGTCGGAAGGTCATCGCTGGACGCAACGGCGATTGTTCGTAAGACAGTGTCTTTTCAGCAAATGGCTCACCGTTACTGCGAACGTAAGTCACGTTGTGGGAGGCGGGTCGGAAAAGGCCATCGGTGCACTTGCCCGTTACCACATGCCGCTCTTCATAGAGCAGGTTGTCGCCGTTCAACGGCGTCGCCTGGCCGGTAAACCGCATCTCGGCGGCCCCGGCCGACAGGGGCAGGGCGAAGGCGAGCAAAAGGGCGCTGGTCTTCATCGTATCAGCTCCGGATAGAGGGCTTTGCGAAGATAGAGAAGGCTCGGGAACACAACCAGCCAGCCCAATGCCAGCGCAGCCAGGGAAAGCGTGAGATTCGGAAGTTGCACGGCGCCCAGCGCGCTGGCGGACCAGTAGGCAAAAGGCCCGGCGATGGGGGCGCACACAAAGGGCAGCCAGGGTTTGCTGCCAATCCATGACAGGGAATGGCTCAGGGTGGTCATGAATATGGCCCAGATGCCGACCAGCCAGACCGGTGTGAGCTGCACGCTGCCAGTGCCATCATCAAGGATGCCGGTCTGGAACCAGAGGCCGTCCAGCACACCGCCCAGAGCCGTGCCGGCGCCGATAAACTGCAGTTCGGTGGAGCGGTGCTGGCTGACAAACAGCATATGGAAAACCAATAGCAGGACCACGAAACCGGCAGCCGGCAGGCCCGGATAGAGCACGCACACGAACCAGCCAGCCTGGAACAGGGCGAAGTTCAGGACATTGCGCAGGGTGTCGTTGCGGATCATACGCTCAGGATGTTCTCACGTTTGTTACCTGGCTTGGCGAACAGGATCTGGGAAACCCCAATGGCACGTTCACTGAACCCGGCTTCGCAATAGGCGAAGTAGAAATGCCACAGGCGGCGGAAGGCTTTGTCGTAGCCAAGGCTGTCGAGCGTATCCCGGTTCGCCATGAAGCGCTCGCACCAGTCCCGCAGTGTGCGGGCGTAATGGAAGCCGATATCTTCAGCGTGGGTCATTACCAGGTCGGAGCCCGTGCGAACGGAGTCCAGCATCGCGCCCAAAGAGGGAATGAAACTGCCTGGAAAAATAAATCGTTGAATGAAATCGACGTTCTTCAGGGCGCGTTTGTAGCGCTGTTCGGGCATATTGATGGCCTGCACCAGGGCCAGGCCGTCCGGTTTCAGCAAGCGACTGATTTGAGAGAAGTAGCTGTCCAGGAATTGCGGGCCCACGGCCTCAATCATTTCGATGGAAACCAGCTTGTCGAATTGGCCTTCCAGGTCGCGGTAGTCGTCAAACAGCAGGGTGACCTGCGCTTCCAGGCCCTCGTCGCTGACCTTTTTCCTCGCCAGTTCGAGCTGCTCGGAGGATATCGTTGTGGTCGTCACATGACAGCCATAATGTTTGGCCGCATGCACGGCGAAACCACCCCAACCGGTGCCGATTTCGATCACCTTGTCGCCCGGTTGCAGGTCCAGTTTGCGGCAGATGGTATCCAGTTTGTGAACCGCCGCTTGCTCCAACGTGGCTTCTGGGCCTGGATAGATGGCGGAGGAATACATCATAGTGGGGTCAAGGAAGGTTTCGAACAGGTCGTTACCGAGATCGTAGTGGGCGCTGATGTTCTTGCGGGAACCTTCCTTCGTATTGCGATTCAGCCAGTGCAGGCCCTTTAGCGCCGGCTTGGTGACCCAGCTGAATCGGTCCTCGAATGCGTTCATCCGATCAACGTTTCGAGTAAAGAACCGCAGCAGGGCCACCAAGTCCGGCGTTGACCAGTCACCTGCGACATAGGCTTCAGCGGCACCCACGCTGCCGCCCGTTAGCAGGTCCTTCCAGGTGCTGTGGTCGTGGATAACCAGCTCCGCCGGAGCGAATCGGTTGTCACTGTCTCCAAAGGTCAGGGTTTCCGCCCCGGCTTCACGAATCGTCAATGTTCCCGCTTCAAGAAGCGAAAGCTGCTGACACACAAGGGCTTTCGCCCACCGGCTGGTGAGCGGCGCCTGGCCAGTGCCAGTGGATTCAAGCGAGGTGTTCAGGTTCTCCATGAGCTTACCTTTCCGGTTGTCTTGTTCTGGGCTGTGGGTTCGGTGACATCCTGGCCTGAGTCTTCTGCGCCGCGCCGGTGCGCCGGGTCGTTTTCAGACAGCTTGTTTGGATGGGTAAAGAACGGCACCCCTTTGAGCTTGAGCTTCAGGGCGTGCCAATAAATACCGCCCACCACCTTCAGCGCTTCCAGTGGAAACTGCCTAAGGCTCCTGTGTAGTTCTTTACGATCCAGGGGGGTGCGTCGGACCACCAATGTGGCATCAAAATGCTTGCGTTCGTCCTGTCTCACACCCATGTGGATTCGAAGTTCAGGGCCGCGGAAACTGAAGGTCCACTGGTAATGCTGATCCATGGGGTTGAAGGGCGATACGTGAAAGCGTTTGCTGAAATCGAAGCGCTCAGTGCGCCAGCCGGCGTTGGTTGGTTTTGCGCCTGTGGTTTCGAGGCAGTACACATGGCGATCTTTCCAGGGTGTATTGGTGATCTGAGCCATGATGACCCGGGGCACGGCTCCATGATCCGGGCGGTCGCCGGCGTTGTAGCAGAAGTAGAAGCTGACTGGATTGAACACATAGCCGAAATAGCGGGGATGGGTAATCAGTTGCACCGCGCCGTCCGGGCGCCATCCCGTCGCCTCTTGTACCTGGTCGTTTACAGCCTGCAGGAGATTGTCGGTCTCGGGCCGAAAATAGTCGCGGCGGTACAGGGACAGCCAGTTGAAGCGTTCCAGGGAAAACAGGCGGCTGATATGGGTAACGGATGGCCACTCGCGCAGGTCCAGGGCCAGCATGCCGGTGCTGTAGCTGAATTCGTGGCGTACCGGTGCCTTGCGACGATGCCGAATTGTGCCCTCGAGCCATTGGCTGTGAAGCTGATTGGCGACGATGTTTTCCGGTAGGGCAGCGTTCATGGTTACAGCTCCACTCCCAGAGCCTGGGTAACGCGGAGCGCACTGTTCACACCATCCTCATGAAAGCCATTGAACCAGTAGGCGCCACAGAAGTGGCTGCGGTTGTGGCCACCGATTTCGTCATAGCGTTTCTGGGCAGCCACGGCCTCCAGGGTGAACACGGGGTGTGCGTAGTCGAAGCGTTTTATGATGCGCTCCGGATCAATGTCCTGGCTTCGGTTGAGGGTGACACAAAAGGTTTCCGGTGCCTCGTCGAAATTCTGCAGTACGTTCATGTTGTAGGTAACAGACACAGGCTCGGTGCTGTGTTGCGGTATGAAATAGTTCCACGCCGCCCACGCCCTGCGATTTGACGGCAGCACCGAGCTGTCGGTATGCAGCACCACATCGTTGCGTTGATAGGTAATGGCCCCAAGAATATCCAGTTCCTCGGCGGAAGGATCGGCGATCATGCCAAGGGCCTGGTCGCTGTGGCAGGCAAACACTACCTGGTCAAAGTGGTGGTGCTCGTTATTGACGGTGACCACCACGTGGTCCTGCTCACGGACGACGGAACTGACCGGGCTGTCCAAATGCGTGCGGTCGCCCAGGCGTTCCATCATCGCATCGATATAGCGCGCGGAGCCGCCGGAAATGACCCGCCAGGTCGGACGATCGTCTACCGACAACATGCCGTGATTATTGAAAAACTGGAGAAAGAATCGGATGGGGAACTGTTCCAGGACAATCTCCGGCGCCGACCAGATCGCAGCCCCCATGGGTACGATGTAGTATTGCCGGAAGTAACGCGAGTAGCCGTTGCGGTTCAGGTATTCGCCCAGGGTTTCGGTGTCTGCGATGTTGCCAGCGGCCAGGTCTGCCCGGGATTCTTTGTTGAAACGCAGGATCTCCTGGATCATACGAAGAAATGGTAGATTCAGCAGGTTTCTGCGTTGAGCGAACAGGGTGTTCAGGCTGGTGCCGTTGTACTGCAGCCCGGAGGAGTGACCGTCAACACTGAAACTCATGTCGCTGACCTCCGACGCAACACCCAATCGGTCCATCAGCTTCATGAAATTGGGGTACGTCCAGTCATTGAAAACGATAAAACCGGTGTTGACCGGCCATTCCCGACCACCGGCGGTGACCATCTCTGTGTTGGTGTGGCCTCCGGCATAGTCGCCGGCTTCAAACAGCTCAACATCGTACTTTTCGGATAAGAGCCAGGCCGTGGTAAGGCCGGAGACCCCAGCGCCAATGACTGCAATACGTTGACGTTCGTTACTCATCCATTGGTTTCCTGTTCGTTCCTGCTTTTGCGGCTCATGCTGGCGGCCATGCGATCAATCAACCCTTGGGGCAGGGCGCCCAGGGCTTTCAGTGTCCAGGTGAATCGCTTAGGAAAAGCGATTTCGTTCCGGCCTTTACGCAGTCCTTTGACGATACGGCCCGCGGCGTCTTCCGCTGAGACCAGGAACGGCATCGGAAAATCGTTTCTGTCGGTCAGCGGCGTTTTCACAAACCCCGGTGAAACCACCACCACGTCGATGCCTTCGGGTGCCAGATCCGCTCTCAGAGCGTGAGAAAAATAGGTGAGCGCGGCCTTGGAGGCGCCGTACCCCTCGGCACGGCCGAAGGGAAACCACCACGCCGATGAGCTGACAATCACCAGCGTCGCCGGTTGGCCCTTCGCAACGGTGCGCCGCAGAGCCGGCAAGGCAATATCCAGGCAGCGTGCGGTGCCGACCACGTTGGTGCTGATGTTGTTTTCGATCACAGCGCTGTCGTAGTTGGCGATTTCCAGGTATTCACAGGTGCCGGCGTTGAGGATAGCCATGTTGAGATCACCGTGGGTTTCCAGGGTAGAGGAAATACCCTGTAGGTCCGCTCGGCTCGTGGCGTCCGCCCGCGCTGCTACGACTCGCTCTGGCGCCAGCGCGCTCAAGCCGTCTAACGCCTCCTGTCGCCGGCCGGTGATCACCAAACGGTGCCCCTGGTCTACCAGCGCGCGGGTAACGGCTTCGCCGATCCCTGAACTGGCCCCGGTAATCCAGATGTTGGATGCTGCTCCAAGCCGTTCACTCATCCCGCCTGATTCCTTATCCAACGGATCACGCCACCCATCAACGGAAGGTTCTCGTAGAGCAACTGGCCGATGTCGAAATAATCACGGTGGGAGAGAACGCGCCCCTCACGAATAACCAACTGACTAATGCCTTCCACCGCAACAGGGTTGCCCTTTCGAATACGCTTGTGCCGGAGGTGCATTACCCAGGGAATGCACACATCCTCGCCGTTGACCACGGGCTCGCCGAAGTCGAAGCCGCAGGAAATCACGTTGGCGTAGGCACCGGAAAAGTACTCTGTCAGTTCATCAATACCCCGCACGCTGGTGAACGGATCGGTAAACGTCACGTTTTCGCTGTACACGCTGGACAGATCCGCCATGTTTCCGGCACAGAGGTTATTGAAGAGTTGCGTGAAGCGCCCAAGGGTTTCATGGACGGATGAATTCTGGTTGCCCATTTCGATGATAGAGGCGGTACTCATGAGTGTTTCCTCCTCATGGAATCCAGTTGGCGGGTTTCTTCCTGAATGTGTTCTGGAATTGGGTTCATGTCCCAGATGATGCCAAGGCGCGCAAGTAACCACAGTCCATACCAGGTCATATCCACCTCGTACCACCGGAATCCTTGGCGCACGGATTGCGGCCAGCGATGGTGGTTGTTGTGCCAGCCTTCGCCCATGGTGATGAGCGCAAGCCAGACGTTGTTCCTGCTGTCATCAGACGTTTCGAAACGGCGTTTTCCCCAGACATGTGACAGGGAATTGATGGATACCGTGGCGTGGAACAGCGCAACAGTGGAAATGAAGAAACCCCACACAAGCAGTTGCAGACCATTCGTTCCGAGGCCGGGCGCCCAGGCCGCCAGACCTTCACCCAAACCGTAAATAGCAACGGCGGCAGCCGCCGGCACCAGTGAGTCAAACCGATTAAGAAAACGGAGTTCCGGGAATTTCAGCCAATCCTTCACACGGCGCTCGTCCTGTCTCTTATACACATCTCCGAGCCCACGAGACG
>CAJXOQ010000209.1 GCA_913057975.1 uncultured Marinobacter sp.
ACGAGATAGGAGTCCGTCTCGTGGGCTCGGAGATGTGTATAAGAGACAGATGTCGTACAGCAGGCCTTCCCTCAGCGCGCCGTCGGCGAACGTCATTTCCGTTATCTGCAGCGACTGGAATGCGCCCATCAAAATCGCAAACCCCGCCGGGAAGATGCTTTGGCGATCGGCGCGGACGCCCAGGTCACCGAGTTTCTCAGCCTTGCCCATATCGACCAGTCGGGTCCTGAGTTCCATCATCGCGTCCAGGGTGATGGTGCCGTCAGTGATCCTGAGGCTGGTCAACACGCTGGCAATTGCCTTGATCGAGCCGGATGACCCCACCGCACTTTGCCAGCCCTTGCTGCGGAAGTGCTGACGGATATTGAGCAGTTCCTGTTCGGCGTGGGTAACGGCCTTGTCCATTTGCTTGCGGGTGATCTTGCCGTCCGGAAAGTATCGGTTGCGGAACGACACGCAGCCCATGTGCAGACTTTCCAGTTCCTGGGGTTCGAAGCGCTCCCCGATAATAAACTCGGTACTGCCGCCCCCGATATCAATCACCAGGCGCCGGCCACTGTCATCCGACAGGGTGTGTGACACGCCCAGGTAAATCAGACGGGCCTCCTCCCGGCCGGCGATGATTTCCACTGGGTATCCCAGCACCTCTTCCGCCCTGGTCATGAATTCATGGGCGTTGCGCGCCACCCGCAATGCGTTGGTGCCCACCACCTGGACCGCCGCTGGTGGCATTCCCTGGAGCCTCTGGGCAAAACGGCTAAGGCAGGCCAGGGCACGTTCCTGGGCGTCTTCGGTCAGGCGGTTATGACTGTCCAGCCCGGCACCGAGCTGTACCTTTTCCCCCATCTTCTCCAGGGTGCGGATTTCACCGTGAACCAGGCGGGCGACCACCATGTGGAAGCTGTTGGAGCCCATGTCGATTGCAGCGAGCAGTTCTGGCGGGGTGGCGGAAGAGTTGGCCGTCACGTGTATTGAATTCCTTCTGCCAGGCCCTAAATAGAGGGAAGGGAGCTTGAAAGGATGCATGCCGGAAACACGGCAGCGTTCATACAACCATTGTTGTCAGGGCGAAGGCGGACGTTAACCACCATGCCTGGGGATTACTATAAGCGATATGCGGTGTAACGCAATGGGGCGTCAACGCTCTGGGTGAGGGTAATCCGAAGTGCCGGGGTGGAACGAAGCGCTTCACATCCGCCTGACCAATCGCGTAAAGTAAGGCTTACAATAATTTAGGAAATCGGTTGCCCCAAGCCTTTTGCGGCAACTGTCAGAACAGCCAACAGCATCGTTCAGGCGGCCAAAGCCGCTGGTGGGTGCACGAATCGGGAAACTGAAATGAGCGGAAATATTGTAAACGTTACAGATGCCTCCTTTGAGCAGGATGTGCTGCAGTCAGACGTGCCGGTACTGGTCGACTACTGGGCAGAGTGGTGCGGCCCATGCAAGATGATCGCGCCAGTCCTGGAAGAAATGGCTGAAGAGTACGAAGGCAAGCTGAAAGTCTGCAAACTGAACATCGACGAAAACGAGCAGACCCCGCCCAAATTCAACATCCGCGGCATCCCCACCCTGATGCTGTTCAAGAACGGCAACGTGGACGCCACCAAAGTAGGCGCACTGTCCAAGTCACAACTGGCCGCGTTCCTCGACAGCAATCTCTGATAGCTGCTGTCGGCCAAAGCCGCCCCTGAGCAAACGCTCACGGGCGGTTTTTTATTGCCAGGCAAACAACCAATCAGGCAAGCAATGACGAACAGCCCTTCCGAAAATGTGCGGAGCCATGGATGGCGGAGCCCAAGCGTACACGGACGTATTCAAAGCGTTTTTCGGAAGGGCTGTTCGGCATTGCGTGCCGTCTTGCTATGCGGCGTCGAGCGCTAGTCCCAGCTCTGAGTCCGATCCAGATCAGCAGCTTTCTGCTCAACCCAGTGTTCCGTGTCGCCCGTGATCTCCTTCTTCCAGAACGGCGCCGACGTCTTCAGCGCATCCATGATGAACTCACAGGCCGCAAAGGCATCTCCGCGATGGGCACTGCACACCCCCACAAACACAATCTGATCAGCCAATGCCAGCGCTCCCACCCGGTGAATAATCCGCGCGTCCCGCACATCCCAGCGACGTGAGGCTTCATGAACCAGACCCTCGATAACCTGTTCCGTCATCCCCGGATAGTGCTCCAGAAACAGCCCCGTAACGCCGTTCATGTCACCATTGTCCCGAACCAGTCCGGTAAAGGTCGCGATGGCTCCAGTACCAGAACCGCTGTTCCGAAGGGCTCGGTATTCTTCAGCAGGATCAAAATCCTGTTGCTGGACGCGGATCACATCAACCTCCTGTCACCGGCGGGAAAAAGGCCACTTCATCGCCAGGCTGTAAAGCCCTGTCGGGCTTGGTCATTACCTGATTAACCGCAATCATCACCGGTTGCGCGCCGTCCAGCTGGGCCCAGTTTCCCCCTCGAGAGGCAAGGCTGTGCAGCAGTTGCCCGGCAGTCAGCCCGGGTTGGGCCTCAACCGTCAGCGTGCTTGTATCCAGTTCCTCCCTCAGACGGGCAAAGAACTTCACCGTAATAGAATTATCCGTCGCCATGGTCATTCCAGCAGCTCCGCAAACGAGTAGTAGACAATAGGGTCGCCGAGGGTAATGGTCGTGTTCTCAGGTACTACAGCCAACCCTTCAGCCCAGCAGGCAGAACTCAGAACGCCGGAGCTCTGGTTAGGGTAGGCCGTGATCGTCAGGCCATCATCGCCAATGTTCTTACGGGCACGGACATACTGCCGGCGGATCGAGGGCTTCTCGGTTGAAAATCCGGCCGGGATCCGTTCACCGCGGACTGTAATACTTGTCCGACCCTGGCACGCGCGAATAAACGGCATGCCCATCACCATAAAGCTGACCAGCACGGCCACCGGGTTGCCGGGCAGGCCGAGCACCGGCGTGTCGCCAATCGTACCGAAGGCCATTGGTTTTCCTGGTTTGCTGGCAAGCCGCCACAGGGACAGGTCGCCTGATTCCTCCAGCACCGCCCGAACATGGTCTTCCTCGCCCACCGACACGCCGCCGCTGGTGATGATCAGGTCGGCCTCGGTTGCGGCCCGCTCAAGAGTGCTGCGGGTCGCGTCCCGGGCGTCCTTCAGGGCCTCACAAAGCACCACCTCGCAGCCTGCTTTCGCCAGCAATCCCAGCAGGGTGTAGCGATTGCTATTATAGATCTGTCCAGGCCCCAGTGGTTGTCCGGGGTCCACCAACTCGTCACCGGTCGTGAGAACGGCGACTTTCAGTTTTGCGTACACGGCAACGTCTGCCGTACCAATGGAGCCCAGAAGGCCCATTTCCTGGGGGCGGATCCTGGTGCCCGCTGCCAATGCCAGTTCGCCCTGAGCCAGATCCTGGCCACGGCGACGAATATTCTGGCCTTCACTGACAGGCCCATTGACGGTAATACCGTCTCCGCAAACGCTGACCCGTTCCTGCATGATGACCGCGTCTGCACCTGAGGGGATTTCCGAACCGGTGAAAAGACGCACGGCCGTTCCGGGCTTAAGGGTAAGACGTTCTTCACCGGCCGCTGTGCGGCCAGACACCGGCAGTGGTCCCCCGCCAGCAAGATCCCCTGCACGTACGGCGTAACCGTCGACGGCGCTGTTATCCGCTGGTGGTACATCCGCCGGAACTGTGTAGTCCCGGGCCAGAACCCGGTCCAGACTATTTGTCAGTGCCACGGTTTGCGAGCGCGTGATCGGGCGCGCCTGGGCAACCAGATGGTCAATGGCTTCTTCAACGGGAGTCAGGTCAGGGCTTGTCATGGATTATCGCTCCGAGCGCTCGCCAATAACCTGGTTGATCCGGCTGAGAGGCTTGTCCGGCTTGCCCAGGGCCAGGTCTGAGAAATTGCAGGGGCCGTGGCGGCTGTCCAGCTGGCTGACCAGAATGCCGTTCCAGCCCGTGCGGCAGGCACCTGTGGAGCCGGGCAGGCAGAAAATCACCGTGTGATTGGCCAATCCGCCAAAGGCGCGAGATTGAATAGTGGAAGAGCCAATCTCGCTGGCGGAAAGCCGGCGGAACTCCTCACCGAAGCCGTCGATGGCTTTGTCCAACAGCGGGGCGACGGCTTCCGGTGTACTATCGCGTTCATGGAAGCCGGTGCCGCCGGTGATGATCACCACGTTGATCTCCGGGTCAGCAATCCAGCCGGACATCAGCGCCCGTATGAGATAGACATCATCCGGCAGGATGCGTCGGGCAACCAGTCGGTGGCCCGCTTCAATGATGCTGTTCTCCAGGAACTTTCCTGATGAGTCTTCCGCTTCACCACGGCTGTCGGACACCGTCAGCAGGGCGATGCTCAGGGGTTTCAGTTCGACGGTGGCGTCGATACTCATGGATGCTCTCCAAAGTTTTTATAGGTCTGTCTAACAGTATCTCTATTGGGAATGATGAATGGAAGGGGAGACACCCGTTAGAGGGATGCAGGGTATTTTCGGATGCCGAGGAAGGCCCCTTCAGAAGGAATTGGTTCAAAAATGCGCGACATTACTTGACATTGGTACGCAAGGTGGCTGATGATCGCTCTTGCCCGGCGAACGGTTGTTCTTCCTGTCTCTGGCGTCAGTACCTTTCCGGACTCCATCTACACCGGTTGCTCCATCTGGCCAGCACCAAGTTCAACGTATATCCGATCAATCCGTTTAGGGGCACCCCTTTCATTTCCATATTCGTTTACTTCCATTCCTGACTATCTAACAACCTATGAACCTTACTGAACTCAAGCAGAACTCCATGCCCGAATTGCTCGATATTGCGCAAGAGATGGGCCTCGATAACCTGGCTCGCTCGCGCAAGCAGGATGTCATCTTCACGATCCTGAAGAAGCATGCTAAAAGCGGCGAAGACATTTACGGTGACGGCGTACTGGAAATTCTGCAGGACGGTTTCGGCTTCCTCCGTTCCGCGGACGCCTCATACCTTGCCGGTCCTGATGACATCTACGTGTCGCCAAGCCAGATTCGCCGTTTTAACCTGCGGACCGGTGACACCGTTGCCGGCAAGATCCGCCCGCCGAAAGACGGCGAGCGTTACTTTGCCCTGCTGAAAGTTAACGAGATTAACTTCGACAAGCCGGACAACGCCCGAAACAAAATCCTGTTCGAGAACCTGACACCGCTGTTCCCGGACGAGCGTCTGATGCTCGAAGCCGGTAATGGTAGTACCGAGGATCTGTCCTCTCGGGTTCTGGATCTGGTCGCGCCCATCGGCAAAGGCCAGCGCGGCCTGATCGTGTCTCCGCCCAAAGCCGGTAAGACGCTGCTGATGCAAAGCATCGCCCAGTCCATCACCCGTAACAATCCAGAGTGCCATGTGATGGTGCTGCTGATTGACGAGCGTCCGGAAGAAGTGACCGAGATGCAGCGCACCGTGCGTGGTGAAGTGATCGCCTCCACCTTCGACGAGCCGCCGGCCCGTCATGTGCAGGTGGCCGAGATGGTCATCGAAAAGGCCAAGCGTTTGGTCGAGCACAAGAAAGACGTGGTGATTCTGCTGGATTCCATCACCCGTCTGGCCCGTGCCTACAACACGGTGATTCCGTCCTCCGGCAAGGTACTGACCGGTGGTGTGGACGCCCACGCCCTTGAGAAGCCCAAGCGTTTCTTTGGTGCGGCCCGTAACGTGGAAGAGGGCGGCAGCCTGACCATTCTTGCCACCGCGCTGGTCAACACTGGCTCCAAGATGGATGAAGTCATCTATGAGGAGTTCAAGGGAACCGGTAACATGGAGATCCACCTGGATCGCAAGATTGCCGAGAAGCGCACCTATCCCGCCATCAATATTCGCAGCTCTGGCACCCGCCGTGAGGACCTGCTGATGAGCGAGGCGGATATCCAGCGCATCTGGATTCTGCGCAAGCTGCTGCACTCCATGGACGACGATACCGGTGCCATTGAGTTCCTGCTGGACAAGCTGCGTGAAACCAAGACCAACGACGAATTCTTCCAGTCAATGAAGCGTCGTTAAGTCCTGCTGCGCCTCAGGTTTGGGGGCAGGCGGAGCCGGGGTGAGCTGCCCCGGACACGCCGTGAACCCATCCCTGGGGGCTCGGCATTGCCATCCCTGGCAATGCACGGTCCGGGGAGGTTCTCCCCGGCTCCGCCGTTCATGCCACGTGCGCGCAGTTTGTTCCAACTGCTTTAAAGCAGTCCAGCGACCACCGATCTCCGTAGTACTGGCATATCTGAACGGAGTAACCGATGAAATAC
>CAJXOQ010000210.1 GCA_913057975.1 uncultured Marinobacter sp.
ACGAGATAGGAGTCCGTCTCGTGGGCTCGGAGATGTGTATAAGAGACAGGGGACAAGTTGTTACTTGCCACAGGCGGCACCCCGAGAAAGCTCTCCCATGCCGACGGCCCGGTCTACTACCTGCGTACCGAGAGCGATGCGTTGGCGTTGCGTGGCCCCATGAGGGCAGCCAAAAAGGTTGTGGTCGTAGGTGGTGGGGTGATCGGTTTGGAGGTAGCAGCCAGCGCACGGCAACTCGGAGCCGAGGTGGTCGTGGTAGAGCCGGCCGAACGGATGATGGCGCGCATGGTCCCGGCTGAAATTTCCAGAGTGATCGAACAGATACACCGCGACCACCAAGTGGATCTACGCATGGGCTCAAGCGCCCATGCGGTGAAAGAAACAACCAACGGGCGGGCGCTGGTGCATCTGAGTGACCGCACTCTAGAGGCCGACCTAGTTATTGTCGGCATTGGCATCGTGCCTAACACACAGCTTGCTGTAGACGCGGGCCTAAAGGTTGACAACGGTATTCTCGTAAACGCCAACTGCCAAACCTCACATCCCGATATTTATGCGGCGGGGGATGTGGCTAACACCGAGTTAGCGCGCTACGGTCAGCACATCCGAATTGAATCCTGGCAGAACGCCAGCAAACAGGCCGAGGTTGCCGCTCGGGCTATGTGCGGAGAGAGTGTGGTCTACGATGAACTGCCCTGGTTTTGGAGCGATCAGTTTGATGTCAATATACAGGTGGCGGGCTTGCCACACCTGGCGAACAAAACAGTATTCCGCGACGGTTACGACCCAGCCCTAGGAGTTACCGCAGTACATTTAAGGGGCAAGGAATTGATTGCGGTAACCACGCTGAACAACGGCAGGGAGATGTCAGCGGCACGTCGCATATTGGCCCGCGGCATCACCCCCGATCTGGGCGCGCTCTGTGATCCGAATATATCGTTGAAACGACTGCATCAGTCGACCTCGGCAGCCTGAACGAATGTGCTTAAACAAACGTGCAGCGAATGAGTTTTACTAAGCCGTACGAAAGTAAGAACATTATTTATAATGCAAACATTGTTCGTGAACTGTATCGGATATCAGCGCTCATGCGCCATGACGACGGTCGTAAACTGGACCATAAAACTCTGGAAGCACTTCGGGTTCGGGCCGTTCAAAGGGTTATGGATGGCGAAAGCCCGGAAGTGGTGATCAAGGCTTTGGGCATGAGTCGAGCCCGGATTTATGAGTGGCTTGCAGCCTACCGCGAGGGCGGCTTTGAAGCGCTTAAAGCCAAGCATATTTCCGGTCGTCCCAAGAAGCTGAGCGGCGAACAGATTCGGGAGCTGTATACCTGGATTACCACCTTCACGCCGGACCAGCTGAAGTTTAATTTCGCCCTGTGGACCCGAGGTCGTGTGCGTGATTCGCCCTGTGGACCCGAGGTCGTGTGCGTGAATTGATCCGACAAAAGTTCAACGTTCGACTGAGCGATGTGTCCGTTGGCCGCCTGCTTCGCAACCTGGGACTGACGCATCGAAAGCCGCTGCATCGGGCGTACCAACAGAAGCCGGAGGCTGTGAAGCAGTGGAAAAAAGAGACCTACCCTGAGATTCGTAAAGAAGCCAAGAAGGTTGGCGCCACGATATACTTTGGCGATGAGGCCAGTATTCGCTCCGACTACCACAGCGGCACTACCTGGGCGCCCGTTGGAGAGACGCCAGTGATCCGCAATACCGGAAGCCGTTTCAGCATCAACATGATTTCTGCCATTTCACCTCGCGGCGAACTGCGCTTCAAAACGATCGAGGGCAACATGAATACTGATGCCTTCATCGGGTTCCTCAAAGCACTGGTTCAAGATTCCGACAAGCCTGTGTTCCTGATCCTCGGCAACCACCCAGTGCATCATGCCCGCCGGGCTCGGGAATACGTTGAAAGTCTCAATGGAAAACTGAAACTGTTCTTTCTGCCGCCTTATTCGCCAGAACTGAACCCCAACGAATCCCTTTGGGGCTGTTAGAGGACATTAAAGTTTAATCAATTACATTAATGTTTGATCGTTTACATTAAAGTTTGATCAAAGTAGGCCCCCTGCTATTCTCAATTCAGAAGGGGGCCTTTCTCATGACAGATACCAATAAACCGCTTGATCCGAAGCACGAAAAGCTACTCACAACCCGGGGACGGGGAACGGGTAAAGACTACGAGCCGTTCATCAAGGTTCATGAACTCAGCAGCTCAGGTGAGAGTGTTCGAATCCGCAGTGCTTCGGTTGGTAGAGTTCATCACCTACTGTCTGGTATAGAGCTTTTCGCCTTCCTGGTCTTTGATCAGTTCGAACAAACGACTGATATACGAGAGCAATATCCCCTCCCGATAAACGATACTCTCGATATCTGTACACGATTAGGAATTCGGCACCCCCAGATTCGTGGCTCACTGACTGTGGTTTCCACCGACCTGTTGGTTGACCTCTCGTCGAAGCAGCAGCTTGCGATTGCAGTGAAATCTTCCGCAGAACTGTCCAAGTCGCGAGTTATAGAAAAACTGCAAATCGAAAAAACCTACTGGGAAACCCGTGGAGTGGAGTGGAAGATTTTCACTGAGAGGGAGGTGTCTGACGGAATGCGGGAGAATCTCCCGTGGATCCAGCCCTATCTAAGCCCCGATATGACTGACCACCAGCAACTGGGAGCCACAGACGTCCAGGATCTGTTACACCGATTGAAAACGCATCCAAAGACCAAGGTCACAAGGCTTTGCGCAAAGCTCGATGACCAATACGGATTGGACCCGGGGTTTCACCTCGGCGCGCTTCGACATGCGGTTGCACACCGGTTTATAAGGGCTCCATTGAATAAAGCGTTTCACAGCTGGACCTTCAGTGATCTGACACTCAGGGATACAGCGTTCGCCGGCGAGGTGAACCATGCTTCTTAACCGGGTGTTCAAAGACCCTGAGACTGGCAAACGCTACCGCGTGGTCCTGGAGCAACTCAGTGATTTGATGCTGATTGATGTCGATAGCGAGAAGGCTTGGCCCTTTCCTGTGTCGGAACAAACGTTTCACGCACTTGGATACGAATCCATCCCGGATCCCTGTCCATTATCGAGTGTGGGAGAGGCCAACGTTGGCGCCAAAAGGCGTGATGAAGCCTGGGACACGCTAAGTCCATTGCTGGACCACCATCTGTCATTATTCGTCAAAAACGAACGAAATCGACTGATCAAAGAGGCCCTGGCATCCACTGATACAACACGGCAATACATCATTCGACAGCTTCGCCGCTACTGGCAAAGGGGAATGGCACCGAATGCATTGGTGCCCGACTACCACAAATGTGGAGCTAAAGGGCAACCCAGACGGGAAGTGGAAAACAAGGTTGGTCCAAAACGAACAGTTTCACCAGGAGTTGGCGTTCCTGTAACAGAGGAAGTTGCAGAGCTGTTTCGAATGGCGCTTGATGGCTTTTACCTGACCAATGAGAAGGTGCCACTTACCGCGGCCAGGGACAAAGCAGTGGGGCTCTTCAAAGCCCGATATCCCTCTGCAACTGAAAAAAGCCTGCCAACCATGAGGCAGTTCAGATACTTTTATGAAACCAATTATCGCAAGAACGAGGTGGTAAGGAGACGGACTCCAAGCCGTATCTATCAGAAAGATAAAAGGGCGCTGACCAGCACCTCGGCCAATCTGAACTTCGGCCCAGGGGCACGATATGAAATAGACGCAACCATTGCAGACCTTTATCTGGTAGCAGAGAAAGACCCAAACGTAATCATTGGTCGCCCGGTGTTGTACTTCGTCAAAGACGTGTTTAGCCGAATGGTGGTAGGCATGTACGTAGGCCTGGAAAGTCCGTCGTGGGTGGCTGCGATGATGGCCCTCGGTAACGCCTTCAGTGACAAAGTAGCCTATTGTCGCGAATACGAAATCAGTATTGGGGGAGAAGACTGGCCCAGTATGGGGGTTCCCGCTGGAATCATGGCTGACCGGGGTGAACTCTTGTACAAACAAGCCGATGTTCTGGTTAACAGGTTTGGTATCCAGCTAAGTAACTCACGAGCCTACCGGGGTGATGACAAAGCCATCTGTGAGCGATTTTTCGGCACCATTCAGAGTAAGTTCCGACCTTATGTCGGCGGAGTGGTCGAGCCGGTAAATGGAAAAAAACGTGCTGGCAAGCGCTACGAGCTGGATGCAGACCTCAATCTCTTCGAATTCACACAAATGTTGATCAATCTGGTCCTTTTCTACAACACCCAGCACGTCGTTGAAGGTTACGATTTTGCGCCTGACATGCCCACAGATTTGCCGGCGGTGCCCCGGGAACTATGGAACTGGGGAATTCAAAACCGTACCGGGAAGCTTCGCTCCTGTGACGAAGATCTGACTCGCATCAATCTCCTTCCCTATGAGAGTGGAACAGTGTCACAGGTTGGCATCACCTTCAAAGGTCTTGTTTACACCTGTCAGGAGGCGCTAGCTCAAGGTTGGTTCGATCGCATCCGCCAAAGCCGCCCTTCAAAAGTGGAAATCGCGTTTGACCCGCGACGCACCGACACTGTTTACCTTAGACCTGACTCCTCATTCGAAAACTACTGGGTATGCGAGCTTTCGGACCGAAGCCGGCGATACAAAGGTATGAGTTTCGTTGAGGCCGCAGGAATACTGAAAGAGATGAATCGAACCAAAGCCACCGCCAAGCAAGACGAGGATTATCAGAAACCGGATTCCCTAGCTGCCATTGAGAAGATTGTTGCCACTGCGAAGAAACGGCAAGAAGCCAGCAAACCATCAGTTACGGATACTGAGCGACTTCGAGGGATACAACAGAACCGCGTCAAAGAAAAAGAGTTGGAGCGAAACCGCAGCGGAATCAAATCCAACAAAAAACCGCAGCAGGGCCGTCCAGCTGATGTCGTACCGTTCAGTTCTAACAAAACCGAATCAAGCGACAATATTGATTATCCGGATATGGATGCCTTCCTGGAGGACGACGATGATTAAACTGCCAATGGCACAGTATCGGGAAGCAGAAATCCGGGAATACGAAGGGCAGCCTCTGATTAATGCCCTGCCACCTATTAACTCGCCGCAGGCTACAGCTAGGATGCTGGCTCGTTTTCCAATAGTAGATGAAGCCGAAAAGGCGTTGCCCGCCCATATCCGACGCCATGCGATGATGAGGATTCTGGACCAGTTCCTATACCCAACGAGCTCTCATCTCCAGCTGGAGCAAAAGATTTCTGGGATGATCCGCCGTGGCTATCTGAGCCGAAACATTGCTGCGCCCGACTATCACCGAAATCTGGATGACGTTGCACGTACTGACTTCAATGCTATAGCCCGAAATGCCGGCAACGAAGCTCTCGTGAGTTCCGTCATCGGATGTTCCGGTACCGGAAAGTCCACCGCTGTAGAGGCGATTCTGAAGACATACCCGCAAGCAATTTACCATCCCGAGTACCAGCATTCCCAACTGGTATGGCTAAAGGTGGAGTGCCCCCATGACGGCTCGGTAAAGAATCTGTGTACCAACTTTTTCCGCGCGGTCGACAAAGCACTAGGTACTGACTATCAGGCGCTCTACGTAAAAAGCCGCTCGTCAGCAGAGTCCATGCTGGGAGACATCGCTCGCGTGTCAGCGTTACATTCAGTCGGTGTGCTAGTCATCGATGAGATTCAGCACCTAGAGAAATCCCGGTCAGGCGGTGCAGCCAAGATGCTTAATTTCTTCGTGACTCTGACCAATGTCATCAAGGTGCCCGTCCTTTTCATCGGCACGCCCAAGGCTTTGGAGCTCTTCCAGCCAACCATGCGGTCGGCGAGGAGGGCGGCGCAGTTCGGTAGTTTGGATTGGGGGCGGTT
Organism: uncultured Marinobacter sp.; assembly: GCA_913057975.1. Classification (GTDB taxonomy): domain Bacteria; phylum Pseudomonadota; class Gammaproteobacteria; order Pseudomonadales; family Oleiphilaceae; genus Marinobacter. Next base: position 5,855 of record CAJXOQ010000210.1, read on the forward strand.
TGCCCGAGCGGGGAACGATGGCAACGACGGGGAATGGGAACGCTTTTTCAAACGGCTCTGGAAGCTGCAGTGGTTTGAGCAAGCGACTCCCTTCAGCCGGGAAATGATGGACCTGTTCTGGGAGTATACCCAAGGAATTGCGCACATCGCTGTTGCGCTCTTTTACCTGAGCCAAGTGCGAGCAGTCGCAGCGGGCCGGGAATTCATTGATCGCCCGCTCGTAACCGCAGTTTATCAAGACGAACTCGCGATGATTCATCCAATGATTGCTGCTTTGCGGAGTGGTCGTGAGGCAACGATTCTCCAGTACGCCGATCTGGATGTTCCACGGGCTGTCTCTTATACACATCTCCGAGCCCACGAGACGGACTCCTATCTCGT
>CAJXOQ010000211.1 GCA_913057975.1 uncultured Marinobacter sp.
GCGTCAGATGTGTATAAGAGACAGCATGAACACTTATTACCAGGCCCGCACCGGGGGCACCAAGGACACCAACTGGTCGCAACAGCTGAAACCACTGTTTACATCCAAGTTGCGCCCCCACATGCGGGATTTCCTGCGTGGCAAGGGCTTCGAGATGAAGTAATCAGGATCGCCGGGAGACTTACCCCGGCGCACCTACCAGCGAGCGGTAGACATCCACCATCGCCAGGGTGACCGCTGTGCGGCTACGCACGGCCGCATCCCGGGTGGCGGTGAACTCCTGTTCCGCCGTCAGCACCTCGAAATAGCCGATAAACCCTTCTTCATAGCGAGCCCGGGCCAGTACCACGGCGTGCTCGGCATTGTTCATCGCCTGTTCCAGCCGCTCTTCCCGCTGTTGCGCTCGCTGATAACGCACCAGTCGCGTTTCCGCCTCTTCCAGGGCCTCCAGCACCGTTTGCTGGTAGCTGGCCAATGCCGCACGACTATCGGCCCCTGCCGCCTCGATACGGGATTTGACCCTGTCGTGGTCCAGGAAAGTCCAGTCAATGCCCAGGGCAACGCGGCGTGTTTCCGCCGGACCGGTGAACAGATCGTTGGTGTCGCCGGCAACGGAACCGATTAGCCCGCTCAGGGTAAAGCGAGGGAACAGGTCGGCGGTGGCCACCCCGATGCGGGCGGTGGAGGCCGCCAGGCGTCGCTCAGCAGCGGCGATATCCGGGCGGCGGCGCAGAACTTCCCCCGGGCTATCCACGGGAATCGTCGGCAGGGTTTCCGGCAGCGCTCCACGAGGTGACAGCGTATCGACAAGCGCCATCGGCGGCTGGCCCGTCAGCACGGCAATGCGGTGCATGGCCGCACGTATCCCGGCCTGCAAGGTGGGCAACTCTGCCCGGGTCCGTTCCAGCTGGGCACGGGCACGCACCTGATCAAACTCGGTACCACGCCCGGCCTTTACCCGGGCTTCCACGATGTCCAGTGACTGCTGCTGCAAAGCCACACTCTGCAGGGCGACCTGATACTGCTGCTGAAGGCCTCGCAGCTCAAAATAGCTGCTGGCCAACTGGCCCGCGATGGCTACCTGAACGGCACCGAGATCGGCACCGGCTGCCTCCAGTTCCGCCCTTTGGGCCTCGGTCGCACGGCGAAGGCGCCCGAACAGATCCAGCTCCCAACTGGCGGCAACGCCAGCCTGGTAACGCTGCACCCGCTCTGGCCCGGCACCGGGGGGAGATTGCTCAATATCCGCAAGATACTGTTCGGCGCCAGAGGCGCTGGCCGTGACGCTGGGCCATTGATCCCGCTCGACGCCATACAGCAGGGCGGCCGAGCGCTCATAGCGAGCCACGGCGCCTTCCAGGCTGAGGTTGGCGGCCAGGGCATCATCAATCAGGCGTGCCAGCAGAGGATCATCAAATCCCTGCCAGAAACGCTGCTGGTCGGTTCCACCGGCAACCATGGTTCGCCCTTCCGAAAACGCATTCGGTTCCGGCGTTGTCGGGGCCTGGTAATCCGGGCCCACGGCGCATCCTGTTAACAGGGCCAGAGCCCCCGTCATGGTGATGACTTTAAGCATGGCTACCTCCTGGCAATGCGTCTTCGCTATCGCCGTCATCGGAAGACAGTGTGGATGTATGATGGCTCTTCAGCGGGTGGCTTCCAGAGAGCTTGCGCAGCGCCACGTAGAACACCGGAGTCAGGAACAGGCCAAACAGGGTGACCCCGATCATGCCGGCAAATACGGCCGTGCCCAGAGCCTCACGCACCTCGGCACCCGCGCCGGTGGCCAGCACCAGGGGCACAACCGCTGCGGTAAAGGTGATGGAGGTCATGATGATGGGCCGCAGCCGCAACCGGCAGGCTTCCAGCGCCGCCTCCACAATGCTCCGCCCCTGAAGCTCCAGCTCGCGGGCAAATTCCACGATCAGGATGGCGTTTTTGCAGGCCAGGCCGATCAACACCACCAGACCCACCTGGACGAAGATGTTGTTGTCCCCGTCGCTAAACCACACGCCGATCAATGCCGAGAGCATGCACATGGGCACGATGAGGATCACCGCCAACGGCAGGGTCCAGCTCTCATAAAGCGCTGCCAACACCAGGAACACCAGCAGGATGGCAAGTGGGAACACCACCAGCGCGGCATTGCCCTGGGTGGCCTGCTGATAGCTCAGGTCGGTCCATTCAAACGCCATTCCGGCAGGCAGCACCTGGTCCGCCAGCGCTGTCAGCGTATCCATGGCCTGGGCCGATGACAGCACCCTTGGGTCCGCCTCCCCGGCGATATCCGCTGCGGGGTAGCCGTTGTAACGCAATACCGGGTCCGGTCCGAAGCTCTGGCGAATGTTCACCATCGAGCCGATCGGCACCATCTCGCCCTGGTCGTTACGGGTGCGCAGGCGGGCAATGTCCTCCACGCTGTCGCGGTAGGGGGCGTCTGCCTGGGCGATGACCTGCCAGGTACGGCCAAACCGGTTGAAGTCGTTGACATAGGTGGACCCCAGGTAGGTCTGCAGGGTGTCGAACACTTCAGTCAGGGGCACGCCCTGGGCCTTGGCCTTGAGCCGGTCCACTTCCGCATCCAGTTGCGGCACATTGGCCTGGTAACTGGTGATGGGATACCCCATGCCCGGTGTCTGGCTGATGGCCCCCTGGAACTGGTTCACCGCGTTCTGCAGGGCCCCGTAACCGAGATTCCCACGGTCCTCGATGAACAACTGATAGCCGGAGCCATTACCCAAGCCCAGAATCGGCGGTGGCATGAAGGAGAAGGCAAAGCCTTCTTTCAGCCCACTGATTCTCTGGTTGATCTGGGCGTTGATCTCCCCGGCACTGAGACTGCGCTCGTCAAACGGTTTCAGGGGAAAGAACACCACACCGGTGTTGGAGGTGTTGGTGAACTGCAGTGCGTTCAGGCCGGGAAATGCCACGGCGTTGGCCACACCTTCGGTTTCCATGGCGATGTCGGTGACTTTCTGGAGCAATTGATCGGTACGCTCCAGGGAGGCCCCTTCTGGCAGTTTCACGCCCGCCATCAGATAGAGCTTGTCCTGGATGGGGATGAAGCCCGGCGGCACCGCCTTGAACATCAGCCCGGTACCCGTCAGCAACAGCGCGTATACCACAAACACCGCACCGCGCCGGCGCAAGGAGCTGGACACGCCACCCTGATACTTCTCGGCGCTGGCGTTGAAGAAGCGGTTAAAGGGCCGGAACAGCCAACCAAACAACGCGTCGATCACACGCTGCAGCCGATCCTTGGGGGCGCTGTGAGGTTTCAGCAGCATCGCCGCCAGCGCCGGCGACAGGGTCAGCGAGTTGATGGTGGAAATTACCGTGGAAATGGCAATGGTCACCGCAAACTGCCGGTAGAACTGGCCGGTAACCCCGGAGAGGAACGCCATGGGAATGAACACGGCGCACAGCACCAGACCGATCGCAATGATAGGGCCAGAGACCTCCTTCATGGCCTGATGAGCCGCCGCCAGCGGTTTCAGGCCTTCCTCGATATTACGCTCGACGTTCTCCACCACCACGATGGCGTCGTCCACCACGATACCGATCGCGAGCACCAGGCCGAACAGCGTCAGGGTATTGATGGAGTAGCCCAACAGGTATAGCGCGCCGAAGGTGCCAATGACCGACACCGGTACCGCCAGCAAAGGGATAATCGACGCCCGCCAGGTCTGCAGGAACAGCGTGACCACCAGTACCACCAGCAACACCGCCTCCAGAAGGGTGGCAATGACCGCCTTGATGGAGTCGCTGACGAAGATCGTAGTATCGTAAACCGCCTCATACTCCACCCCTTGCGGGAAGCGGGCAGACAGTTCATCCATGGTGGCGATCACTTCGTCGCGGATCTCCAGGGCGTTGGCGCCCGGCGCCTGGAAAACACCCAGGGCCACCGCATCCTTGCCATCCAGTTGCGAGCGCAGGGTGTAGTCACCGGCCCCCATTTCCAACCGGGCCACGTCTTCCAGGCGCAGAATCTCGCCGTTGTCACCGCGCTTGAGCACGATGTCACCAAACTCTTCCACGGTTTCAAGTCGGCCACGGGCGTTGATCAGTGTCAGGAAGTCGCTGTCCGGCACCGGTTCCGCGCCAATCTGGCCGGCAGACACCTGTACGTTCTGCTCACGCATGGCGCGGACGACATCGCTCGCCGTCAGGCCACGGGCCGCAATACGGTCCGGGTCCAGCCAGGCGCGCATGGCGTAATCACCGCCACCGAATATCTGCGCGTCGCCAACACCCTGGATCCGCGCCAGCCGGTCGCGCACATGCAACCGCGCGTAATTACGCAGGTAGAGCGTATCGTAGGTGCCGTTCGGTGATGTCAGGTGCACCACCATCAGGAACGTGGGCGACTGCTTCTGGGTGGTCACGCCCTGTCGCCGAACCTCCTCCGGCAGCCGGGCCTGGGCCTGGCTGACACGGTTTTGCACCCGTACGGTGGCCTCCTCGGCGTCGGTGCCTGGCCGGAAGGTGACGGTCATCTGAAGAACGCCGTCCGAGCCCGCCACGGACTTGAAGTACATCATGTCTTCGACGCCACTGATGGCTTCTTCCAGCGGTGTGGCCACGGTTTCGGCAATCTCCTTGGGGTTGGCGCCGGGGTAGACGGTGCGCACGACCACCGACGGAGGCACCACTTCCGGGTACTCGCTGACCGGCAGGTTCGGAATCGAAATCAACCCGATGGCAAAGATGATGATGGACAGCACCGCCGCAAATATCGGCCGGTCGACAAAGAATCGGGAGATATTCATTGCGCCAGCTCCTGGGCGACGGCAACGGCGCCTTCTCCCTGGTCGGATTCTTTCATGGCAACCAGCTGCGGCTTGACTTGCATACCAGCGCCAAACACCTTCTGCACACCATTGATGATCACAAGATCGCCATGGTTGAGACCTTCACGGATCACCTGGAGATCATCCACCTGACGGCCAGTAGTGACCTGCCGGGGCGCAACCCGATCCTGTTCATCCACCACATAGACGAAACGACGGTCCTGATCGGTCAGCACCGCCTTGCGGTTGACCAGCAGTGCCTGGTCCAGCTCGGCCACGGGCATTTCCACACGGGCAAACTGGCCGGGTTTAATCAGGCCGTCCGGGTTGTTGAGCACGGCACGGTACTGCAGGGTGCCGGTCCCCGGATTCAGGTGATTGTCGACGAAATCCAGCTCGCCCTGGTACTGACGGCCATCCTCGCCACCCAGTGAAATGCGCACATCCCTGGGCTGGCCATTGGCAAGCAGCTGCTGGCTACTGAACGCCGATTGCTCATCGGCCTCGAAATACACGTGCACTGGGTCTACCGAAACTAGCGTGGTGAGCAGGCTCTGGTCGGCGTTCGCCAGGTTGCCCTGGGTCACCAGGGCCCTGCCAGTCCGGCCACTGACGGGTGCAGTTACACGGGTGTACTGAAGGTTCAGCTCGGCGGTATCCAGCGCGGCCTGAGCAGCCTGCACACGGGCCCGGGCGCTCATCAACGCGGTATTGCGCTGATCGTATTCCTCACGGGATATTGCCCGGCTTTCCAGCAGCGTCTTGGCCCGGCCGGCTTCACTTCTGGCCAGATCAAGCTGGCTGTTGGACAGCGCCAGTTCGGCACTGGCCGCCTGCTTTTGGGCTTCGTAGGGACGTGGATCTATCTGGAACAACAGCTCGCCGGCCTGCACCAGTTCGCCTTCCTCAAAGGCCACCTTGTCGATGTAGCCACTGACGCGGGGCCGCAAATCCACCGTTTCCGGCGATGCCACACGGCCAGTGAATGATTCCCAGAGAGTGACCGGTTCCACGACCACTTCCGCCACATCCACCTCCGGCGGAGGCGGCATGCTTGCAGCTTCGTCGCTTTGCGCTTCGCAGCCGGTCAATAAAACAGTGATCGCTACAGCCAGGCCCAGTAAACGGCCAGACCCTCTGAACGGTTTTGCAGTCAGACTTTCCATGGTTTCTCGCTCCGCTATCGGGTTCACCTTGTGGGCGTTCCCGTTTTTGCCAAGTAATCGGTTGGATCGCTTGTTAAGTCGCTTGGGGTACAACGAATTCGACACGAAGCTTATTTCCTCAAGTTAACTTGAGGTCAATAACCTTGAATCGAGATGCTGGCTATGGGTGACATAGCGCCGGTTAATCGGATCGGGTAATGTTTACCCAACGGGAGCACAACAATATCCCTGTCTCTTATACACATCTGACGCTGCCGACGAATAGAGAGGTGTAG
>CAJXOQ010000212.1 GCA_913057975.1 uncultured Marinobacter sp.
CAGCGTCAGATGTGTATAAGAGACAGCTCCTCCCCCTGAAAACTCACCCCCCTTTTTCTTCAGGGCGGAGGATGCACTACCCCACCCGTTACAGGACTATGAAATCCGGTTTCCCAATGTCTGATTGGCAGAAGCTGCAATCAAGGGAACCGGAGGCCTGTTCCGGAACTGACTGTCCACGACACGATGTCGGAACTTCCGCTTCCCTGACATTCAAAAAAGACAAAAAGCACAGGATGCAGATGATGCAAAACAATAAGCGCTTTTTCCCGAACAAACTCCCGCTTGCGGCTGCGGTCACAGCTGCCATCATGGCTACGCCCGCCATCGCCGTTGAGTTCCACGGTTACGCCCGCTCAGGCCTTTCCACCAACACCAGCAGTGGCGGGGAACAAACCTGTTTCGGTAGCGGTGCCAACGGCCACTTTGTCGGACGCCTTGCAGACGAATGCGACACTTATGCTGAACTGGCCTTTGGCGACCAGCTCTTCAGCCAGGACGGTAAAACGTTCCGCTTCGATTCCATGGTTTCCTACGAAGCCATCAACCAGGGTAACGACTACCAGGCATTTGACGGCGCCGACGATGTCAACGGCGTCGATTTTGCCGGCGAGGAAACCACTCACAACAACGGCAACCCCTATAGCGGCGGCGAAGTAGCGGTGCGTCAGCTTTACGTGTCCGGCACTAACGTCATCGAATCTCTGCCTGGCGCCACGCTCTGGGCTGGCAAGCGCTACTACAAGCGTCACGACGTGCACCAGCTGGACCTGTACTATATTAACAACTCCGGCTACGGTGCCGGCGTTGAAAACATTCAGGCCGGTGCTGGCCAGTTCTCCGCTGCATGGATCAACTTTGACAAGCAGGAAAGCGACACCATCGTTCAGAACAACAAGCTGGACCTGCGCTACGCCTTCCCGGTTGGCGAAAGCACGCTGACACTGGCGGGCATCTATGGCATGGCCGACCTGACCGATGAGCAGGAAGCGGCCGACATCATGGACGAGGATGGTTTCTTTGGTACCGTTGAGCTTGCGACGGGCTTTATGGGCGGCTTTAACAAGTTCGTCCTGCAGTATGCGACCGACTCACTGGGCGAAGCAGCATTCAATAACCAGGGTGGCAATTCAAGCCTCAATGGGCCCTACTACCCCGGTACGCTTGAGAAGAGCTGGCGGGTTCTGAACCATGGTGTAATCAAACTCGGTGGCCCGTGGGAGCTTGGCTACTCCGCCCTGTATTCCAAAGGTGAAACCTACGGCCCGATCAATGAAGAAGAACCCACCCGCCTGAGCGTTGTTGCTCGCCCGATCTACAACTGGAACTCCGTGACCAGCACGGCTCTGGAAATTGGCTACGAGGACGTGCACCAGCCCTATAACGACGAAGAGACCGATCTGCAGAAGGTAGCCATTGCGCAGCAGTGGAGTGCCGGTCCCGGTTACTGGGCACGCCCGGTGATCCGCGCCTACGCCGCAGCGTTCTTTGGCGATCAGGCGGAAGCCGCTCGCAGTGAGGGCATCGATGGCGACATCCAGATCGGTGCCCAGATCGAAACCTGGTGGTAAGGCTCTAAACCCCACACACTCTCGTTGGACCTCCTTGGGCCGGCTTTTCAGCCGGCCTTTTTTGTGCGCTCTCCCTTTACTTTCTACTCCCCGTACGCCCCGCGGACTACGCCTGCAAAAGTCCGTTGCCGAAGGATGTGTGCCGAATCGCTTCGCGCAACTATGACCGTGTGACGCTTGCGTACAGGTCCTGCCGGTTCGCAGGCAACACCCCAAACAAAAACAATGGCAAAAGGATACACGTTATGCCTGACCATAAACGGGTTGCCGGCGGCTGGGCCCTGGCACTCTCCCTGGCCCTTGTCGGCTGTAACTCCGATAGCAGCAACTCTTCACCCGATTCCGGCAACAACGGTGGAAACGACGACTCAACCGCCCTGCTGGAACCCGGCGACAACGAAGCCATCCTCTATTACAAACGCCCCGCCGGCGACTACGACGGCTGGGGGCTCCATCTCTGGAACGACACCGCAGCCGGTTGCGATGGCCTGGCGGAAGGCGTGCCTACCGAGTGGACCGACCCACACACCTCCAGTGGTGTGAACGACACCTACGGCGCCTATTACATCATTCCCATGCGCGATGGCGGAGACTGCATGAACTTCATCATGCACAAGGGTGATGAGAAAGACCTGGGTGACAATGATAAACGCTGGCATTTTGGCGCCCTGGGCAATCGGATCTTCACGATCAGCGGCAGTCAGTTGCTCTCCCCCGACCCGATCGAAGCCGAGGAACTGGCCGTCGACGGCGCCAAGGCACACTGGCTGGATGCCAATACGCTTGTTTTTGCCGACACCGCCTCGGCAACCCGAGTCGAACTTCGATATGACGCTGGCGCCGGCATCACTGTCGATGACTCCGATAAAACTCTGAACGGGGGCACCGCTATTGAGCTGAGCGCAACCACCCTCTCGCCAGATCTGAAAGAGGCATTCCCCCATCTTGCGGGCTGGCCGGCCTATAGCGTGGACACAGACAGTCAGACCAAAATGGACGCTTTGCGCGGCCAACTGATTGCCGGCGCCTACAATGGCAATGATGAGCTGATATCGGCTACCCGCCTTCAGATCCCGGGTGTGCTCGACGATCTCTATGCCTATGACGGCACTCTGGGCGCTACCGTTAGCGGCGCCGATACCGGGTTTGCAGTTTGGGCCCCAACCGCCCAGAGCATGCGCCTGCACGTGTTCAATGCCGACGGCAGCATGGTGAGCGGCTATCCGGTAGACATGACCCGGGATAACGGTGTCTGGAGGCATACCGGCAACACCACCGATGTCGACCGTAAGTTCTACCAGTATGAAGTGACGGTCTACCACCCCCGTACCGATGCCATCGAAACCACTATGACATCGGACCCCTATGCCCTGAGCCTTTCCGAAAATGGGGTGTATGCGCAGGTCGTCGACCTGGCTGACAGCGACTTGAAACCGGCCAACTGGGACAGCCTGACCCCACCGACAGTGCAGGCACCCGAGGATGTCGTGGTGTATGAAACCCATATTCGCGATTTCAGCGCCACCGACGAAACCGTTGCAGCGGCCAATCGGGGCAAGTACGCCGCCTTTACGGAATCCACCAGCGATGGCGTCACCCACTTGGAAAGCCTGGCGAACGCTGGCATCACCCACCTCCACCTGCTGCCGTCCTTCGATATCGCAACGATCAACGAAGACCCGGCCGAGGTGGTCAATATCAACGACGACTTCAGCAAACTGTGCGACCTGTCTGACGACGCCGCAGCGAACTATGCGGACCTCTGCAGCAGTGGCGATACCATCCGCACGGTCCTGGCATCCTTCGACCCGACAACCGGCGACGCCCAGGCGCTGTATGGCACTTTTCGTGGCCTCGACAGCTTCAACTGGGGCTATGACCCCGTGCACTACACCGTTCCCGAGGGCAGCTATGCCTCCGATGCCAACGGCGTGACCCGGATACGGGAATTCCGTGAAATGGTGCAATCTGCCACCAATCTGGGCCTGAACGTGGTCCTGGATGTGGTCTACAACCACACCAACGCCTCTGGGCTTGCCGACAAGTCGGTTCTCGACAAACTGGTCCCCGGCTACTACCACCGCCAGAACCCCGAAACCGGTGTTGTTGAGCAGTCAACCTGCTGTGAAAACACCGCGTCCGAGCACCGGATGATGGAAAAGCTGATGATCGACTCCCTGGTCACCTGGACATCGGAGTACGGCATTTCCGGCTTCCGTTTCGATCTGATGGGGCATCACATGCTGTCGAATATGGAGAAAGCGCTGGATGCCGTAACTGCTGTCGATTCAGACACCTACTTCTACGGTGAGGGCTGGAACTTCGGTGAAGTCGCCAATAACGCTCGTGGCATCAACGCCATACAGCCGAACATGGCCGGAACGGGCATCGGCTCCTTCAACGACCGCCTGCGTGACGCCGTACGCGGTGGTGGCCCCTTCGATGGCGGCGACGCACTGCGCGCCAACCAGGGCTTCAGCAATGGTCTATTCAGCATTCCCAACGACCGAAACAGCGGCAGTGACGCTGAGAAAACCCGCCTACTGCAGATCAGCGACTGGATCCGTGTTGGCATTGCCGGCAGCTTGAGCGACTATTCACTGGTCACCGCTGATGGCACCACCAGAACCGGCGGAGAGATCGATTACAACGGTCAGAATGCCGGGTATACCAGCGATCCCCAGGAAATCATCAACTACGTCTCCAAGCACGACAACCAGACGCTCTGGGACAACAACCAGTACAAGGCGGATTTCGCCGCCACGCTCCAGGAACGTGCCCAGATGCAGGTGGTGGGCCTTTCCGTCCCCATCCTCAGCCAGGGCATTCCCTTCATCCATATGGGCTCGGAACTGCTGCGCTCCAAATCCATGGAAAGGGACAGTTACGATTCCGGGGACTGGTTTAATGAAGTCGACTTCAGTTACCAGGAAACCGCCTGGAATCGTGGCCTGCCCCGTCAGGACAAGGACGGCGCGAACTGGGACCTGATCACCGAGATCATCGGCCAGTTCCCGGTCGGCCCAACGCCAAGCGAGATCGACTACACCCGCGAGCAGGTCGAGAAGTTGTTGATCGTTCGTAGTGGAAGCGAGCTCTTCCGTCTACGCACCGCTGAACAGGTCAGTGAGCGGCTGGCGTTCCACAACACCGGACCCAGCCAGGTACCCGGTGTGATTGCCTTCAGTCTGGACGATGGCCCCGACAACGGCCTGGCCGATCTGGACAGTGACGTGGATCAGATCGTCGTCGTGATCAACAGCACAGGGACCCAACAGGCACTGGATACCAGCCTTAACGAGGCCTTCTCCGTGATGGCGGACACCTCCCCGGAACAGACCGCTGCGGCAGCGAACGGCACCTTCACGGTACCCGCCCTGTCAGTGGCTGTATTCAATCGATAAGGCCGCTGACAACGGCATCTGGCGGCCCCATGGAAGAGCAGACCCATGGGGCCAGCAACCATAAAGGAGACAATCATGAACAGGAAACTCACAACGCTGGCTTTGGCCTCGGTTATGGCCATCATAGCCGGTTGTGCCACCACCGGTGGTGAACGCGATTACAGCAAATCCTTGTATCTACGTGGGCAATTTGCCTGGTGGGATGCACTGCCGGAATACAAGGTCAAGAAAGTGGACAACGGGCTCTATCGCACGGAAGTGGAACTCAAGGCTGACGGGCAACCCTACGAGTTCAAGTTTGGTGATGCCAACTGGACGTCAGGCACCAATTGCGGCTATCTGTCGGAAGAAGACAAAGATGTCCAGCTGAACAAACCGGTAAAGACTAATTGCTCCGCGGTCTTCGAAAACTTCCGCTTTACCCCGCCCGAGACCGGTACCTATGGGTTCTACTTCGATGTACGCGGGGAGACCCCCGAAATCTACATCGACGAGGCCAACTAAAAAAGCCCGGGACGTTGCCCGGGCCTCTCGTGCAGTGCAAAAAGGCACCCGATAACGGGTGCCTTTTTGTTTACGGCCGCTCTATTTCGGCGTTCTCCCTGAGGAACTGCTGATATGCCTGATACTCGCGCTGCCCCTCAAGTGACGCGAGGAAACCGCGAAGCTGCCGGAATTCACCACCATCCCGGTTCACGTCACCCTCGTTAACCGCATCAAGGGCCACGATGGTCGCGCTGTCATTGGACACCACCGAGCCGTAGACATTGCCACCATCACCAGGGCGCTGAAGTGAAAACACCTGGGACATGACAGCACCACCGAGCTCTGAGTTGCTCCTGGGCTGATCCTCATAGGACTGCCACTCCTCAAGCGCTAACTCTTCAATGTTCTTGCCGGATTCAAGGTCAGCGATGATCGCGTCAGCACGCTCGCTGAGCGCTTCGCGAGTCTTCTGACTGGTCAGAGCCGCACGGATTTCATCGGCCACTTCTTCAAGCGGCTGCTGTTGTGCTTGCTGGTACTCACCCACCCGAGCCACGACGGACATGTTATCGCCGACGTCAATCAGCTCGGTGTTAAAGCCTTCGGTCAATACATCCTCGGAAAACAACTGGCGGATCAGACCCGCGTCTGTCTCTTATACACATCTGACGCTGCCGACGAATAGAGAGGTGTAGAT
>CAJXOQ010000213.1 GCA_913057975.1 uncultured Marinobacter sp.
ATTCGTCGGCAGCGTCAGATGTGTATAAGAGACAGGGTTATTGAAGGCAAGAAAACCGCCCTTCATCTGATTCCGTCTGGCATTCTTCGCCAGGATGTCCAGTGCCTGATCGGCAACGGCGTCGTACTCTCTCCAGAAGCGTTGCTGAAGGAAGTCCGCGAACTCGAAGGCAATGGAGTTGCTGTGCGGGAGCGTCTGAAGATCAGTCTGGCGTGCCCGGTCATCCTCAAGACCCACGTCCGTATTGACCAGGCGCGTGAGCGCGCGCGCGGTGTCGACAAGATTGGCACCACCGGTCGCGGTATCGGCCCGGCCTACGAAGACAAGGTTTCCCGCCGTGGGGTCCGCGTTGGGGATCTGTGTGATCCGAAGAGCTTTGAAGAGAAGCTCCGGGAAATCATGTCCTACCACAACTTCGTGTTGACCGAGTACTTCAAGGAAGAGCCCGAAGACATTGATCAGGTGTTTTCCGAGCTGATGGCCATGGGTGAGGAAATTCTTCCCATGTCTGCCGACGTCACGGATATTCTCCATGACCTGCGCAAGCGTGGCGAACACATCCTCTTTGAAGGTGCGCAGGGTTCGCTGCTGGACATTGATCTGGGTACCTACCCGTACGTCACCTCCTCAAACACCACGGCTGGCGGTACCGCTACCGGATCTGGTTTTGGGCCGCTGTTCCTGGATTATGTGCTGGGGATCACCAAGGCTTACACCACCCGTGTGGGTTCAGGTCCGTTCCCGACCGAACTGTTTGATGATATGGGCCATCACCTGGCGGTCAAGGGTAACGAGATTGGTACCACCACCGGGCGCTCGCGCCGTTGTGGCTGGTTTGATGCGGTTGCACTGCGTCATGCCATCCAGATTAACAGCGTATCAGGCATCTGCCTGACCAAGCTGGACGTGCTCGACGGCATGGACACGGTGAAGGTGTGCATTGGCTACAAAACGCCTAACGGTGAGATTACCCGCCCGCCAATCGGTTGCGATACCTACAAGGACATCGAGCCGGTGTACGCGGAGCTTCCGGGTTGGCAGGAGAGCACAGTCGGTCTGACCGGCCTGGACCAGTTACCGGAGAACGCCAGAGCTTATATCCGTTTCCTGGAAGAGCAGATCGAAGCACCGATCGATATCATTTCCACCGGTCCTGACCGGGTAGAAACGGTCATCCTGCGCCACCCCTTCGGCGAGTAACCTTCCCGGGTTGTCGTGACAGAATTGTCGCGAAAAGGTTGTCGCGGAAAGCTTCAGGGCTTGTCGGCGACAACCGTCGCCCTTTTCGGGCCCGGATAACCTTCCACGGTCTTCGTTGGGTCGTCCGGGTCGAGAAAGTCTTGCAGCGACTGGAATTGCATCCAGTCGGTGCTGCGTTGCTCCTCAATCGTGGTTTCTGTCACATCCACCACGCGGGCGTTGCGAAAACCGGTGCGGTCCAGCCAGCGCAACAGAGTGTCGCAGCTGGGCAGAAACCAGACGTTGCGCATCCGACCGTAGCGGTCCTCTGGCATCAGGCTGTAACCTTCCGGCCCATCCGCTATCAGCGTTTCCAGCACCAGTTCGCCACCCGGTCGGAGTGTGTCTTTCAATTCCAGTAAGTGATCCAGTGGTGAGCGACGGTGGTAGAGCACGCCCATTGAGAAGGTGGTGTCGAACGCTTCCAGCTTTGGTGGTAGATCCTCCACGCGCACCGGGAGCAGATCAATGCGTTCTTCGGGGCTGAAATACCGTTTGACGCTGAGAAACTGGAACAGGAACAACAGTCCCGGGTCGATGCCAATTACCCGGCCAGCCCCTTCACCCAGCATGCGCCAACAGTGATAGCCAGAGCCGCAACCGACATCCAGTATCTGCCGACCACTCAGGTCTGACAGGTAGGGGGCTACGCGGTCCCACTTCCAGTCGGAGCGCCACTCGGTATCGATATAGGTGCCAAAGAACTCGAACGGGCCCTTACGCCAGGGCATCAGTCCCCGTAACCCGTCTTCAAGCTTTGCACGGTCTTCCGTGCTGAGGGGGTGGCCGGTGTTCAGGGTAATGGCCGACTGGTCCAGGTTCGCAGTGGCATCACCAATGTGGGGCAGGGTGTCCAGAGCCCGCTTCCATCGGGCAATATCCCCATGGGGGTTGTCGTCAAAGCGCTTTTGTAGCTGTTGCTGCAGTTGTTTTCGCCAGCGCTCAAGGCCACGGCTATCAAGATCGTCAAGCAGCGGGGCAAAGCACCCCTGCCAGTCGAAGGTCGTCATGGAGGCTCCGTTCAGTGCGATTTTATGGCGAGCATGGAGACAAAATTAAAACACTGGTACCACACCATGACCTGACTGAATCCCGCGTTTATCAGTCTCTCACGGTGTTCGGCCAGGGTTTCCGGTATCAGTACCTGTTCCAGGGCGGAACGCTTCTGGCTGATCTCCAGGTCGGAATAGCCGTTGGCCCGCTTGAACTCGTGATGGAGTTGCGTCTGTGTTGATTGCTCGGTATCGGATTCAAAGCGAATTTTCTCGGAGAGGATCAGTACTCCGCCGGGCAGGGTGGCATTGGCAATACGGCCCATCAGTTCTGCGCGTCGGTCTGGCGCCACGAATTGCAGTGTGAAGTTCAGGGTGGTCACTGACGCATTCTCAATCGGCGTGTCGAGGATGTCCTCGCATCGCAGCGAAACCGGCAATGGGTGGTCGTCCAGGGCAATGTAGTGCTCGCAGCGCTCAATCATGGCAGCAGAGTTGTCCACGCCCGTAAGGGCGCAGTCACGGTCCCCAATGCCATGACGCATGGCCAGCGTGGAGGCGCCGAGTGAGCAGCCGAGATCGTAGCAGTGACTGCCCGGGCGGGCGTACTGTTCGGTGATCACTTCAATCATCGGAACAATCGTGGTGTAACCCGGCACTGAGCGCCGGATCATATCCGGAAATACCCGTGCCACCGATGTGTCAAACCGGAACTCTCCGGTTTCCCGTTCATTGGCGAACAGACGGTCCAGTGCCTGGCCGGGTTTTTTGTTCCTATCACCCATTGTCTGCTGGCTCCTGGCCCTCATGGACAGGCCTGTCGTGTGCGGGTGTCGGGCCTCGGCTGCAGCGTACGCCCCGGTTCTTGTAATCAACGAGGATGCCCCGGAAATCCGGGTCGACATCGGCGGCGATGGCCAGGTACCCCTGTTCGCAGACAGCGTGGAGCTCCGATGATTTGGGCGACATGCGGAACTCTTCACCGGGTTTGATGTGAACGGCCTCAAACTCCCCTACCGGTACATGATCCTTATTCTCGGCATGATCAATTCGTCCGCTGGCCTCCAAAACCACGATGGTGACGATGATGGTGGCAATGGCAGTGGCAATCAGGCTGCGGATGGTAAATCGGGCCTCGCTCTGGCTCATCAGCTGTTCTCCGGTCTGTCGGTAGTCACGGCCTCAATACTGGCCGGGCACGTTAATGGAAGGGGCCTGCAAAGCCGCCAGTTGTTCCCGCAGCGACAGGATCTGGTCGGACCAGAAACGCGGTTGGGCAAACCAGGGGAAGAAACGTGGGAAGGCCGGATCGTCCCAGCGCTTGGCCAGCCAGGTGCAGTGGGAAATCTGCCGGAAGCAGCGCATGGGCTCAATCAGATGCCGCTCGCGACGATTGAAATCGCGGAACATCTCGTAGCCTTCCAGTAGTTCGCCAAATTGCTGGCCGCGCTCAGCATCATCACCGTTCAGCAACAGCCACAGATCCTGAATCGCCGGCCCGGTGCGGCAATCATCCAGGTCGACAAACAGCATCTGCTCCTCCCGGCAGAGGATGTTGCCGGCGTGACAGTCACCATGAATCCTCAGGGAGTGCACCTCGCCAGCGTCTTCGATCCGACGGGCACAGTGGTCTACAAGATCGGGAATCAGCGAGTCCCATGCCGGTCGAAGGTCGTCTGGAATCCATCGATTTTCCGTAAGGAACCGATTGTTATCCTCAATGCCCGAAAGAATCGACATGGTCGGGCGATGGTTGAAGGGCTCAGTGTCACCAATATTGTGGAGCTGGCCCAGCCATTGGCCAAGGCGGTACAGGGTATCTGTCACGCTGGTGTCGGGCGCCTGCCCACCCCGCTGCTGAAACACGGCAAACAGAAAGTCCTCACGGCGACCCAGCGTATCGCCGGAGGGCATAGCCATGGGCGCCACGACCGGAACATCCGCGTTGAGCAGTTGGCCGGTAAACTGATGCTCTTCCCGGATCTGGGCTTCGCTCCAGCGACCCGGGCGGTAAAACTTGGCGATCACCGGTGGCTGGTCTTCAATGCCAATCTGGTAAACACGGTTCTCGTAGCTGTTGAGGGCAAATAGACGTCCGCTGACCACAAATCCGGCGTCTTCCAGGGCATCAAGAATGGTATCAGGTGTAAGAGCATCGTAGGGATGGCTGGAGGTTTCGGTCATAAATAAGGTTTAGTATCTCGAACTCTGTTGGGACTTCATGCTGGCGAGGTGATACCAGTTGTCGTCCAGTTCCCATCGCACCCGATCAATGCCAGACGCGCTGAGGACGATGTTGCCAGCCTTGGCCTGGACCTGGGCCAATTCTCGTTCGGCCCGCTGCCAGTCACGATCGTTGTCTCCCAAGTTACGCATACTTGGAAAAATGGTGGTGAGTGCTTCGTGCGTCGAGGTTTCATGGGAACGCAGTGAACTCATGATGGCGGTACCTCCTTCAACCCTGAGAACCCGATGCTGATAAGGGTAGTTGGCCACCATTTCGTCGGCCTTGAGCGCCTGGTTGAGGTTGATGACTTCAAAGCCGCGCCAGCCAAGCCAGCCAACAAATATGGCCGCCACCAGCATTACAATAATAAACTGCTTCCTGTCAGACATCGGTTCCCTGCTCCGTGCACTCAATTCACGGCCAAGTATAACGTTTCGGGGACGACACCGTAATGCGATTCGGGCTTTTTAGCCACCGAGCGAGTGGGTGACACTGACAAACGATCGAAACACAGCGTGGGTGACTTCAAATCAGATGACAAGGCGAGACATAGTACAGGCAGATACCGTGGTCATCGGAGCCGGCATTGTCGGCCTCGCAGTGGCCAGGACGTTGGCCATGCAGGGCAGGGAGGTGCTGGTGCTGGAATCCGGTGATCACTTTGGCGAAGGGATTTCGTCCCGCAATAGTGAGGTTGTCCATGCTGGCATCTATTATCCCGAGGACTCCCTCAAGGCAAGGCTGTGTGTTCGTGGTCGTCGGATGTTGTATGAGTATTGTCAGACGCGCGGCATTAACCATCGTCGAACTGGCAAGTGGATTGTTGCCAACGGCGTATCCCAAGTGGAGAGGCTCGACACTATCGCCAGCCAGGCCCTTAGAAACGGTGTCCCGCTCCAGAGGATAACCCGCAGGGCCTTGCAGGTGTCTTTGCCGGACGTTACCGCTCAGGAGGCGTTGTACTCACCGGAAACGGGCATTGTGGACAGTCATGGTGTGATGCTGTCGTTGCTGGGAGAGCTGGAAGACTACGGTGGCCATTTGGTCCGCCGGGCGCCTGTAGAACGTGCGGCGACCTGTGACGGAGAGCATCGGTTGTGGGTTGGAGGGCCGGCGCCCTGTGAACTCAGGGCACAACGGGTGGTGAACGCAGCCGGCCTCGGAGCAGTACCACTGTCCACCAACTGGCAGGGTGTGCCAGCGGATATCACTCCCCGCCAGTGGCTCGCGCGTGGTGTCTACTTCGGCTATTCCGGCCGCCATCCCTTCCATTCATTGGTATATCCGATCCCTGAACCGGGCGGCCTCGGTGTTCACCTGACGCTTGATTTAGCGGGCCAGGCGCGATTCGGGCCGGATGTTGAGTGGATAGAGCGGGTGGATTTCGCGGTTGACCCCGACCGGGCAAGGTCGTTCGCCAATAGTATTCACCGGTGGTGGCCAGCATTGGACGAATCCCGCCTTCAGCCTGCCTATGCTGGTATTCGCCCCAAACTTGCTGGCCCGGATGGCGGGTTTGCGGATTTCTGTATCGCCGGAGAGCGTCAGCACGGTGTTTCCGGACTGGTGCACCTGTTCGGCATTGAGTCACCGGGATTAACAGCGTCTTTGGCGATAGCGGATGAAGTGGCGGAACGGTTGGCCGATTGATGCGCTGTCTCTTATACACATCTCCGAGCCCACGAGACG
>CAJXOQ010000214.1 GCA_913057975.1 uncultured Marinobacter sp.
AGATAGGAGTCCGTCTCGTGGGCTCGGAGATGTGTATAAGAGACAGGTGCGGATCCATTGAATCAGACGCGGGCGGTTGCACTCGCACAGATATACATGGACGAAATTCTCAGCCGACGGTATGACGAAAACACACCCGTAGGTGGGTTCCCCCGAGAGCCGGGTTGCACCATAAACACTGAAGAGGACAGTCGCGCTGATTACGACGACGTTGATGACTATAACGAGATTACCGCAGCGGTCCCGGAGAATGCAGAAGGCACCGGCCTGGCCGCGGATTACGCCGGCTTTCAGGTGTCAGTTGCCATAGAGTGCGCCGGCGATGAAATCGGGCTGGCGGACGATGAAGCCAAACGCATCGATTTGACGATTACAGATCCCAGCGGTCAGGGCTACGATTTCTCCGCATACAGGGCGAATTACTGATGCCTCGCCAGTCTGGATACACATTGATTGAGCTGATCATGGTGATTGTGCTGCTGAGTATCGTGGCCACGGTGTCAGTGCGGTTTGTCGGCCTGTCGACCCAGGGTGCACTGGATACCAGCGCCCGTCAGTTGCGAGCGCTTCAGTCCGTGGTGATCAGCGAACAGCTGACTCGCGACTTGCGGGAGGCCTTTCCGTTGTCGGTTCGAAGTACCGGCTCCTGCATTGAGTGGTTGCCCATGGAAGCGGGAACCAATTACCTCAACCTACCGACCACTGACGTGAGCCAAATCGAGATTGCTGAGTTTGCTCAGCCACTCTCTGCCAGCAACAGACGCGTGGTTATTTATGGTTACGGGACCACGACGGGGGATATCTATACTGGCGCCAATCCCGGCCCGGTATCCTCACTGATCTCTAGCATTAACAATACGGCTGTCCCGGGCTCGCCGGCCACCATAAGCCTGTCGGCCAGCCATCGTTTTAATTCAACCTCGCCAGCGCGGCGCCTGTTCCTCGTGGGCGAGCCGGTGAGTATTTGTCAGAGCGGCCGCTTTCTGTATCGCTATAGCGGGTATGCGCCGGCGTCCACTCAGCCTGATCCTCCGACGGTTACACCGGAAGTACTGGCGGCCAGCGTAACCGGAACTGTCGATTTCCGGTTCCTGCCTGCAACCCTGCAACGGGCAGCGGTGGTTCAGTTTACGTTTGATCTTGTAAGCGCCGATGGCAGCGAAACCACAACCGTCAGCCAGGAGGTCCAGATCCGCAATGTACCCTGACCGATACTGGAACCGACAGCGTGGTGCCGGGTTGCCAATCGCCCTCTTTATCATCACCGTTTTGGCTTTGATTGTGACCAGCATGGCGCAGCAGCAGGAAAGTACCGGTGCGGCTGTCAGCCAGCAGATCTTGTCCCAGCGCGCGTTCTATGCGGCGGAAAGCGGAGCGCAGGTAGCGGTCACCGAGGCACTTTATGGCAGTGGCTGTGGGTCAGTGCCGACGACTCTGAGTTTTTCAGAGAGTGGCCTCAATGGCTGTAGCGCCAGTCTCCGTTGCTCACTTGTGCAGGCGGATATTGAAGGTGATGCCGCTGACGAAGATGTTTATACCCTGGTCAGTACCGGACAATGTGGCGCTGGCACCGAGCAGGCCACGCGAGAGATTGAGGTGCGTGTGCGATGAAGGTATCAGGTTTCTGGTTTGCGCTTTTTGTGTGTGTTGCTGTTGCCCCCGCGCACGGTGCGATTACCGTCTCCGCGAATGGTGACTCGAATGGACCGGTGACGGTAGACGTAGGCGATTCTGTCTCCATTGAGGTTGTGGTAACTAATTGCACAAACGTGCAGGGCAATAACTCAGCTTGGCGTGACAACTGGGTGAATGCCGGTAATCCGGAGGAAGAAATATATGCCACCAGTCCTTGCACGGTGCCATCACTGAATCGAACGACTAGTTTTGATACGCCGGGCACTTACACGGTAGCGTTTTTCTCTGAGTACTGCCGAAACTATCGGAGTAGCGGCCAGTGCAACCCCCGATGGATCGAAGATCAACGTGGCAGTATTGAGATTCTCGTGCAGGACCCGAATGCACTCACCTGCTTCAACGACGATTACACCAGCGGACAACTCAATGAGGACGACTGGGTAACCTCCGTTTCATTGGGAAGCTTTACCCCACAGATTGTTAACGGCCGGCTCCGCATGACAGAAGCTCGCGGCAACCAGGCAACGGCCGCCACGTTACAGCGGGAAATTCCTGGTGCTGAAAACCTTGTTGTTCTGGAGTTTAACTATTATGCATACGGGGGCAGTGGCGCAGACGGCCTTGCCATTGCGTTGTCGGATTCGGTTGTAACTCCACAGCCTGGTAGTTACGGGGGGTCTCTTGGCTACGCACAGCGTAATAATGGCGACCCCGGGTTTTCAGGTGGCTGGCTGGGTATAGGTTTGGATGAATACGGCAACTTTTCCAATAGCAACGAAGGGCGACAGGGTGGACGAAATGGACGGACACTGGATTCAGTCGCCATTCGTGGCGCGGCTCCCAATTATCGTTTCATGCGGGCCACTGATCGCTTGACACCTGGCATTGACACGCCGAACACCAATAACCCGGACGCCCAGCGCTATCGCATCATTATTGACTCCAGGGAATCCGGAGAAGCCATTGTGTCGGTAGAGCGGGACCTGACCGGTACCGGCAACAACTACGACATGCTAATCCGACCGTTCAATGCGTTGAACGAGCCAGGGCAGCCGGCGGTGCCGGAGAACTTCCTGCTGTCGCTGACGGGCTCCACCGGCGGGGCAACCAACATCCATGAGCTCGACCAGTTTCAGCTATGTGCGCTCAAGCTTAATCCGGTGGGTGAGCAAGTGGATCATTTCGAAATCCGCCATGATGGGGTGGCGCTTACGTGCCAGCCTGAAACGGTCACCGTCCGCGCCTGCGCCAATGCCAGTTGCGATCAACTGTTCACTGATCCGGTTGAGGCAACTCTCGAGCCTCTGGACGGCTGGCAGGGCGGTAACGTTGTCAGTTTTTCCGGGGGGACCGGGGAGGCAATCCTGGCAAATAGAGTTGCTGGCGTCGTTGAGCTGGACGTTATTGGTTCCCGCCCCTCTACACGCCCCCAAGCGGTGACGCTGTGTCAGGTAGGTGCAGGCAATCTGTCGGCGGCGAATTGTGAGATCGAGTTTTTTGACTCGGGGCTGGCCTTCGAGATACCGAGCCTGACTTCCCACCGCCCATCCGGCCCCATTGAAGTGCAGGCGGTGCAGCGGGACAACGTAACCCAAGCCTGCGTGCCCGCGTTTGAGAACGTTGAGAAGCCGGTTCGTTTCTGGTCAACCTACGTAGACCCTGGCCCTAATGGTCGCCCTGTCAGCCGTGCCCTTTCTGTGGATGGTGGCGATATCAGTGGTGACGGTAGCAATCCTACGGTACTTGATCTGGATTTTGGCGCTGATGGCATTGCGGAAATCGATGTTCGATATCCTGATGCCGGTAATATGCAACTGAACGCCGAGTATCGCGGTTCTGCGGCAACGGACGACGAGGGTCTGGTGATGCCCGGTTCGGACCAGTTTGTCAGTGTGCCGGCGGGCTTGTGCGTTCGCACAGGCGGCGAATGTGCGGCAGGTGATGCCTCCTGCCCCTTGTTCGTAAAAGCTGAGGAAGACTTCAACCTGTCGATAACGGCCGTCGGCTGGCAAAGAGATGGTGACAGTAACCTCTGCGAGGGCAACTCGGTAACGCCCAATTTCCGTCTGCTGAACATTCCCCTGTCGTCGGAGGTTGTTGCTCCTTCGGAGGGCGATGATGGTGTGGTCACGCCGTCTAGCTATTCTCACACTCGTTCGGCGGATGCCACTGAGACAGTCAGTGCCAATGTGTCGGAAGTGGGCGTGTTTCGGTTCAAGGCAGCCCCTGACACGGGCACTTATCTGGGCCTGACGGCGCCGGGGGGGAGCAGTGAGCCAACCGGTCGTTTTTACCCTGACCGTTTTGAGGTGACCGTGGATCCGGGCGAACTGGAAGCGGAATGTACAGTGGCAACGTCGTTTTCTTACATCGGTCTGGACATGGCGTGGGAACTGGTTCCGAGTCTGACGATTGAACCGGTATCCGTTGAAGGGAATCGGACGCTGAACTACACAGAGCTGGGTTTTCAACGGCTTTCCACCGCAGGAATCAGTCGAACAGCACCTGCGGCTGATTCCAGTGTGTTGAACCGCGATGGTAGTCCGCTGGCGGTCACTGTCGTTTCGGGGGGCGGAACGTTAAGGGTTGATGAACCTGACCCTGGCCTGTTGCAGTTTGACTATGCCAGTGATGACACGGTCACCTACAATAAGGTCCCGGAAGCTCGCGTTCCCTTGTTTGACCCCGCTTTGGAATACAGTGTTACTGATATCGTGGATTCGGACGGAGTGGTTGGCGCTGGCGCCCCCTACCTCTTTACACCGGCCGCGAATTTCGACGTGCGCTACGGGCGCCTGTCTATGGAAAACGTGTCTGGTCCGGAGAACATTGACGAACTGCCGATGCCCTTCCACGTGGAATACTGGAATGGCTCCCGATTTGTGGTAAACACGGCTGACAGTTGCACGGGCTGGGCCACAGACAATATCGGTGGCACCGCGGCACACCATACCCTGGCTTCAGATTCCGGTACTTTCAATGCTGGAGAGGCTGGCCCGCTCCGGCTGGCGCCGGCGGGTTCGCAGGGAACAGACACACTGACGTGGGCCATAGCTGACTGGCTAAGGGACGACTTCAACGGTGATGGCTCACTTGAGGATCCTTCAGCCCTGGCGACCTTCGGCGTCTACCGTGGCCACGACCGGGTGATCTACTGGCAAGAAAAATAGCGGAAGGGGAGCGCTTAGTCCTCCTCCCCCTCCGGATGATCCATTCCGAGCTCATTGATCTTCCGCGTCAGGGTATTCCGCCCCCAGCCCAGAAGTATGGAGGCATCACGCCGGCGCCCACCGGTGTGCTTCAACGCGGTCTCAATCATGATGCGTTCAAACTCCGGCACGGCGGTATCCAGAATGCCTTTGTGGCCGCGTTTGAGTTCCTGTTCCGACCAGTTGCGCAGGCCTTCCTGCCAGGTCTGGCCAGTTGCGGGAGCCTCTGCCTGTTGAACGAGCTCCGGCGGCAGGTCATCGATGTGAACCTCGCGCCCACTGGCCATCACTGTCAGCCAGCGGCAGGTGTTCTCAAGTTGGCGGACGTTGCCGGGCCAGGGCAGGGTGGTGAGGTATTCCTCGGCTTCCGGGCGCAGTATTTTGGTTTCCACTGCCAGTTCCCGGGCTGCACTCTTGAGGAAGTGTTCCATCAGCCGCGGGATATCCTCCCGGCGTTCCGCAAGTTTTGGTAGATGCACGCGGATGACGTTCAGGCGATGGAACAGATCTTCCCTGAAGGTGCCCGCCTGTACGAGTTTTTCCAGATCCTGGTGCGTGGCGGCGATGATGCGGACGTCCACCTTGATGGGCGTGGTGCCGCCCACCCGATAGAACTCACCATCGGCCAGTACCCGCAATAGCCGTGTCTGGGTGTCGGCGGGCATATCACCGATCTCGTCGAGGAACAGGGTGCCGCCATTGGACTGTTCAAATCGGCCCTGTCTTGCGGCGGCCGCGCCGGTGAAAGCGCCTTTCTCATGGCCAAACAGCTCAGACTCAATAAGGTCCTTTGGAATCGCGGCCATGTTCAGCGCGATAAAAGGGTGGCTTGCCCGGGGGCTGTGGTTGTGAAGGGCCTGGGCGACCAATTCCTTACCGGTACCACTTTCACCATTGATCAGGACGGTAATGTTGGAATGGGACAGCCGGCCTATGGCCCTGAACACTTCCTGCATCGCCGGTGCTTCACCGATGATTTCGGCATTCCGCTGGGCGCTTTCCGCTTGCGGTTCCGAGGTGGCCCGGCGTTCGTGGCTGTGAGCGACGGCCCGCTTCGCCAGCGCAACGGCGTCGTCCACATCGAACGGTTTTGGAAGGTATTCGAAGGCGCCGGTCTGGTAGCTGGTCACCGCGCTTTCCAGGTCGGAATGGGCGGTCATGATGATCACCGGTAGATCCGGGTGAGCGTCCACGATCTGGGAGAGCAGGGTGATCCCGTCGACGCCGGGCATGCGGATGTCGCTGATGATGGCGTCAGGCTGTTCGTGTTCCAGCCTCCTGTCTCTTATACACATC
>CAJXOQ010000215.1 GCA_913057975.1 uncultured Marinobacter sp.
GTATGCCCGGTGGTGTGAGAGGACGGGGGAGGTAACTCCCCCTCCTACTCGATTTTGTTGCAGGTGTTTGTCAGTCCCTGCTTGTAAGCTCCTGTTTGTCAGTACTATTTGTCAGTACTATGCGTGCCGCGCTATCGTCGTCGCTGTGGCGGCACGGCCAATGTCGAGTAATTCGATTTACTTCATTATCAGTTCCATAATCTGAATCGAACGATGGGTAATATGCCCGTCATACAACATTACGGCGCGTCCTCACCACCGTGCCCGCCAATCACACACTGGGGTTTGTCTTGGTTGATGTAGCACTGTTCTCTGTGCCACTCATGGCAGCTGTTGTCGGCTGGTTTACCAATTGGCTGGCGATTCAGATGTCATTCAATCCCATCCAGTTTGTGGGTATCGGCGTTATTGGCTGGCAGGGAGTGATTCCCCGCAAGGCCGAGAAGATGGCCCATATCTGTATTGACCGCACCCTGCAGCAGTTTGGTGATCTGAACGCCGTCTATCAGCAGCTGGAGCCACAACGAATCGTTGAGCAGGTGATTTCCCAGGTAAACCCCCGCATGGACGAATACATTGATGAAGTGATGTATGAAATCCAACCAGTGCTTTGGGACAACCTCCCTCTGTTCATGAAGAGCCGCATTTATCGGTGGGGTCGGGAACAACTACCGTCGAGAATAGAATCCCTGGTGGAGGACTTCGGGGATGATCTCAATGACCTCGTCGACCTGAAGGTATTGCTGAGCCGGGAGCTGAAAACGCATCCGGACCTGATGAACCGGATTTTCAGGGAAGCGGGCTCGGTGGAACTGCGGTCGGTTATCAATCGAGGTGCGATCATTGGCGGCCTGCTGGGCGCTTTACTGGCCCCTGCCTGGGTCCGTTATCCCGAGCCATGGCTGTTGCCGGTCGGTGGCTTTGCAGTGGGGTTCCTGACCAACTGGATTGCCATCAACCTCATTTTCCGCCCGCTCAAACCCCGGCGCTTCCTGTTCTGGCGGTTGCAGGGCCTGTTCCTGCAACGCCAGCCGGAGATCAGCGACGTGTGGGCCAGGTTGGTGGCGGAGGAGCTCATCACCGTTGAGAAAGTCGCTGACGCCATGATCAACGGCAACCGTGGGGACCGTACACGGGCGATTATCCAGAAGCATTTGAGGCCACTGCTGGACAACTCGATGGTCATGAAGCTCGGCGCCCAAGTTACTGTTGGTATGACGGGGTACACCGAACTTAAAAAAGCCATGAACCATAAGGCGGTGCTGGCCACCAGTGATGTCTTCGGGGACCCAGCGTTCAACCGCGAACGGGCACCGGTGGTGGCCGGGGTGCTGGCCGGGCAGATGAAGTCGCTGGCGCCGGCAGAGTTTCAGGATATCCTGCGGCCGGCATTTCGAGAGGAAGAGATTCAACTCATGCTGGTTGGGGGAATATTGGGTTCCCTGGCCGGTGCGCTTCAGTTTTTGATCATAAGCAACGTATTAAACTAGGCGCCTGGGACACGGTTCCTTGCGCAATGAGCTGACCGGGAGGGCAGTATGGATTTTGGATGGGCAATCGCGATACAGGCTTTGGTAACAGGATGCGTTGTACTTTCGGTGCTGGCAGGCTTCTGGTTCGGTATTGTGCGACCACATCTTGATCGCAAGGTGGCAGAGCTGATTGATGCGTCGCGGGAGATAGAGCCCAGGGTCAGGCAGGGTGTACGGGAAGGTGTGGAAGAAACCCTTCGGGAATTGCCGGAGAGCACGGCGAAAGAGTCTACACGCCAGTTCCTTCGGTTCGGTTCAGGACTGTTCGAGAATGGCCTCAGTAGTTTTCTGGGTGAGGTGTCTGACCCCGGTAGAAAGCCCCGAAAGGATTCATAGACAGTTCGTCGGCCTTGGCAGGCCGGCTATGCGGCAGGCCGTTTTGGCCGGTGTGCCGGGAAATAGCTGCATCAGGTAAATGCTATTGCCTTTTTCCTCGTCAAACGCCTCCTTGACCGCTTTTACAAACAACCTGTTTGAAGGTGGTGATATTTCATATTGTTTGTAAAATGTTCTCAGGAATTCGATGATTTCCCAGTGATTTTCGGAAAGGTCAATGCCATCCTCACACGCAATCGCTTCAGCAACCTTCGGGCTCCAGTCTTCTGCGCTTTCCAGAAAACCTTCGTTGTTTCGTTTCGGCATAGCGGTGTCTGTCATGGGGTCACCAGCAAATGACATTTTCAGCAGAGGCGGTCAGATTTACCATATCTTCAAATGACACTATTTGATCGCTGCTGATCTGTGATGAAAGCCCGCGTGCTTCAAGGTCCGGTGCCAGCGCAAAACATCGGTCACTCTCTATCCCCAAGCTTTGGGTAACTGTCAGAACGCCATCCTCCGTCAGCAGCAATCCGTCCCCTGGCCCGAAAGCCGAGAAACAAAGTCTGGAGCGGCTGTGATCCGGTGTCTTGTTGAGGATGTGCAGGGTTTTATATGTGTTCATTGATTCAGTTCCTAGCCTGCAAACGCTACGTGATCAAATCGGTCGGTCAGTTCCGGGCGAAAGTCCATGATGGAGACATGGTCGAGCAGGTCGGTTTTGGTAAGACCATACTGGTCGCAGGCAACGCTGTCCGCAAGCAGGGCCTCAACCCCGAAAATCGGCGCTGCAGACAGATTCCGTTCAATGGATTTTTGCTGAATCGTCGCGGGATCCTGTCCTTTGCGCAGCCAGTTCACCCCGGCACCGCAGAAAAGCAGAGACACGGGTTGATCAAACGCAGCAAGGGAGAAGGCCATGTCCAGCGCTTCCCGGCCTTTCCAGGAGCCGTAGGGCGACTGGTCAATAATGATCAGCGTGCTCATCGTCAGCCTCCCTGATGGAAGTATAGGACGCAGGATTCAGAAGCTGCGCTGTCTACCCACTCGCCCAGCCCGGCTATTTCAAAGGGTGGCCGCAGGTTGGAAGCGGGCAGTTCATAGCGCTGTTTTTCGGGCCCGTTGACAAGGCCTCGCCGGAGAGCAGAGGCAATACAGGCAACCCCGGGAATGTTGTTCTCGTTAAGGAAAGCAGCCCAAGCTTCAGAGAGGTTCAGTTCGTCGGATGGCGGCACGCAGAGGCTGGACGCCAGATGAACACCATCGCCATAGAGGAATATCCGATCAATGCGCTTATTGGCTGCCAACGCAGCACGAGCAAAGTGAAGGGCTGTTTGCGGGGCCTGAGACGAGTAGGGCGCTCCGGTAATCACCAACGTAAAAACCCCGGCAGGTGCCGGGGTTTTTGTCTGTTCTGGCAAGCTGCTGCTCATTCGTTGGAAAATGCGCCAATGAGGTGAAGCAGGCTCACAAACAGGTTGTAGATATTCAGGTAAAGCCCCGTTGTCGCCATGAGATAGTTGGTCTCGCCACCGTTCACAATCCGACTTGTGTCATACAGGATGAAGCCAGACATCAGGAACACGATGGCCGCACTGATAGCAAGGCTGAAAGTGCTGATATCAACACCGAACATGCCAGCGACCAGCGAACCAACCAATGCTACAAGCACGACAACCAGGCCGGCGATCAGTATGCCGCGCATGAAGCTGAAGTCTTTCTTGGTGGTCAGGACATAGCCTGAGAGGGCAAAGAACACAACCGCGGTTCCGCCCAGTGCTTGCATTACGATTTGACCGCCATTGGACATGGCCAGATAGTAGGTCAGGGTAGGTCCAAGCGCGAGACCGAGAAGGCCTGTGAACGCGAATACCACACCAATACCGGCAGAACTGTTAGCGGTTCTTGGCAGGACCAGCCACACCAGGGCAAGAGCTCCCAGCATACAGATAAGGCCTGCACCTTGTCCCAGTCCGATAGACATGGAAACGCCAGCCATCACGGCACTGAACAGCAAGGTCATAGCGAGCAGGCTATAAGTGTTGCGCAGAACTTTCGACGCTTCAGGGCTGATGGCGGCTGTGCCAGAGCCACGATTAACCGTGAGGCCTCGATTTTGCTGAGCGTTATACTGTCTGTTTTCCATTCTGAATCTTCTCCGGTTTTAAACAGCCATATTTAAACGGCTAGTGTGGCGCGGAAATGCATGATGCTCCGCATCCCAGTTCTTACTCCATCATAATGGCGAATTCCTAACTTTCAATCGTTTCTGACTCTAATGAGAGGTAAAGATTCCCTCTGATTTCCATTAACTTCAATTTATACCCCTTGTGGGGTACCAATTCCTGCTCGGAATTTTTGCAGGGCGTTGACAGAGCAGGTGATTCCGGTATCATGCTCCCCGCTGTCGCAATGACGGCTGTGGAGAAAACGGTGGGCTGGCAGAGCGGCTGAATGCAGCGGTCTTGAAAACCGCCGAAGGTTAGTAGCCTTCCCGGGGTTCGAATCCCTGGCCCACCGCCACTTTCTCTTCCTTCCCTGATATTTCCCGTATCCTTTCAAACTGTTTCGTTAGTGCTTCTAATTCGTGGCCAATGCTTTGCGAATCGCCCGAATGCCACTCAGCGCCGCCTCATTGTCACCGTGTACGCACAGGCTGTCGGCCGGCAGTGTCAGCCAGTTACCGGATGAACTGTAGACCCCACCGTTTTTAGCGAACGACACCGCCTGATTGACGATCTTGTCTGCAGACTGATGTACGGCCCCTGGAAGGCGACGGGACACCAACTGGCCCTCATCGTCGTAGGCGCGGTCGGCAAAGGCTTCCAGTAGGATGGGAAGGCCGACATAGTCTGCCAGTTTGCGGTGTTGTTCGTGTTTGACCGTTACCGGGAGCATCAGCGGCAAATCCTGCTGATAGCTTCTAATCGCGGCCATAACGGCTTCCAGGGTGCTCATGTCCCGCATCATGTCGTTGTTCAGGGCACCGTGGGGTTTTACGTAAGACAGTGTCAGGCCCTCGGCCCGACATAGCCCCTGTAGCGCGCCAAGCTGATAGAGGATCAGGGCGTGAATTTCCTCGGGGCTGTGGCTGATGGAGCGGCGGCCAAACCCGGCGAGGTCGTGATAAGAGGGGTGGGCGCCGATCTCTACTCCGTGCTTCGCTGCCAGGGCCACGGTTTTCTGCATGACCGAAGGGTCTCCGGCGTGAAAGCCGCAGGCGACGTTGGCCATATCGATAAGGGGCATCACCTGATCGTCCTCGCCCATACGCCAGGCACCGTAGCTTTCCCCCAAGTCACAGTTCAGTTTCATCTCACAGCTCCCGGCCCGGGTACTGGGCCTGTCTCTGTTCCTCCGCGAGCCTGACCCTCTCTGCCAGTTCTTCGGGTTCATTGCGCGGCACCTGCCAGCCCTGCAGGTTTTCTTCAATCAGCTGCGTCAGGGCGTCGATATGTCCCGGTGTGGCATTGAGGGCCGAAATATAGCTGAAACCCTCGCCGCCGGCTTCCATGAAGTATTCACGGTTTTCCTCGTCAATCTCTTCGATGGTTTCGAGGCAGTCCGCTGAAAAACCGGGGCAGAACACATCTATAGATGTTACGCCTTTTTGGGGCAGTGCTTTAAGGGTTTCGTCGGTATAGGGCTGCAGCCACTCTTCCCGGCCAAAACGTGACTGGAAGGTGGTCAGGTATTCATCCTTTCCGAGGCCAAGCCGTTCTGCCAGCAGGCGGGAAGTCTTGTGGCACTCACAGTGGTACGGGTCGCCGCGCTCAAGGTACTTCAGGGGAACCCCGTGATAGGAGAGGATCAGTTTCTGGTGGCGCCCATGCTTGTCCCAGTGCGCCTGGATATGGCTTGCCATAGCCTCAATGTAAGGTGGGTAGTCCGGGTAGTGGGACACAAACCTCAGATCGGGAAGCCAGCGCCGACGGGTAAAATTATGGGCAATGGCATCGAACGTCGAGGCGGAGGTTGAGGCGGAATACTGGGGATACAGGGGCAATACCAGCAACCGGCGAACCCCCTGCGCCTGCATTTCATCAAGCACCTTGGGGATTCCCGGGTTGCCATATCGCATGGCAAATCCGACCAGAAGGTTGTTGCCGTGTTTCGCCTGCAGTTGTTTGCGAATCGCTTCGGCTTGCCTGGCGGTGTGAATCAACAAC
>CAJXOQ010000216.1 GCA_913057975.1 uncultured Marinobacter sp.
TAGGAGTCCGTCTCGTGGGCTCGGAGATGTGTATAAGAGACAGGTACACCTTTGCCTGCCGCAATTTCCTTTACCGGCCTGCCCTCGATCAGACGATAATGGATGGTAGGCGAAGCGTCTGATGGCCGACTGACTTGATCAGGCGTGAAATCTAGGTGCTCGACATTTCTCAGCATCCTGAATTCGTGGGACGCGAGAAATCTGAAGTAATTCCCGAGTAGGCCCCGGGAGAATCTGAAAGCCTTGTAAACGTACCTGTTGCCGCTGTTGTCGGCGTTTACGGAGATGATTGGCTTGTACCATTTCTGGTCAGCGGCATCGGTCATTGCAGCAGGCTGCCAGCTGGACCCCGTCGAAGGGCAGTTCGTTTGGCCGTTCATTCCCCCTCCCAACTTCAAGATATGCAGGTTATTGGGCAAGCTGGCTGGATCAATCGTGGTTTAACCAAGCCCTTGCCGATGCCGCAACTCGCGACATCTGCAGAGGATTATTGGAAGTTTTCGGGAGGTTGAATAATTCCGTTGCGGTATCTTTGTCATCACGGAAAATGATGACTGAATTTTTAATCGCTTCAGGCGATGTCTTTCACAGTTCTGGCATTCATGATTTTGACCTGCTTGTGCCCCAAATCGAGACTATGGCCAAGGCCGGAGTTACTGGCCAATTACCTTTCGATTCGCTTAAAGACGGTGGGTCGGCAATGGGGCTATGATCGCCAGCGCCAATAACAAAAAACTAATTGTTATAGTGAATTCGATATGTCATCTGAAATGATGTTCTGGTGAGAAATTGCCACGCCTTGCCAGCACCGGTTAAATGCATCGCGGTGGAATTGGTTTTTGAAGGCCATTTGATATTGAGTGGGTGGAAAGTACTCCTTGATCTTCAGGCTACGTGATGCCGAAGACTCAGAATCATCCAATCTGTCTTCTAAGCTCATGGTGGCGATGATGACCGCGGGATCACCAATAATGGCATCTACCCGCTTGAGCAGTAACATGGGCAGGTGCAGTCGGAGGTCGGTGATTTCCTCAACAACTGTGAACCCGAATTGCCCAAGCCCCAAAATTTGTGGCGCGTGGCGAAAGGTTACAACTCGCAGATCCTGGTTGATAAGGGAGCTTCGACTACCTTCTCCAAGCGCCTGGTGGATAATCAGTGCTGGCTGGTATTGGGCGTAAACGGTCGATCGGAAGCCGCTGATAGGATAGCTGGTCGGAACCGTCATAACCGCATCTACATCTTCAAAATCTTCAAACATCCTAAGATGACGGCCAAACGGAGTCACCCTGAATTCGGCCTCAAACCCGCAACTTTTCAGCGCGTCTGATACCCGACGTTGGTTAACACCCTGACCGGATTCATCAACATGTCCTGGAATAAAGGGCGCTGATATCAGAATGGGTGATGTGTAGTTTGCGAGTGAAGAGTTTTCGTCGGCCACAGCTTGGCTTGAGCACAGCAAGCCCAAAACCATAAGATAGGACGCAAAACGGGAAGTCTTAGAAACGCTCATAATTAGCTCCAATTCGGTCGCCTCAAAAGGCCACCAATCTGGATAAATTGTGCGTTTTTTGATCGCTTCTGACTAATTCCCTGCGCGGATAGCGGTTATCACCTCAGGTGATGATTTTTGGCCCAGCTTTCTTTCGGTAACCTGAAATCCACGTCCTCAACTGAGTCGGCCAGGAAGTCCAGAAACGCTCTTACAGCCGGAAGCAGTCCTCGGCGCGATGGGAAAACAGCGTGGAAAATACCTCCGCGAGGTCGCCAGTCCGGTAAGATGCTGACGAGATTGCCGTCAATCAGGTCCTGCCCACCGACGATGAGCGGCATTTTTACCACACCTAAACCACCCACAGCAGCTTTGAGCAACGTAAAGACGTCATCGGTAACCAGGCGTGGCTGGTGGTGAATTTTAACGGACGCACCAGCGGGTCCATCCAGGCACCAGACATGCTGCCCATCCCATTGTTCGAAATCGATACTGGGGAGTTTTGATAGATCATCGGGTGTGATTGTCTTCGGATACTGGGTAACCACTTCCGGCGCAGCCATCAGGCACTGGGGACTTTTGGACAATACTTTCATCGTTAAGTCACTGTCTTCGAGCGGTGGATACCTTACTCGCAAGGCAACATCGAATCCTTCCCTGACAACATCGATCCGCCGGCTCGTTGCTTCCATCTCGATTTTCACTTTCGGATACTGCTGCATAAACCGGACGATCAGCGGCGCCACCAGAAAATAGATGATTCCCGACGGGCAGCTCACCCGTATCGAGCCCACTGGTTCGGAGCGGGAATGATCGATGACTTCCTGTGCCGCATCGGCCTCGACCAGCATTGCCACGCAGTGGCGATAATACTCTTTCCCCAACTCTGTGACGGTGAAGACACGCGGTGAGCGATTGATCAGCCGGGTATCAAGTCGGCTCTCGAGCTCTGCGACGCGCCGGCTCAACTTGGATTTGGGTAACCCAAGTGCCCTGCCCGCCGGCGCAAATCCGCCGTGTTCTACCACCTTTACGAAGTAAAAAAGATCGTTCAGATCCTGCATATGCGATCGTCCTATATATAGGACTATAAGTATAAGAATTGGTGCCTACTAAGGCCACCCTGACTGAACTATCGTTAAATTTATTCCCTTTTCCAGTGCCAGTGGAAGAGGGCCAACGACGACGGTGCGTTGCGCCGTCTTAGCCCAGAAAGGAGAAAGTCATGAGTAAACCCTATGTTCGACTCGATAAAAACGATGCTGCGGTACTGATGGTAGATCATCAGACCGGCCTGCTCTCCTTGGTCCGCGATATTGACCCTGACAAGTTTAAGAACAATGTATTGGCGATGGGTGATCTGGCTCAATACTTTAGGCTTCCAACGATTCTGACAACCAGCTTTGAGACCGGCCCCAACGGTCCATTGGTTCCGGAACTGAAAGAACAGTTTCCCTCTGCCCCTTACATCGCCCGCCCGGGGCAGATTAATGCCTGGGACAATGAGGATTTTGTGAAGGCCGTTAAGGATACAGGCAAGAAGCAACTGATCATCGCCGGCGTCGTGACCGAAGTATGTGTTGCTTTCCCGGCACTCTCGGCGCTGGCCGAAGGCTATGAAGTATTCGTGGTGACGGACGCCTCCGGGACGTTCAACGAACTGACCCGGCACTCCGCCTGGGATCGGATGTCGCAGGCCGGTGCCCAACTGATGACCTGGTTCGGGCTGGCTTGTGAGCTGCATCGTGACTGGCGCAACGATATCGAGGGGCTCGGAGCCCTGTTCTCAAACCACATCCCTGACTACCGAAACCTGATTACCAGTTACAACACTTTGCCTGAGAAGCAATAGCGCAATGACGGGGTATTCGTGTTCTTCCTGCGAATACCTCCCCCAACCCATCGAATCTTGATACAGGGAATATCATCATGACTTCTCCCGCAAACTTTAACGGTCAGCGCCCGGTTATTGATCCAGACGACGCCGTCCTGCTTCTGATTGACCACCAAAGCGGTTTGTTTCAGACCATCGGTGACATGCCCATGACCGAACTTCGAGCTCGTGCCACCGCACTGGCTAAAATTGCCACACTGTCCAAACTGCCCGTAATCACTACGGCATCTGTCCCCCAGGGCCCCAACGGCCCACTGATACCGGAGATTCACGAAAACGCGCCCCATGCGCAATACGTGGCACGCAAAGGTGAAATCAATGCCTGGGATAACCCGGACTTTGTTGCGGCGGTTGAAGCAACCGGTCGCAAAACGCTGATTATTGCAGGGACAATCACTAGCGTGTGCATGGCCTTCCCTGCGATTAGCGCCGTTGCTGAAGGCTATAAAGTCTTCGCGGTCGTCGACGCTTCCGGCACCTACAGCAAGATGGCCCAAGAGATCACCATGGCTCGAGTTGTCCAGGCCGGCGTGGTCCCGATGGACACCGCTGCGGTCGCCTCGGAGCTGCAAAAAACCTGGCATCGTGATGATGCGCAGGCATGGGCGGAAGCCTATACCTATATCTTCCCTGCCTACCAATTGCTCATCGAAAGCTACGCCAGAGCGCAAGAGGTGGTCCAGAACAATGAGGCGCTGGACTCAAACCGATAATGATTGACTGATTCAGTCAAACGGCGCCGTCCGGTCTGGTTGTGTCGGGCGGCGAACGTTCTAGAAATAGAACACTGAGTGCGAATATTGCTATCTATTCAGGGCCCGTACGCTGTTTTATCGTCACATTGATGCTGTAAAAACGTTGGGTCGATGGACCCGTTAGGAGGTCAAAGTGAAAAAGATTCTGACAACGTACGGCCCCCCTCGTGGTCATTGGGTGGGTGATGGCTTTCCGGTTCGTTCGCTCTTCTCCTACGATCGGATGGGCGCCTCGAATATTTCACCGTTTCTGCTACTGGATTACGCCGGGCCATCGGAATTTCCTCCGGCTCAACGTCCTCGGGGGGTTGGTCAACACCCTCATCGAGGCTTTGAGACCGTGACAGTGGTGTACAGCGGTGAGCTGGAACACAGGGATACCTCGGGCGCAGGAGGGCTCATTGGTGAGGGAGACGTTCAGTGGATGACCGCTGGCGGGGGTATCGTTCACGAGGAGTTCCATTCACAACAATTCACTGAGCAAGGTGGTTTGCTGGATATGGTGCAGCTCTGGGTCAACTTACCTGCATCGGCAAAGGACACGCCGGCGGCTTACCAGACGTTACTCAATAAGGATATCCCTCGCGTGTCCCTGGAAGATGATGGTGGAACGCTCCGAGTCATTGCTGGTGAGTATCTTGAGCATAAAGGACCTGCCAATACATTCACGCCAATCAATGTGTGGGATCTAAGGCTGGAGCCTGGTGCCCGTGTGAATTTGCCGATACCCGAAGGCCACACCACCTTGGTGGCAGTGCTGAACGGTTCAGTTCAGATCAATGACACCGATGTGTTGCGTGAGGCAGAGCTTGCGAACCTGGACAGAGAAGGGCAAGAGATTGTGCTGGAGTCCAATAATGACGCTCGGTTGCTTGTGTTGAGTGGCGAACCCATTGATGAGCCGGTCGTAGGCTATGGACCCTTTGTGATGAATACAGAGGGAGAAATTAAAAAGGCCATGCTCGACTTTCAATCAGGAAAATTCGGCGCTCTCTAGGGAGGTAATAAGCAGGCACTGGCTTTAAGGGGCTGACAGGAAGTCTCCCCTAATCCATGCTTCATGTGAATCACGTTTACGAAAAAACCAGGAGATTTTTGCTATGGCTCTGAAACTTCAAACAATCATCTGCAGCACGCGCCCTGGAAGGGTTGGTCCATCGATCGCTAAATGGTTCGACGAGTTCGCCAATGCCGACGGACGATTTGAGTCCGAGCTTATCGACCTGGCAGACTTTGAACTGCCGGTCTACAACGAACCAAATCATCCGCGGTTACAGAAATACGAGCATGATCATACCAAGGCGTGGTCAAAAAGCGTCGATGCAGCTGATGCGTACGTCTACGTTATCCCCGAGTACAACTATTGCCCTCCCCCCTCCTTCACAAACGCGCTGGATTACGTGTACACCGAGTGGAACTACAAGCCATGCGGCTTCGTGAGCTACGGTGGCGTATCCGGAGGCCTGCGCTCGGCGCAACTCGCAAAACAGTTGGTAACGACACTGAAGATGATGCCAATGATGGAGGGTGTGATGGTTCAAATGCCCTGGAATCTGCTGGATGAAAATAAGGCGTTCCAGGCAAGTGAGCACCACGAAGGTTCCGGGAAAGCGATGCTCGAGGAGTTGGAGAAATGGGCTCGGGCCTTACAGTCGATCCGAAAACGGTAGGACCCTCACCACATTCTGATTGCGGACACTCGTATCGATAAGATTCTTTAGCTCTTTGCGCGGAAAGCTTTCACGACGAGCAACTATAGTGTGACGAGCCACCGACCTCAAAGACTGTCTCTTATACACATCTCCGAGCCCACGAGACGGACTCCTATCT
>CAJXOQ010000217.1 GCA_913057975.1 uncultured Marinobacter sp.
GAGATAGGAGTCCGTCTCGTGGGCTCGGAGATGTGTATAAGAGACAGCATTTGAACATGCCGGCCGTGGCCACTTCGCCGCTGATATACTGGCTGGGCTCGTGGTTTTCCAGTTTCTGGTTCAGCTCCAGCGTATCCAGTCGGGTCTTATCCGCCACCGAGAACAGCATATCCGCCAACTGGTGCTCCAGCAGTGAGATATCCAGTTGCAACCATTCCTTCAGGCCTTCGCCGGTTTCTTCCACGAAATGCAGCAGGTGTTCAAGGTCCCGCTGTAGATACGCACCAAGCAGGTCCGCTTCTTCGCGGGTCATCTCTGCCAGTTCATACTCGAACTCCACGGCCCGCTCGATTTCCTCTTTCAGGGTATCGCGAGTTGTGTTCTCCATATCACTGAGCCGGGCCTGGACCCGTTCCAGCATGCGGTCGTAGGCCTCGAGAGCCCTGCCTGAGAGATGATTGCGTTCTGGTTCGGTCATGACTGCTCCCTCATGGTGTACGGTCGGAGTGGCTATGGCTGATCAGGGCACGCTGTGAATACATCCCTGTACGCTTGACAAAAACAGGGATGTTTTTTACGAGCCTACAGGGATGTATTCACAGCGTGCCCCAGTCAGCCGCACCTGCCCGCCTTCACCCCAAGCATGGCACAGTATCGGCAAATTGGCAGACTACCTGTTAAGCCTTGTGTGCGTTAGAATGTCCGGCCGCTTCGCACATCTTTTTTGATACAGGGTAACTTTGGTAATGGCAGGAATGGACCAGCAATACAATCCGCGCGATGTTGAACAGAAAGCCCGTACCTATTGGGAAGAAAACAACACGTTCACGGTGAAGGAAGAACCGGGCAAACCCAAATACTACTGCCTGTCCATGTTCCCCTACCCCAGCGGCAAACTGCACATGGGGCACGTACGCAACTACACCATCGGCGACGTGGTCTCCCGCTACCAACGCATGCAGGGCAAAAACGTCATGCAGCCCATGGGCTGGGATGCGTTTGGGCTGCCAGCAGAAAACGCCGCCATTGCCAACAAGACCGCGCCCGCGAAGTGGACCCACGCCAATATTGCCTATATGAAAAACCAGCTCAAGCAACTGGGCTTCGGTTACGACTGGAACCGCGAGCTGGCCACCTGCAAACCGGACTACTACCGCTGGGAGCAATGGTTCTTCGCCCGCCTTTACGAAAAAGGCCTGGTGTACAAGAAGATGTCCACCGTCAACTGGGACCCCATTGACCAGACGGTGCTGGCCAATGAACAGGTGGTTGATGGCCGCGGCTGGCGCTCCGGCGCGTTGGTCGAACAGAAAAAGATTCCCCAGTGGTTTATCCGCATTACCGACTACGCCGAAGAATTGCTGAATGACCTGGACGAGCTGGAGGACTGGCCTGAGCAGGTCAAGACCATGCAGCGTAACTGGATCGGCAAATCCGTGGGTACCGAGCTGACCTTCCCCCTCAAAGGCCGCGAGGACGCATTGGACGTCTACACCACCCGCCCGGACACACTCATGGGCGTGACTTACATGGCCGTGGCCGCCGAACACCCCGTTGCCAAGGCCGCTTCCGAGCGCTATCGCGAAGTAGCGGAATTTGTCGAGCACTGCCGCAACAGCAAGGTTGCCGAAGCCGACATGGCAACCATGGAAAAGAAAGGCATTGATACCGGTTACAAGGCCATTCATCCGCTGACGCAGGAAGAGATTCCTGTTTACGTCGCCAACTTCGTGCTCATGGAGTATGGCACTGGCGCATTGATGGCGGTGCCCGGCCATGATGACCGTGACCACGAGTTCGCGCTCAAGTATCGCCTGCCCATCAAGCAGGTTATTGCCGCCACGGACAGCCGCGAAATCGACGTTCAGGAGCGTGCCTTCACCGAAAAAGGCGTGCTGGTATCCTCCGGAAAATACAACGGCCTGACCAGCGCGGAAGCGTTTGACGCGATCGCAGATCACCTGGAAGAAAGCGGGATTGGCAAGCGCACAGTTAACTATCGCCTCCGGGACTGGGGCGTGTCACGCCAGCGCTACTGGGGCGCTCCGATTCCGATGATGACCCTGGACGATGGCACCGAACGCCCGGTACCGGACGATCAGTTGCCGATCACACTGCCCGAAGACGTGGAGATGGACGGCGTCCAATCTCCCATCAAGGCAGATCCGAAATGGGCAAAGACCAGCTTTGAAGGCCAGCCGGCCACGCTGGAAACAGACACCTTTGACACATTTATGGAGTCGTCCTGGTACTACGCCCGCTTCTGCAGCCCCAACTACGACAAGGGCATGCTGGACCCCGCCGCCGCCAACTACTGGCTGCCGGTGGATCAATATATCGGCGGCATCGAGCACGCCATTCTGCACCTGTTGTACGCCCGCTTCTTCCACAAACTGCTGCGGGACGTGGGACTGGTCAACAGCTCCGAGCCGTTTAACCGCCTGCTGTGCCAGGGCATGGTGCTTGCCGAAACCTATTACCGTGAAGACGCCAACGGTGGCAAGATCTGGATCTCGCCAGCGGATGTCGTCACCGAGAAGGACGATAAGGGCCAGGTGGTGCGTGCCGTTCACAAAGACGACGGACAACCGGTGGTGGCCGGTGGTGTGACCAAAATGTCCAAGTCCAAGAACAACGGAATTGATCCCCAGGCCATTATTGATGAACACGGCGCCGATACCGTGCGTCTGTTCATGATGTTTGCAGCGCCTCCGGAGCAGTCCCTGGAATGGTCCGACAGCGGCGTTGAGGGTGCCCATCGTTTTCTTAAACGCCTGTGGCGCATGGTGAGCGAACACACTGAAAGCGGAACGGCCCCTGCCCTGGACGCTGCCAACCTCGGTGAAGGCCAGCGCAATCTTCGGCGCAAGACCCATGAGACCATCGCCAAAGTGAGCGACGATGTCAGCAGACGGTTGACGTTCAACACCTCCATCGCAGCTGTGATGGAACTGCTCAACGATGTCAGCAAACTGACTGGCGATGAGCCCCAGAGTCTGGCGATTCGACAGGAAGCGCTGGAGACCGCGGTACTCGTCCTGTCTCCAATCGTTCCTCACATCTGTCACCAGTTGTGGCACGCACTGGGGCACGACGAGCCTGTGGTCGACGCGCCCTGGCCCGAGGCTGACAACGACGCCATGGTTCGCAGCGAGATTCAGGTCGTCCTGCAGGTGAACGGTAAGGTCCGGGCCAAGGCTGACGTTCCGGCGAACATTGAAAAGAGCGCACTGGAGGCTCTGGCACTCGAAAATGAGAACGTTGTCCGTTTCACTGAGGGTAAAACCGTGCGAAAGGTCATCGTTGTGCCCGGCAAACTCGTGAACGTGGTAGCGAACTGATATGAACCTCCTGGCCAGCTCCCCTAAGACACTTCTGGCTGGCCTCACCCTTTCACTTCTGGTGTCAGGGTGCGGGTTTCAGTTGCGAGGCGCTCCACCGGTGTCATCCGCATTACAGCCGCTTGCAGTTGATTGCTCCCGCAATATACCTGAACAACTGTGTCGCTCAGTGAAGGAACAACTGGAGTTGGGCAATATCGACCTTCAGCCCGCCGAGGACGCCGATCATGTGCTTAACATCAGCAACTTCCGCCAGGAACGCCGGGCCAGTGCCATTACAGTAACCGCCGCCGCAGCTGAGTATACACTTCGGCAAACGGTGGATATTGAAGTGCTGACGTCCGACAAGGTTCCGCTGATAGCGCCAGCTGACCTCAGCAGCAGCGAAACCTACCGCTACGACGAAACCAATGTACTGGCCAAGCAACGGGAGGAAGAAGCCCTTCGGGATCAGCTCTACGACCGTCTCGCCCAGCAAATCATCTTTCGCCTGGCGCCCCTTGACCGTGCACGCATAGAACGGATAAAGAAGGAAGCGGAACAGGCACGTCATCAAGACAATGGTCAGCCATGAAGACCCAGGCCCACCAGCTCCCTCAGCTTCTCCAAAAAGGTCTGTCGCCAGTCTACCTGGTGTCGGGCGATGAGCCCCTACTGGTTCAGGAATGCTGCGACCAGATCCGGAAGACCGCGCGAGAAGCAGGTTATCAGGACCGGGTAACTTTCCACGCTGACCAGCAACTGGACTGGAACCGCGTAGGCGAAGAGTTTGGTGCGCTGTCGCTGTTTGCCGAGAAACGCCGTATCGAAATACACCTGCCTACCGGGAAACTGGGTGATGGCCGTGCGATTCTTGAAAGCGTTCTAAAGAATCCTCCCGACGACATTGTACTGCTACTGATCAGCGCACGACTGGACGCCGCCGAAACCCGACGGAAGTGGTACAAGGAGTTGCAGGACAAAGGCGTACACGTGCCGGTTTGGCCTATTGATACTGATAAATTCCCCGGCTGGCTGCAACAGCGGGCTCGCAACCATGGCCTCAGCCTCACCCGCGGTGCACTGGACATTCTGGCGGAACGACTCGAGGGTAACCTCCTGGCAGCGAGCCAGGAACTGGATCGCCTGGCGTTGCTGGATTCCGGCGCCACCATCGACGAAGACGTCGTGGAACAGGCTGTTCAGGACAGCTCCCGCTTCAACGGCTTTGAACTGGTGACAGAACTCCTCGCCGGCCGGGCCGCCCACGCCCGCAAAATCGTCGGTGTTCTTCAGCAGGAAGGCGAGAACCCGCTGGGATTGCTGGCGGTGCTGACACGGGACCTGAACCTCACCATGGAGCTGAATATCGCCGCTGCCAAACGGGAAAATACCACCGGCTTCCTGAAGAAACGCGGCGTATTCCAGCCCCAGCGCGCAAGGGCCGTTGAACAAGCGGCAAAACGCCTGAACCGTCACCAACTCAACAGCGCACTGGAGCTCTGCAGCACCACCGACAGAGCCGCCAAAGGCTTTGATACGCTCTCCCCCTGGCACTACCTGCATGACCTGATCACCTTGCTTGCAAGGCGCGCATGAGGCTGTGAAATAGCCGTCAATCCTGCTTGACAGTTTTCGACATTCGGTAGCATCGTATAATCGTTAACTGTTAAAGGAGGTGCATAATATGGGCTTCCAGGACGAACTGAAAAAGCTGTCTGAAAAAATTAAACAGTACCGTGACGAAGCGCGGGTTCAGATGCATCTGGCCCATGAAGACGTGAAAGACGAGTGGGACGATCTGGAGAAGGACTGGGAACGGTTTCGCAGCAAACTCGATTACATTCTTCACGATGCCGAAGACGCGTCAAAAGAGGCGCGCCAGACCGCTCATAAGTTGGGCGAAGATTTAAGAAAGGGCTACCAGAATATACGTAACCGAAAGAAGTAAAGTGTTAACCGGTTAACATAATGCCACAAATAGCCACACAGAGGCTCTTTCCCGACGGAGCCTCTGTGGCATACTTCTCAATATCAATGAATGAACCGTCATTTTTCTGACTGGCCAGCTTTAATTACTGCCCTTCATGGCCCGATCAGCAAAGGCGCTCTCACGCGCTGAGAGGTATAAATGGCCCATGAAAACTAAAAACGTTGTTTTGGTCGCACTGGCGGCCTTGCTTATCCCGTCTCTCGTCATTAGCCAGAACACCCGCTTCAGTGATCCGGATACCGTTGTGAAAAACGAATTCTGGGGCAACCTGTATGCCCAGGGTGGCAACTCCTTCTTCTGCGGCACGCCATTCAAGAGCAAAGGTTTTGTCCTTACGGAAGGCTATGTATACCCTCTGGCAGAGGTTCGCAGTGCGCTTGGGTGTGGCACCAGCAGTCAATGCGACGATGACGACAGGTACCGGCAGATTGCATCGGATCTTCACAACATGGTTCCCGTACGCAGTCGTATTGAAATGTCCAGAAGAAACGCGATCTACGAGGAACTGGGTGATGCAAGCAAGCCCGACGAGTGCGGAATTCGCGAGAGCGCGCAGTTTTTTGAACCACCGCAAAAGGTGAAAGGCGATATTGCTGTCTCTTATACACATCTCCGAGCCCACGAGACGGACTCCTATCTCG
>CAJXOQ010000218.1 GCA_913057975.1 uncultured Marinobacter sp.
CGAGATAGGAGTCCGTCTCGTGGGCTCGGAGATGTGTATAAGAGACAGGTGCGGGCCTGGTAATAAGTGTTCATGGTGGTGTCGAATTCCGCCACCAGTTCCGCGTCGCGTTCGCTCTGGTAATAATCCTCTTTGAGGATGGACGCCAGTGGCAGTCTCGGTTTCACCTCGGGTGCCTGGTCCGGATATCCCAGGCACATGCCGAACACCGGATATACATGCTCCGGCAGACGTAGTAACTCGCTGACCTCCGCTGGGTTGTTGCGAATGCCCCCGATATAACACAGGCCCAGTCCCTCCGATTCTGCCGCTGTGGCAACATTCTGGGCCACCAGGGCGGTATCGATGCTAGCCACCAGCAACTGCTCGGTCATCCCGCGGACCACCTCGGCACCTGCGCGCTCTGCGGCATCCGTGGCCCGTTTCATGTCCGCGCAGAACACCAGAAAATCCGAACTTTCCGCCACATAGCGTTGGCCACCACTCAACTCGGCCAGGGCCTCACGGTTCTTTGGATCGACCACGTGGATAATGGAGTAGGCCTGCACATGGCTGGACGTAGCGGCGCTCTGGCCGGCCCGAATCAGTTCCTCG
Organism: uncultured Marinobacter sp.; assembly: GCA_913057975.1. Taxonomy (GTDB): domain Bacteria; phylum Pseudomonadota; class Gammaproteobacteria; order Pseudomonadales; family Oleiphilaceae; genus Marinobacter. Next base: position 595 of record CAJXOQ010000218.1, read on the forward strand.
AAGAGCTCACGGGGAATCCTGCGGTTCTGGAACTTGCGGATCGAACGGTGTGATTTAAGAAGTTCAATGGTGGGATTCATAGCGCCCGTCAGCATGACAACGGAAAACGCTTATCCTGCCATTGGCGGGCGATGATGGCAAAAGCTCTGGCCAAGCCCCATCGGCGCGAGCGGGCCTGGTTCAGGGACCTGAGCGATACTTTCACGTCGTCCACGAAGTTGCCGATGGTGCCTCCCGGGGGGGCGGTCAGAGGTGCTTCACAATGGCGTCCCCGAGGTCTCTGATAGCGCCATTGCGTGCATCAAAAGACGCACCGGTTTGCGTTATATAGATCGCGATCACCAGAGGCGGGCGATGGGGCGGCCACAGCACGGCAGTAATTGAACGGGAACCGTGGCCGCCGGCTCCAGAACGGTCTCCGATTTTCCAGTCCAGTGGTATCGCAGCCCGGAGCAAGTTATCACTGACTCGGTTGCCTTTGAGCCAGGTAACCAGAGTATCCCGGGAACCTTCGGATAGTGCCTCACCAAGTACCAATTTGCGGAGGTTAGCGACCATCGCCTTGGGACTTGTGGTATCTCGCAGGTCACCCGGCGTGGCCTCATTGAGTGAGGTTTCCATCCGGTCCAGCCGCGTAACGGTATCGCCCAGATCGCGTGCATACGCGGTAACACCGTCGGGGCCATCAATGGCCTCCAGTACCAGATTGGCGGCGGTGTTGTCGCTGGTGGCCATGGTCGCTTCACACAGCTCCCGCAAACTCATACCTGCCTCTTCCCCTGCACGTGTCTCAGTGACCGGTGAATAGGTCACCAGATCGTCCTTGCTGAAGATCACTCGCCGATCCAGATCAACAGTGCCGTTATCCACCTTTGCCAGCAACGCCGCACAGGCCAGGGTTTTGAAGGTGCTTGTGATGGGGAAACGGTCATCGCCGTGATAGTCCCAGGATTCTCCAGTCCCGGAATCATAGAGGGCAATGCCCACGCGTGCGTCCAGGCGCTGCTCCACGGTTTTCACCGACTCAAGCAACGGGTTGGCGTGGACCAGAGAAAGCGTGGAGGTCATCAACCAAAGGGCGAGTATTAACAGGGCGGAACGCATCTAATCTCCCACTGAGTAAGACAGAATTCGCGACAGGTGGCTGTAGGGCAGGCCAGTTTCCTTATGCCAGTCGTTGAAGGCCTGCTGTGCCTGCATCAAGGCCTTTTTGCTGCCGGGGCTGGCATCCAGCCGTTCCTCCCGATACAACCCGGCGGCCACATCCGACGACAGGATAAACCCATCCCAGCCTACCCGACGCAGGAAATATTGGGCGGTGTTGCCGCCGAGGCGGGCACCGTGGCGTTTGAACCACATCAGCAAGCCGACCTGATCGTGCGAAGGCCACTGGCTCAGAAAGGCTCCAAAGCCACCGTGCTCACGGGCGCCATCCACAATCATCCGGGCGTTGTCCGGTACCGTGCGAATTTTCTGCATGTTGCGCACAATGCGTTCATCCTGTGCCAGTTCCTCCAGCACTTCTGGCGGAATCTGCTGCCAGTACAGCGGCACGAACCCCTTGAAGGCATCTTCAAACCCCGGCCACTTGTTCTCGATCACTCGCCACACAAAACCGGCCTTGAAGACACAGCGGGTGACCTCGGACAGGTAACGGTCGTCACCCATGGCTTCAAGCTCACCGGGCGCCGCAACCCGGGGCAATATGGCGCGTAGCTCGACTTCGCCGCCTTTGCGGGCGGCTGCCTGATTGTAAATTCTGGAGAAGGACATCGTAATTTCCGGAATCCGGTTGTCGGGTTGAAGGCGTGTGGTCCACTATAAGGTAAATGGGTTCAATGAAGGAGCCAAGCCATGCCACTTATCGGATGGGTTTTTGTCATCGTCGCGCTGGCCCTGGTGGTCGGCAGCCTCTTTGTGCTGCGGGACAGCGCCAACAGTATGAAGATCTCTGACGAAAAGATGAAAAAGATCCAGGAACGCAAGGCCGAGGTAGAAGCTGAGGAAAGCGCGGAAGACCGGGAGCAGTGGTAATCCGCTGTCCCCGTTAGACATTTCACGAAAATTCACATTGTCGATGAAACGGTAGCGCAAGAGCCCCGTATCTCTGATGAATTTCTCATTTCACGGCAGTTTGGCCATTGGCGAAACCGGTCGTGAACAGTGTTCATCCAGAAAAACGGGTTTCAGAATGACGGGATATTACGATTACACCCTGGTTGCCGCATCCTTTGTGGTTGCGGTACTGGCATCGTACAGCGCGCTCTACTTCGGCGCACAGCTTGCAACGCTCGAACAGGCAAAAGCCAGGCTATGGCTGGCGCTCGGGGCTCTGACGATGGGAACTGGGGTCTGGGTCATGCATTTCGTAGGTATGCAGGCCTATGTGATGCCGATGGAAATGAGCTACGACCTCACCATTACCCTGATTTCCTGGGTTGCCGCTGTGGGTGCTTCGGGACTGGCCCTGCATATCATCGGCAAGGACCGCGCGGGCCCGCTGCAGATCGTTATCGGCAGCCTGTTCATGGGCGGCGGTATTACGTCCATGCATTACGTCGGCATGGCGGCCATGGAGATGGAGCCGGGGATGCGCTACGACCCGGTTCTGTTCAGTGCTTCCGTTGTCATTGCGGTCGGGGCCTCGGGTGTGGCCATGTTCATTTGCCGCCGCTTGCAGTCAATACAAGGCCTGAAAGGAACCGCCCTCCAGCTCGGCGCCGCCCTGGCGATGGGTGTGGCGATCTGTGGTATGCACTACACTGGCATGGCTGCCATGATCTATCCTGAAAACGCCATGCCCGCCGCAGACAATCTGCTATCGGGTGATTGGCTGGGCGCCCCTCTGGCCCTGTTCAGTGGCGTATTGATCCTGATCGCTCTTTTTGCCTCCGCCAATGACGTCAAGCAACGCCGGAACGCTGAAATCCAGGCGCTGGAGGAATCCCGGCGTGTCGAGCGCAAAGCATTGTACGATTCGACCACAGAACTGCCCAACCGGGCCAGCCTGGCGAATCATCTGGTCAGGGAGCTGGCAAGGAGTGAAACCGACAAACACGCGTTCGCCGTGCTCTACCTGGATGTTGCCAACCATCGGGAGATTCCCGACAACCAAGCTGAAGACGCAATAGCTGCCCTGGCCAGAAGTGTGAGGACAGCCATCGATGAAGGAACCTACCTGGCGCGCCATTCAACCAGTGCGTTTGTGTTGCTCGTGACAAACCCCGCAGACGACAAACACAAAGACATGTATCAGCGCCTTCGAAACCTTCCGACGGACACAGAAAGTGGCGTTACACTTGAACTTCGAGCCGGGCAGAGCGTGTTCCCCAACTCCGGGCGTAATAGCCGGATGCTGATGAAAAAAGCGATGGAAACCTCAGAGCTTCGAAAGCTGGGGCTCGCCAGCATGAACGAAGAGGTAAAATCGGCGGATTACTTCGAGGCGCGTTCAGCATTGCCGGAAACATGATCCTGGCCGATCAACGACGCCAGTTCATTGATCCACTAGCCGAAGCGCAACACTGACATGTTTCGCCTCGGTTTCAGTTTGATGATGGGATTCGAAAAGACTCACCCATTGGCCGGTTTCCAGTAACAGCGTCCCTTGGCCTGAGAGTTTGCCATCATGGGTTGTGTATTCACTGGCATAGGTGAGCTGAAATGAGCCAGAGGGCTTTTTCACAGGGCTGATCTCATATCCCATGGATAGCGCCCGCGAAGCAACAAAGTGACGGTGTTCGGTTGTGACTGTTCCCACCCGTAGAACCCTCGACTCATCCAGAAACTCCGGCAGCACATCGCCTGGAGTGCCACCTGGTTTGGTGGCCGGGCAGTCACAGTAGTGGATTTCCAGAAGCAAAGGCTTGCTGTCGAGGTAGTCTGCTGATGTGGGCTGGCCGGCCAAAGCCAGGGCAGGGAAGGTGGAAAGTACGAACAAACTGATATTGTGCAATGTCTTCCTTGGCATTTTTAGCTCCTATCCTAAAGATTACGTACACTAATGTCAGTGGGCCGAAGGCAGGTTGCCTCCCAGCATGTTTTCAACCACGGCAGCATTGTAGAAAGCTTCAACCGTCTGGATCTTATCGTTGCGCACGCGGAACCAGACGGCCAGCCGCACATCCCCAATTGGTTCAAAGTTGGTCCGGTAATCCAGAATCGCGAATACGTGCTCCCCGTCGGCACTGAGCTGTCGGAGGACCAGGTCTTTCTGGATAGCAGCCATCCCGAACTGATAGGACAACATGTCATCCGGACTGAGGAAATGCATGTTTGGCCCCACATATTCAAACCCATCGGCAACCAGCCACGCTTTTGCCTCATCAAAGCGATGAGCTCGGGTATCGGCGATGAACTGCTTCACGACGTCTTTTGGCTGCATGTACAGACTCCATTCCAAGACAGGACGATTTAAATGCCTGGATCTGCGTAGATTGCATTGTTCTACCACCCAGATCAAAGCATAGCGATGATTGTTATCGCCGTGGAGTCTTCAACCTTATTTAATCCCTGGTATCCCGAGGTATTCCGGTAGCGATTTTATACGGTCGATCCAGGCCTGAACGGCGGGTTAAGGTTCGAGAGTTACTCCTCCCTGCCCATTGTGCCTGACGGCGAGGTGTGGCAGTTTCAGAGATGTTTGAAACCATTGCTATCGGATTCTCGTTTACTCCAACGTATAGCTACAACGTGAGACCGGGTTCATTCTCATATCATCCATGCATAGTAGATGAGGTTCAACAATGGCAGGTGTCGACCTGGGACCAAAGGGCCAAGAGCTGAGGCGGCGATACATTGAAAGTCTTCCCGCGCGTCTGGAAGAGCTTCATGCGTCCTGGCAACAGTTGCAGCACGTCAGTTGGGAATCGAGATCGCTGGCTGCTATGGCCCTGTGTGCTCACAAGTTATACGGCAGTGGTGCGACCTTTCAGTTGCCGGACATTAGCCACTCCGCCCAGATTCTGGAAGTTCACTTGCAGAAAGTGCTGAACAAACTGGATGTAACGGTGGATGAGCGACATGCAATCGAGACGTCCCTCGACAATCTGGAGGGCGCCATAGAGAAGGCAATCCACACCGCGACACCCATCCAAGCGGTAACGACGGTTCGGGCGGCCACAAAAAGCCACCATCGCATTGCCGTCATTGAAGATGATCGTAATCAGTCGGATTTTCTGCAGAGTTGGCTGGAGCAGTTGGGCTATACAGTAGAGAGCTTCGAGACGCCAGAGACATACAGCCGGAAAGTGGACGACCACAATCCTGTCTCTTATACACATCTCCGAGCCCACGAGACGGACTCCTATCTCGT
>CAJXOQ010000219.1 GCA_913057975.1 uncultured Marinobacter sp.
GAGATAGGAGTCCGTCTCGTGGGCTCGGAGATGTGTATAAGAGACAGGCTGAATAATGGCTGAAAGCAAGGCTCCGGTTATTACCGTGGATGGCCCTGGCGGTTCCGGTAAGGGCACCATTACCCAGATGCTCGCCCGCCGGCTTGGATGGCACCTGCTGGATAGCGGTGCGCTTTATCGCCTCACCGCGCTGGCAGCAGAGCGACAGGGCGTGTCCCTGGATGATGAGCCGTCCCTGGTAAAAGTCGCCGCCAGCCTCGATGTGGCGTTTGAACCGACTCCGCCAGGTGAGCCGGCAAAGGTACTGATGGCTGGTGTTGACGTCACCGCAGATATACGTACAGAGACCTGTGGCGATAATGCTTCGAAGGTGGCTGTCATGCAGCCGGTGCGCGACGCCCTGTTGCAGCGCCAGCGCGATTTCCAGAAGCCTCCCGGGCTGGTCGCGGACGGCCGTGACATGGGAACGGTGGTGTTTCCGGATGCGCCGGTGAAGATCTTCCTGACAGCCAGTGCCGAAGAGCGTGCGCAAAGACGCTACAGCCAGTTGAAGGACGCCGGGGTCGATGTTAATATTGACGCCCTTTTAAAGGAGATACGGGTGCGCGATGAGCGGGATATGAACCGCGCCGCCGCCCCGCTCAAGCCTGCAGACGATGCGCAAGTCATTGATTCGACGGGGTTGAGTATAGAAGAGGTGCTAGTCAGGGTTATGGCCGCAGCAGGTCAGGCCTGACTACACCTTTTTGTTGTTGAAATTCCGGGTTCGGCGTTATCGGCCAGCCACTGGCTGGATCCGGATTGAAACTAACAGACCGTGTTGCTGGTAGCACGGAGTAAACTTGCGTTGATCACATAGGACACATAATGAGCGAGAGCTTTGCGGATCTTTTTGAAGAAAGCCTAAAAGAAATTGACATGCAACCAGGTTCCATCGTCCAGGGAACCGTTGTAGACGTCGATAACGACTGGGTCACCGTTAACGCCGGACTGAAGTCCGAAGGTGTTATCCCCGCCTCCCAGTTCCTCAATGAAAAAGGCGAGTTGGAAGTTGCTATCGGCGACGTTGTTGACGTAGCTCTCGACGCTGTGGAAGACGGCTTCGGTGAAACCCGTCTGTCCCGTGAGAAAGCCAAGCGCGCAGAAGCCTGGAAGGTACTTGAGAAGTCCTTCGAAGCTGAAGAAGTGGTTAAGGGTGTTATCAATGGCAAGGTCAAGGGTGGTTTCACCGTCGATCTGGCCGGCATCCGTGCCTTCCTGCCTGGTTCGCTGGTAGATGTTCGCCCGGTTCGCGATACCGCGCACCTGGAGAACAAGGAACTCGAATTCAAGGTTATCAAGCTCGACCAGAAGCGTAACAACGTGGTTGTTTCCCGCCGCGCCGTTCTGGAAGCTGAAAACAGTGCTGAGCGTGAAGCTCTGCTCGAAACCCTGACCGAAGGTCTGGAAATCAAGGGTATCGTCAAGAACCTGACCGACTACGGCGCGTTCGTAGATCTGGGCGGTGTTGACGGCCTGCTGCACATCACCGATATGGCCTGGAAGCGCATCAAGCATCCGAGCGAAATCGTCAATGTCGGCGACGAGATCAACGTCAAGGTTCTGAAGTTTGACCGTGAGCGCAACCGCGTTTCACTGGGTCTGAAGCAGTTGGGCGAAGATCCCTGGGTGGATATCAAGGGTCGTTATCCGGAAGGTACCAAGGTTACTGCACGTGTAACCAACCTGACCGACTACGGCTGCTTCGCTGAGCTGGAAGAAGGCGTTGAAGGCCTGGTTCACGTGTCCGAAATGGACTGGACCAACAAGAACATTCATCCGTCCAAAGTCGTTCAGGTTGGCGACGAAGTGGGCGTGATGATTCTGGACATCGACGAAGAGCGTCGTCGTATCTCCCTGGGTATCAAGCAGTGTGTTGCTAACCCGTGGGAAGATTTCTCCAGCAAGTTCAACAAAGGCGACCGTATCTCCGGCAAGATCAAGTCAATCACTGACTTTGGTATCTTCATCGGCCTGGACGGCGGCATCGATGGTCTGGTTCACCTGTCAGACATCAGCTGGAACGAGACTGGCGAAGAAGCCGTCCGTGAATACAAGAAGGGCGACGAAGTTGAAACCGTTATCCTGTCTGTTGATCCCGAGCGTGAGCGCATCTCCCTGGGCATCAAGCAGCTGGAAAGCGATCCGTTCGCCGAATTTGTACAGCTGAACGACAAGGGCTCCATCGTGAAGGGCACGGTATCTGCGGTTGACGCAAAAGCCGCGACCATCACCCTGAACGACGAAGTTGAAGCGGTCCTGAAAGCCTCTGAAATCAGCCGTGACCGTGTTGAAGACGCACGCAACGCGCTGAACGAAGGCGACGAAGTTGAAGCGAAGATCATCAGCATCGACCGCAAGAACCGCGTCATCAACCTGTCTGTGAAGTCCAAGGACGTTGAAGACGACAAGCAGGCGCTGGAAGGTGTTCGCGCCAAAGCGGCTGAATCTTCCTCTGGTGCGACCACCATCGGTGATCTCATCAAAGAGCAGATGCAGCAGCAAAACGCCAACAAGGAATAACATTTCCGGTTGGTATGAAAAAAACGGGCTCTAAGAGCCCGTTTTTTTGTGTTTTTTTCTGGTTTGGCTAAACTAGTGGCAAGGAGCTGGTAACCGGCTATCCGATAATAATGTAAAGAGGGATGAGCCCAATGACGAAATCTGAACTGGTAGAGCTGATTGCGTCCAAGCAGACGCAGCTTTCAGTGAAGGATGTGGAACTGGCTGTGAAAACGATTATCGAACACATGTCTCAATCACTGGCGGATGGCCAGCGAATCGAGATCCGGGGTTTTGGTAGTTTCTCGTTGCACCATCGCGCAGCCAGAACCGGGCGTAACCCGAAAACCGGGGAAGCCGTGCAATTACCGGCCAAATTTGTTCCGCACTTCAAGCCAGGCAAGGAGTTGCGCGAGCAGGTAAACGATAGCCTTAAAAAGGGCTTCTGATTACCCTCTTGGGGAAAGACGTTAACCAGGTCCTGAGATAAACAACCAGGTCCGTGTGGAGCATTGCGACTATGGCCGGATTTCAGAAGGTCCTTCTCATTCTGCTGGTATTGGTTCTGGTTCTGGTAGCACTTGTTTTCTCCCTGAATAATCAGATGGCGGTCTCCCTCAATTTCCTGCTCTTTGAGACTCAGCCTCACGGTGTTGCCGTCTGGATTATCCTGTCTTTTGTGATCGGCGCTTTGATCGGAGTTCTGATTACCATGCTTGCAACCGTTCGCACATCGGTTTCCCGCCGTAACCTTGAAAAACGACTTGCTCGTACTGAGCAGGCATTGGAGAAATCCAGGGCCCAGAACGACTGGACGCTTTAATGGATATAGTGCTTCAATGGCTGCTGTTAACGGTTGCGGTGGCCGCTGGCTGGTTTGTGGGGCGAATGGGCAGCACCAGGGAACGCTCCAAAACACCCATCTCCGATGAGGAATCCGTCAAGGATCGTCTGCAATTTCTGTTCACCAACTATTCCGATCAGGCGGTTGAGAACTTCGTTCAGTCCCTGGCTGTGAACAAGGAAACGGTGGGGCTGCACCTCTCTATCGGCGCCCATTTCCGCCACAAGGGCGAGACCGACCGGGCCATTCTGATTCACCAGAACCTCCTTGCCCGACCGGAGCTGCCGCCACGATACTCTCAGCAGGTTACCTACGAGCTGGCCATTGACTACCTGAATGCAGGCCTTCTGGACAGGGCAGAAGCGTTGCTTCATCAACTGATGGGTGACAGGGAGTACGGCCGTAAGTCTTCATTACAACTGATCGAGCTGTATCAGCAGGAAAAGGAATGGGGTAAGGCAGGGCAGGTCGCCCGTACATTGACGACCGGCGACCACGATGCCCGCATGTACAAAATGCTGGCCTATATAACCTGCGAGCAGGCTGAGGATGCCCTCAAGCACGACGACCGCTGGATGGCACAAAAGCTATCCAAGGAAGCGCTGGAGTACGATCGTTCCTGTGTCCGGGCCACGTTTATCATGATGAAGTTGCTCATTCGCCAGGGCAGCTACCGGGACGCAGCCAGCCAAAGCTTGAAAGTCTTCGATCAGAACCCAGAGTTCGGCTCAGAAGCGGTAGACCGGCTGATGAAGCTTGAACGCGAACACGGCGATGTTGGTCGTCTGGTCAAGAAGCTAGGCAAGTTCTACGAAGCCTGGCCGAGCACAAGCTTGCTGCTGGCGCTGGTTGAAGCCGTAGAGCGCACATCCGGCCGCATGGCTGCAATCGAGTTACTGCGGCGGGAACTGGAAGTTCGCCCCAGCGTCCGCGGTCTGCTGCGCCTGGTGGAACTGGCGGGCTATGAAAAAGGCATGACGACGGACGAAGGCCGCCTGGTCAGTCGCATCGGCCACTTGATACTCGCCAACCGCCCGGTATACCGATGTGTAAACTGCGGTTTCTCCGGACAGCAATTGCATTGGCTGTGCCCCAGTTGCAAGCAGTGGGAAACCGTTCGCCCAATCCAGGGCGTGGAAGCTGAATAACCCGAAAACACGATATTCTGCAGGAAACTGACTGTGCAAACCCCCGATAATCCCAAAATCATCGTTGCCCTGGATTTCCCCTCTGATCAGCCCGCGTTGGCTCTGGTTGATCAACTGGACCCCGGGAAATGTCGCCTTAAAGTCGGCAAAGAGTTGTTTACCCGTTCAGGGCCGGCTCTGGTTCGTGACCTGCAGAGCCGCGGCTTCGACGTCTTCCTGGATTTGAAGTTTCACGACATCCCGAACACAACGTCCGCAGCCGTAGCGGCCGCGGCGGATCTGGGTGTCTGGATGGTGAACGTACATGCCTCCGGCGGTGAGAAAATGATGACCGCTTGCCGCGACCGCCTGGAAAGCTTCGGCAAGGATCGGCCACTGCTGATTGCCGTTACTGTGCTGACCAGCATGGGGCCGGAGGATCTTGCCGGTATCGGTATCACGGATTCCCCGGAAGCCCAGGTATCCCGCCTGGCAACTCTGACCCGCAACTGCGGCCTGGACGGCGTCGTCTGCTCCGCACAGGAAGCGCCGGCGTTGAAAGCAGAGCAGGGCAAGGATTTCAAACTGGTCACCCCGGGCATCCGTCCGCTGTCTGCCGACAAGGGCGACCAGCAACGCATCATGACGCCTACAGATGCCCTCAAAGCCGGTTCCGACTACTTGGTCATCGGCCGCCCGATTACGCAGGCTGCTGATCCTCTGGCTGCGTTGGAGGCTATTCACTCTGAGGTAGTTGGCCTTTAACTTTGGTTCTTGGTCTGATTCTGTTCTAGCCTGATAGTATGGTGCTTCGGTGCGGTGGTGGCTCCCTCCCAAAAAACGCTTCTAGTACATCCATGTACGCTTGGGCTCCGCCATCCATGGCTCCGCACATTTTTGGGAGGGAGCCACCACCGCACCGGTTTGAACTTTCAGATATCGCTGTTAGGCGATTTTTATTGATAGCTGTGGTTATCGATGTTGGAGTTGTAAGCATAGGGTGCACTGGCGCAGCGTAATCTGTTTCGATAACTCCAGAGGCTGAATCAGGCGGGGTAGGACTTCCTTCCCGAAAATGTGCGGAGCCATGGATGGCGGAGCCCAAGCGCACACGGACGTGCTTGTAGCGTTTTTCGGGAAGGAAGTCCTACCTCGCCGTGGCACCGCTACTAGCCGGCTAGAGTGCACCACACCAACAGGCTCTGTCTCTTATACACA
>CAJXOQ010000220.1 GCA_913057975.1 uncultured Marinobacter sp.
CCTCTCTATTCGTCGGCAGCGTCAGATGTGTATAAGAGACAGGTGGTACGCTTGGCCGTCATCGGCACATGGTGCAGACGCACGCCAGCGTGGATGGTGAAGTAGTCGACGCCCTGCTCTGCTTGTTCAATCAGCGTGTCACGGAAAATCTCCCAGGTCAGGTCTTCGGCAGCGCCGCCGACTTTTTCCAATGCCTGGTAGATGGGCACGGTGCCGATGGGAACCGGCGAGTTGCGGATAATCCATTCACGGGTTTCATGGATATTCTTGCCGGTAGACAGATCCATGATGGTGTCAGAGCCCCAACGGGTGCCCAAGGTAAGCTTTTCGACTTCTTCCTCGATGGAAGAGCTGACCGCTGAGTTGCCGATGTTGCCGTTGATCTTCACCAGGAAGTTGCGGCCGATGATCATCGGTTCTGTTTCCGGGTGGTTGATGTTATTGGGAATGATCGCTCGGCCCCGAGCAACTTCGTCCCGTACAAACTCAGGGGTAATTTCCTGCGGCAGAGACGCTCCGAATGACTGGCCCGGATGCTGATCTTTCAGGAGCCCCTGCTCCCGGGCTTCCTGCAGCTTCATATTCTCGCGAATGGCGATGAATTCCATTTCCGGCGTGATGATCCCCTGGCGGGCATAGTGCATCTGGCTGACGTTCTTGCCGGGCTTGGCCCTCAGAGGCTTGCGCTCGTCCATAAAACGGAGTGGGTCCAGCAGGGGGTCTTTCATCCGGCGACGCGTGAATTCAGAGGTGTAATCGGATAGCTGCTCTACATCTCCGCGCTCCTCAATCCAGGCCGAACGGATGGGCTTGAGCCCCTTACGCAGGTCAATGGTGGCTTCAGGGTCGCTGTACGGACCGGAGGTGTCATAAACGGCAACGGGCGCATTTTTCTCGCCACCCATGTCGGTCGGCGTATCGCCCACAGTAATTTCCCTCATGGGCACCCGAATATCAGGTCGGCTACCCTGAACGTAGATTTTTCGGGACTGGGGCAGCGGCTTGATGGCTGCAGAATCGACTTTTGCTGAATCGCTGAGATAGGAAGGTATTGTTGTCATAGTGCGTCCCCGGGGTTGATTAGGTATACGGGTCGCGTATGACGGGCAGTGATCACAGAACGGTTCTGTGTCGTTGCAGCATATTGTCTCAAATCCCTACGCCGGTATTATCCGGATCAGGTTGCGGGTTCTGCATGGCAATCTCAGCCGGCGGTCAGATGTTCTGACGCCAGCACCCCGTCAAGACGCGAAATCAATGTAATTGACACTTACAATCAGTGCCGACTGCAAGTGTAGAGCTCAGGCCGATTATTGTCCATAATGACGAGCCTGAAACGCTCAATGGCTATCTGAACATATGTGGCCAGGCATTCCAACACGCCGGGTGATTCACAAACAGGAGACATCATGAAGAAACGACTGCTTTCCGGGCTGATTGGACTGCTCGCAGCCCAGCCTGCACTATCCATGGATCTGGTTGAAACGTACGAGAAAGCACTCTCCTATGATTCCGGCATTGCATCGGCTCAGGCTCAGTTCCAGGCGCAGCAAGCTGCCGTTGACGTCAGTAAAAGCTCCCTGCTGCCGCAAATCACGGCAACAGGGTCAGTAAACCACACAGATTTTGAGCCCCATAACGCATTCAGCGGCTCAGGGAACGATGAGTTGGCGCGACAGTTTTTTTCGGGTGACAGCTACAAGGCTTATCGTTACGGCGTTGAGTTGAGCCAACCTATATTCCAGGCCAGCGACTGGTTTACATACGAAGCCAGCCAATTCCAAACAAAGGCTGCTGAAGCCCAATACAACCTGTCCCAACAACAACTGATTCTCGATGCAGCAACCGCCTATTTCAATGTTTTGCGGGCTCAGGATACAGTTACCACCGCGAGAGCAACTGAAGCTGCCATTCAGCGCCAATATGATCAGGCCCAGGAACGCTTTGAAGTGGGCCTTATCGCCATAACCGAAGTATACGAAGCGCGGGCCAGCTATGACGATGCCAGAAGCCAACGCATCGCTGCTGAAAATCAACTGAACATTGCAAAAGAACAACTGGCGCGACTAACCGGCGATTACCCTACCGCTCTGGAAAACCTTCGGCAGAACTTCCCTCTTAGGCGCCCTGAACCGGCAAACCCAGCATCCTGGGAGTCAAGAGCCCTCAAAAACAACTGGTCTCTTCAAACGACCCTTTTCCAGCTTAACGCAAGTCAGTCCGACCTGAAAGCGGCCAAGTCAGGCCATTTGCCAACGCTTGAGCTTACCGCCTCCTATCGTGAAACTCGTCTCGACAACGCCTTATCAACAACACAAGAAGGCACTGAGGGCGTCATTGGCCTGTCCCTCAATATTCCTCTATATACAGGAGGAGGAACGAAGGCTAGCGTGCGTCAACAGCGCTCGCTGGTGACGGCTGCCGAACATGACCTGAATACAGCGCGCCGCGATGTACGTGTAAACACGCGCAGCCTGTTCCTGACCATTGACAACAACATTGAGGCCGCCAATGCACTTGAACAGACCATCATTTCCCGCCGCAGTGCATTGGATGCCACCCGTGCCGGTTACGAAGTGGGTACACGGAACATCGTGGAAGTGCTGGATGCGGAACGGAACTATTACGTGGCACTGCGTGACTTCGCCAATGCCCGTTACGACTACGTGATTAACACCCTGAACCTGAAACAGGCAGCTGGCACCCTAAGCCCTCAGGATCTGGTTGACCTGAACAATTGGCTGAGCGCATCAGCGCCGGGGATTGAAGCCATGGCTAACGAACAGGAAACCATCGACAACCCCTCTCAGTAAACTGATGCAAACCAGGCCGGGGCACCATGCCCCGGCCAATAACAAAACGCCGGCATCACACCTTAGACCCGCTTAACAATCCCATCGACCACTTTTTCGAGCGCACCACGGTTGGCATTCACAACCGCCAGCGCGTTGTGCCCCGCCTTTTGAGCAGAAGATTTATCCGAAAAGAGATGAACGACGCACCGGGCAAGAGACTCCGCCGAATCCGTAATAAACAGCCCCTGCCCTGAATCAAGGCGGTCGTAAATGGTTTCGAAATTGAATATGTGCGGCCCGGAAACAACAGGTATTCCCCAAGCGGCTGGCTCCAGCGGGTTGTGGCCGCCGCGCTCAATCAGCGAACCGCCCACAAAGGCCACATCGGAGGCGCCGTACAGCATTAGCAATTCACCCATAGTGTCACCAAGATACACCTCGCTCCCCACCTTTCCGCCCCCGTCACTTCCTGACTGGGACCGACGGACAAGAGAGAGCCCCATGGCGTCAATGAGCCTGGCCACATCATCAAAACGCTCTGGATGCCGCGGCACAATCATCAGCAATGCGTTCGGGAAATGCTCGAGGATTTGTTGGTGAGCTTCCAATATCTGGCAATCCTCACCGTCGTGGGTACTGGCTGCGATCCAAACCGGACGGTCAGCGCCCAGCGCCGCCCTCAGCCCCGAAGATTCGGCGCGCACTTCGTCCGAGACCTCAACATCAAACTTGATACTGCCGGTCACCGACACCGACTCCGGCGTGGCCCCAATACGCAGGAACCGGCCAGCGTCTTCCTCTGCTTGCGCGGCTATCCAGCTAATACTGCGGAGCAGCGGGCGAACCAGTGACGCCACCCGCTCATATCCCCGCGCGGAACGGCTGGAAAGGCGCGCATTAATGAGAAAAATGGGCACCTCGCGTTGGCGGCTAAGAGCAATCATATTGGGCCAAAGCTCAGTTTCCATAATCACAAGCGCCCGGGGCCTTACGCGGCCAACAAACCGGCGCACCGCACCGGGTGTGTCATATGGTGAGAAAGCATAGTGGACCCGGTCACCGAACAAAGCCCTGGCTCTGGCCGAGCCGGTCGGCGTCATCGCGGTCATCAATATGGGGATATCAGGATTACGCCTCAGCAAGGCTTTCACCAGGGGGGCGGCGGCAATGGTTTCACCCACCGATACGGCATGAACCCATATGACCGGCTCATCGAAGGCCTCCACGTACCCCAGGCGCTCCTGCCAGCGCACGAAAGCGTCGGGGTTGGTGCGCCCGATCCACCACAGGCGCAGCAGCACAAACGGCAGCGCAATGCGGAAAAAAAGGGAGTAAAGAAAATGAAGCATGGTAACTCCGGACCGGATCGATGCGGCGGTCATTTTACATAAAGCGGTGGCCGGCGTCTGCGACCTGGAATTCATGATTTTCCGCAACTTGCGGATATTGCGGCTTTAGCCAGGGATAATGGCCCTGCTAAACTCCGGTTCTTGCCGTTAAAAATCATCAGGGACTGACACGAGTGAAGACCGCTAAACAGAGAACTCGCGACACCCGCTACACCAGCTACCTTCATCCGCGCTGGTGGCCAACCTGGATCGGGGTCGCTGCCATGTGGCTGGGCGCCCAATTGCCGCTGAAGTTACAATGGTGGCTGGGCAAACGGGTTGGTGACATAGCCTATCGCTTTGCCGACCGTCGCAAGCAAATCACCGATGTGAACATACGCCTTTGCTTTCCGGAGTTATCTGAAACGGACAAGCAGGCACTGGTGGAGGCGTCTTTCCGCGCCAACGGCATCGGTGTCATGGAGCTTGGGTTGGCCTGGTTCCGCAATCCCACCAGCTTCATGCCCATTACCCATGTCCACGGCCTTGAACATGTCGACGCTGCCCTTGCCAGAGGCAAGGGCATCCTGTTGCTGGGCGGTCACTACAGCACCCTTGATTTGGGGGGCGCCCTGGTCACCGAATACATTGAGGCCGACGTGATGCAGCGCGACCATAACAACCCATTGATGAACGCGGTGATGACCCGCGCAAGGGAGCGTCGTTATGGGGTGGCACTGGACAGCCGGAACCTGCGCGGCCTGCTCAAACAGCTCAAAAACAACCGTATCGTCTGGTACGCCACGGATCAGGACTACGGCCGCAAAGGCATCGTTTTTGCCCCATTTTTCGGCGTGCCTGCGGGGTCCATCACCGCCACCTCACGCATTGCCGACCGTAGCGGCTGTGCCGTGGTGCCGTTCAGCCATTTCCGACGGGAACACGCTCCAGGGTACGATATCTACTTCCATCCTCCACTGGAGAACTTTCCTTCCGGAGACGACATGGCGGACGCCACCTTGGTGAACAAGACCATCGAAAACGAAATCCGCAAACACCCGGACCAGTACCTCTGGATGCATCGCCGCTTCAAGACCCGTCCTTCCAGGGAAGATCCTAACCTGTACAGCAAGGACGCAAACTGAATGCGCTCCCACACGGGTTCACCCGCCCCGGTTGTCTGGCTACTGACCGATAACAAGCCCGGCCATCGCAACCAGTTGAAAGGGTTGGGCAACCGGCTTCGGGTGCTGGCTGGCGCCAGCGTGAGTGAGATTGATGCGACCGAAGCACCCATGCCCTTGTGGCGGGCGCTGCTTGGAGTTGCCCCAGCCATGGATAAAACCCTGGGAACGCCAAACCTGATTATCGCAGCCGGCAGCGGTACCCATCGCCTGTTGCTATCCCTGCGCCGGCTCCGGAAGGTAAAAACGGTGGTTTTAATGAAACCGGGCTTCCCCCTTAACTGGATCGACGCGGCCATCATCCCGGAACACGATAAGGTCGCCCCAGCCAGACATGTCCCTGTCTCTTATACACATCTCCGAGCCCACGAGACGGACTCCTATCTCG
>CAJXOQ010000221.1 GCA_913057975.1 uncultured Marinobacter sp.
TCTACACCTCTCTATTCGTCGGCAGCGTCAGATGTGTATAAGAGACAGCCCCTGCGGCACTGCCACTCATGTTCGCGGCAGGGTCACGCCTGTTTGCCCCAGGTACTTTCCGCCCCGGTCTTTGTAGCTGGTGTCGCAGATTTCGTCGGACTCGAAGAACAGCATCTGGGCGACGCCTTCGTTGGCGTAGATCTTGGCCGGCAGGTTGGTGGTGTTGGAGAACTCCAGGGTGACCTGCCCTTCCCACTCGGGTTCCAGGGGGGTGACGTTGACGATGATGCCACACCGCGCGTAGGTGGACTTGCCCAGGCAGATGGTCAATACGCTGCGGGGGATACGGAAGTATTCCACGGTGCGGGCCAGGGCGAAGGAGTTGGGGGGGATAATGCAGACGTCGCCGGTGTAGTTGACGAAGCTGTTTTCATCGAAGTTCTTCGGGTCCACGGTGGCGGAGTGGACGTTGGTGAAGATTTTGAATTCGTTGCTGCAACGGACATCGTAGCCGTAGCTGGATGTGCCGTAGGAGATTACGCGGCCTTTTTCGGTTTCGCGGACCTGATCGTATTCAAAGGGTTCGATCATGCCCTGATCCCGGGACATCCGGCGAATCCAGTGGTCGGATTTGATGCTCATGGGTGACGTCTCGTATCCATAAAAAAGAGAGGCGGTAGTTTACCTGTTCACTTAATGACTGTCGAAGGCCTAGTCGCTAATTTTGACAGGTCTCTCCGATGCGGCCGTAGGGGCTGCAGCTATGGAAAGAACGGGTTCGAAACACGCCGTGGATACGTCCATGTAGGCTTGAGAAAAACATCCATGTTTTTCACAGTTTCAAACCCGTTCTTTCCACAGCCGCGATCAAACTTTGGTGGGGCTCGCCTAGTGTTCGGTTACGGAAACACTGGAGATAGAGCCCGTCAGGTTTCTTTCACGGGTGGAAAGTTCTGCACCTACCCGGCGGGCAATGTCCTTGTAGCGTCTCGACACTTCCGAATCGGGTTCTGCCACCACAGACGGGGTGCCGCCGTCGGTCTGTTCGCGGATGGTCAGGTGCAGCGGGAGTTGGCCCAGCAGCGTGGTGTCGTACTCTTCGGCGATGCGTTCGCCGCCGCCGTGGCCGAAGAGGGGTTCTTCGTGGCCGCAGTTGCTGCAGATATGGACGCTCATGTTTTCCACCACACCCAATACGGATATATCCACCTTGCGGAACATTTCGATGCCTTTCTTACCATCCAGCAGGGCGATGTCCTGAGGCGTGGTGACGATGACGGCGCCGTTTACCGGAACTTTCTGGGCGATGGTGAGCTGAATGTCGCCCGTGCCCGGGGGCATGTCGAGGATGAGGTAGTCCAGTTCGTTCCACAGGGTCTGTTGCAGCAATTGCATGACGGCGCCGCTGACCATGGGGCCGCGCCAGACCATGGGGGTTTTCTCGGTGACGACGAACGCCATGGAGTTGGCCTGAAGGCCGTGGGCTTCCATAGGGACGAAGTATTTGTTTTCCCGGGTGTCGGGGCGTTTGCCTTCGGGCACGCCGAGCATCATGCCGATGCTGGGGCCGTAGATGTCCGCGTCGAGAATGCCCACGCGGGCGCCTTCTGCCTGCAACGCCAGGGCGAGGTTGACGGCGGTGGTGGATTTGCCCACGCCGCCCTTGCCGGAGGCCACTGCGATGATGTTCTTGACGCCGGGAACGGACTGGATGTCTTTCTGGCCTTTGTGGGAGTGGATTTTCTGTCCCACGTGGACATCCACGCCTTCAACGCCATCGACGTTATCGAGGGCGTTGGTGAGCAGCTCTTTCAGGGCGCCGGCGATGCCTTTGGACGGGTATGGCAATTCGATCATCACGGTGACCTTGCCGCTGTCGTCCGCGGTCAGGGATTTCACCGCACCCAATTCATACAGGTCCTTGCCCAGGTAGGGGTCGCGGTACTGTTGTACGGCGGTTTCCAGTGCCTGCTGTGAAATCTGTGCCATCGGAATCTCCGGTCTAACGTCACGCGCATTTATTAGCGCGGAAACAGGTGTTTCGGGTGAAAATTATCTGCTCGGAAGGTATCATTTGTGCCCGTTTCTGGCCATAAGGGTTCTTTACCCGGAGCAAGGCCGGTAAACGCGAACGCCCAACTCCTGACGAATGAAGGTTCGGACCACAACATGACGCAAGCGAGTTCAAAGCAACAGCGCGATATTCTGGTAACCAGCGCCCTGCCGTACGCCAATGGCCCCATCCACCTCGGCCATCTGCTGGAATACATTCAGACGGATATCTGGGTGCGCTATCAGAAGATGCGTGGCCAGAACTGCTACTACGTTTGCGCGGACGATGCTCATGGTACTGCCATTATGCTCCGTGCCGAGCGGGAAGGCATCTCTTCCGAAAACCTGATTGATCGTATCCGGGACGAGCACCAGCAGGATTTCGGTGGTTTTCACATCCGCTTCGACAACTATTACACCACCCACTCCGAAGAGAACCGCCAGTTCTCGGAATACATCTATCGCCAGTTGCAGGAAAACGGTCACATCGCCACCCGCAAGATCACCCAGGCGTTTGATCCTGAAAAGAACATGTTCCTGGCGGACCGGTTCATCAAGGGCACCTGCCCCAAGTGTAAGACCGAGGACCAGTACGGCGACAACTGCGAAGCCTGCGGCGCCACCTATACCCCAGCCGAGCTGATCAATCCCCGCTCGGCGGTTTCCGGTGCCACGCCGGTGGAAAAGGAGTCCGAGCACTACTTCTTCCGTCTACCGGAATTTGCAGACTTCCTCGCTAACTGGACCCGCAGTGGTACGCTCCAGCCCCAGGTAGCCAACAAGCTAGCCGAATGGCTGGACGCCGGCCTGCAGGAATGGGACATCAGCCGCGATGCGCCCTATTTCGGTTTCGAGATTCCGGACGCACCCGGCAAGTATTTCTATGTCTGGCTCGACGCGCCTATCGGTTATCTGGCCAGCTTCAAGAACCTGTGCAACCGGGAAGGCATTGATTTCGAGCATTTCTGGAAAGCGGACTCCACCGCCGAGGTTTACCACTTCATCGGCAAGGACATCATCAATTTCCACGCCCTGTTCTGGCCGTCCATGCTCCACAGCGCCGGGTTCCGCACGCCGAGCGCCGTCTGGGCCCACGGATTCGTGACGGTCAATGGCAAGAAGATGTCCAAGTCACGGGGCACCTTTATCATGGCCCGCACCTATCTGGATCACCTGAATCCGGAATACCTGCGTTACTACTTCGCTGCCAAGCTTACCGGCAGCGTGGATGACATGGACCTGAACCTGGAGGACTTCGCCGCCCGGGTCAATTCCGACCTGGTGGGCAAGGTGGTCAACATCGCCAGCCGCAGCGCCGGATTTATCACCAAACGCTTCGACGGCGAGCTTGGCACCGTTACCGAGCATGAGAAGCTGAAGGAATTCATTGAGGCCGGTGACGAGATTGCGGATTTCTACGAAGCCCGGGAGTTCGGCCGCGCCATGCGCCGGATCATGGAACTGGCGGACATTGCGAACCAGTACGTGAACGACGAACAGCCGTGGGTCATCGCCAAGCAGGACGGCCAGGACGGCAACCTGCAGGCCATCTGCACCAATGCCATCAATATGTTCCACCTGCTGATGACCTACCTGGCGCCCGTACTGCCGGAAACCGCCAAAGCCTCAGAGGCGTTCCTAAATGCACCGCTGGACTGGAACAAGCGCGATCAGCGTCTGGAAAACCATAACATCAGCAAGTTCAAGCCACTGATGAACCGTGTGGACATGGCCCAGATCGAGAAAATGCTGGATGCCTCCAAGGAAGAGATGCCCGCAGCGACAGGTCAAAAGGCCCCGGAAGCCAATCTCGAGCCGATTGCCGATGAAATAGAATTCGGGGATTTCGCGAAGGTGGATCTTAGGGTCGTCAAGATTGTCAAAGCCGAGCATGTGGAAGGCGCAGACAAGCTTCTCCGCCTCACGCTTGACGTAGGTGAGGGTGAACGCAACGTGTTCGCAGGGATCAAGTCGGCCTATGAGCCTGAGGATCTTGAAGGGCGTCTGACGGTGATGGTGGCCAACCTCAAGCCCCGGAAGATGAAATTCGGGATGTCCGAGGGCATGGTGCTGGCTGCCGGCCCCGGCGGAAAGGACATTTTCATCCTGTCACCGGATTCAGGTGCCACGCCCGGCATGCGGATTATGTAATGGCCCGGATGTGTCGTTAATGGTGGAGCAGGCCGATGACTGAGTATCTGCTGATCCTCGTCAGCACCATACTGGTGAACAACTTTGTGCTGGTTCAGTTTCTTGGACTGTGCCCGTTCATGGGCGTATCCGGAAAGCTGGAAACAGCCATGGGCATGTCATTGGCCACCACGTTCGTGCTGACCCTGGCCTCGGTGTGCAGCTACCTGGCGTATACCTACCTGCTGGAGCCGCTGGACCTGGCGTTCCTGAAAACCATCACGTTCATCCTGGTCATCGCCGTTGTGGTGCAGTTCACGGAGATGGTGGTGCGCAAGACCAGCCCCCTGCTCTATCGGGTACTAGGCATTTTCCTGCCGCTGATCACCACCAACTGCGCGGTTCTGGGTGTTGCCCTGCTTAACCTCAACAAGAACAATAACTTCGTGGAATCTGTCCTGTACGGATTCGGAGCCGCTGCCGGCTTTTCGCTGGTGCTGGTGCTGTTTGCTGCCATGCGTGAGCGCATCGCCGTGGCCGATGTTCCGGTTGCCTTCCGGGGCGCCGCCATTGGCATGGTCACCGCCGGGTTGATGTCTCTGGCCTTCCTGGGCTTTACTGGTCTGGTCAGCGTCTGACGGAGCGTTTGTATTATGTGGACGAGCATACTGATTGCCGTAGTGGTCCTGCTCGCGCTGGCGGTTGTGTTCGGCGGTCTTCTGGGCTTTGCCGCAGAGCGCTTTCGGGTGGAAGGCAACCCACTGGTGGACCAGATCGACTCCATGCTTCCCCAAACCCAGTGCGGCCAGTGTGGTTTTCCCGGCTGCCGTCCCTACGCGGAATCCATTGCCAACGGCGATGCCATCAACAAGTGCCCTCCGGGCGGTGAAACCACCATCAAGGCGCTGGCAGACTTGCTGGACGTGGAGCCACAACCGCTGGACGCGGAACACGGGGTGGAGCAGGCCAAGCGTGTTGCGGTGATTCGCGAGGACGAGTGCATCGGCTGCACCAAGTGTATCCAGGCCTGCCCGGTGGACGCTATCCTCGGCGCTGCAAAACACATGCATACGGTGATCGAGAGCGAATGCACCGGCTGTGATCTGTGTGTGGAACCCTGCCCGGTGGACTGTATCGACATGATTACGGTAGAGCCCGACATTCGCTCCTGGACCTGGACACCGCCCAAATCCGGTGTGATCGCCACCGATCGTCAGGGGGCCAACGCCTGATGACACAGCTCTGGGACTTTTCCGGCGGCATCCATCCTGCCGAAAACAAACACCTGTCCACATCACGCCCTATCACTGGCGCCGGCCTGCCAGAGGTTCTGGTATTGCCGTTGCAGCAGCACATAGGCGAACCGGCTGAAGCCTGTGTTGCAGTCGGTGATCGAGTTCTCAAAGGCCAGAAAATAGCCGACGTAACCGGCGGCATGGGCGTACCGGTTCACGCTCCGACGTCCGGCACTATTGAATCCGTCAGCCTTCAGCCCGTTCCCCACCCCTCGGGAA
>CAJXOQ010000222.1 GCA_913057975.1 uncultured Marinobacter sp.
CGTGGGCTCGGAGATGTGTATAAGAGACAGGTTCAGTGCGCTCTGGTAAAGGCCGTTGGGGGCATAAATACGCACGTGGCGGGCGTCCATGAAATTAACCAGTGCAACCGGCCGGTCTGTCAGTCCCGCCGCTTCCAGCCGGCGGCGTTGCGTTTCCAGAGTGGTGTCAATATCCGCCAGAATCGATTCGGCGCGAGCCTCGCGGCCCAGCATCTCGCCGAGGGTGGTCAGCATGTCACTGGCTTTCTCGAAGGGTTGACTGCCCTCTTTGTACACACTGATAACGTAAGTGGGGGCGATACGCTCCAGCAGTTTTGCGGCGGGCGCCATTTCGGCACTGGTAACAATCAGATCCGGTTTGAGTTCGGCAATGGCTTCGAGGCTGGGGGCGACGCGGGTGCCGATGTTGGCAACCTCCTCTGGAAGCTGCGGCTCATTCACCCACACGTCATAGCCATCGCGGTCAGCGACGCCCACGGGCGTCACGCCCAGCAACAGCAAGGCTTCTGTGGCGGCCCAGTTGAGGGCAACAATCCGCTCAGGTTGCTCGTCCAGGGTGAGGGTGCCGCCTTCATGCTGCCAGGTGCCGGCGCTGGCGGGCAGCGACAGAGCACCAATGAACACCATGGCAATCAGGGTTTTAGCCACACGCTCAGTGCACATACGAGACCCACTGGCCCGGCGCCCGCTCCATCACCCCCATTGGTACGCCGTAAATGGATTCCAGGATTCCCGAGTCCATGATGTCGCGTGGGCTGCCATCTGCAATCAACCGGCCGCCTTTGAGGGCCACCAAGCGGTCGCAGAAGCGGGCGGCCAGGTCGACATCGTGCAGTACCACAATCACCGTCAGTTCCCGTTCTTCGGCCAGGCGGTGCACCAGGCGCAGGGTTTCCACCTGGTGTTTGACGTCCAGGGCGGAAATCGGCTCGTCCAGCAGCAGGCAGCGAGTTTGTTGCGCCAGCAGCATGGCAATCCAGGCGCGCTGGCGTTCGCCGCCGGAGAGCGTGTCCACAGAGCGGTGCTGGAAGTGGTCGAGCCCGGTATCGTGTATGGCCTGGTCGATGAACTGGTGGTCTTCGCCGGTATAGCGGCCTAAAGGCCCGCGCCAGGGATAACGCCCCAGGGCAACCAGTTCCCGTACGGTGAGGCCGTCCGTGCCCGGTGGATGTTGGGGGAGGTAACCGACCGTACGGGCGAATTCCCGCGCGCCGGTGGTCCGGAATGAGCTGCCAAGAAGGCTTGCATTGCCCGAAGAAGGCGACATCTGGCGGGCCAGCACTTTCAATAACGTGGACTTGCCGGAGCCATTGTGACCGAGCAGGGCAGTGACCTCGCCTTCACGAAACTCGATGTTGATGTTGTCAAGGATGGCAGCGTCACCAATGTGCACGCCCAGGCTGGATACTTCAAAGAACGCAGACATGCAGGCTCCCATGGATCTGAGGGCCTGCAGAATAATCTAAATGCGAATTACTATCAATGTATGCCTGGCAATGTATGGCGTGCTGTCAGGCCTGACCGGTCTGTACGCGCCATTGTGCGGAATAGGGGCCGTTGTTCTCCAGCAGTTCCTCATGGCGGCCGGATTCCAGAATGCGCCCGCCGGCTACCACGGCAATGGTATCGGCATCCACAATGGTGGACAGCCGATGCGCGATCATGATCACGGTGCGATTGTGCCCGATCCGCTTCAGGGAGCGCTGGATGGCCGCCTCGGTTTCGTTGTCCACGGCACTCGTGGCTTCGTCGAGCACCAGAATGGGCGGGTCTTTCAGCAGTGCGCGGGCCAGTGAAAGGCGCTGGCGCTGGCCACCGGAAAGCCGAACTCCTCGTTCACCCACGGCGGTGGCAAGCCCTTCGGGCAGTGCCTCGATGAATGACCAGGCCTCCGCCGTCCTGGCCGCTTCGATAATCTGTTCGTCACTCGCGCCGGGGGAGCCGTAGGCGAGATTGTCACGAATGCTGCCCTCAAACAGGTATACGTCCTGGCTGACCAGGCCGATGGCCTCCCGCAGGGACTTCAGGCTGACGGACTGGATGGGCTGGCCGTCGATGCGGATCTGGCCGCCCGTGGGGTCGTAGAAACGCAACAACAGCTTGATCAGTGTGGACTTACCGGAACCGGTCGCCCCGACCAGCGCCAGGGTATTGCCGGCTGGTACCGCTACCGAAATGTCGTCGATACCGGCACCGCTGGACGGGTAGTGGAAGCTCACGCCCTCGAAGGTGACTTCGCCCTTCACCGGCTGTTCCAGCGTTTTGCCGGATTCATCCCGAACGTGAACCGGCTCAGCCAGCAGGTCCAGGATGCGGCGGGTGCTGGCCATGGCTCGTTCAAACAGGTCGATTACTTCCGCAAGGCCGGTCAGAGGCCACAGCAAACGTTGGGTCAGGAACACCAGCACGCCGTAAGCACCGACGTTCAGAGAGCCTTCCAGGGCCATCATGCCGCCCACGGTAAAGGTGGCCAGGAAACCCGCCAGGATCGCCATGCGGATCACCGGAATAAACGCGGAGCTGATGCGAATGGCCCGGCGGTTTGCGTCCACATAGGCTTCACTGCTGGCTTTCAGCCGCTCCGCTTCCCGGTTTTCGGCTGTGAAACTCTTGATGGTGGCAATGCCGCCCAGGTTGTTGGCCAACCGGCTCGACAGGTCACCGACCTTCTCGCGCACGTCGGCGTACAGCGGGCCAGCCTTGCGCTGGAAGTAGAACGCGCCCCAGATAATCAGCGGAATGGGAGTAAACGCCAGCAGGGCAATGAGCGGTGACAATACGAAAAACACAGCGCCTACGGCAACGACCGTCACCACCACCTGAATCATGGCGTTGGCGCCGCCATCCAGGAAACGCTCCAACTGGTTGACGTCGTCGTTCATGGTGGCGACCAGTTGCCCTGAGCTGCGGGCTTCAAAGAAGCTCATGTCCAGCTTCTGGGCATGCTCGTAGGCGTCTTGCCGCAGGTCGGACTGCAGGCGTTGAGCCAGGTTGCGCCAGAGGATCTGGAACAGGTACTCGAATATCGATTCGCCGGCCCAGATAAAGAAGGTCAGCACAGCCAGGATGGTGATCTGCTCCTGAGCGGTCTCAAAGCCCAGGCCCGCCACAAAGCTTTCTTCCTTGTTTACCACCACGTCGATGGCGATACCAATCAGGATCTCCGGTGCGATATCGAACAACTTGTTGATGATGGAGCAAGTGGTGGCGGTAATGATCTGGCGACGATAGCCGCGAGCGTATTTCAGCAGTCGGCCCAGGGCGGCAAAGCTGCTGGTGGTGTGGGGGGAAGACTGTGTCATGGTTCGCTCCGCTTGCGCCAGAAAGCGGCAAGCGTAGCGGATTTGTCGAGAATTTAAAATGGAATCATTATCACCTACTGGCGTTCTGTTGCAGCCAGCGGTCAAGCTTGTCGGCGAATTCCTTGCGGTCGGTATGGCTGAAGGGCGCCGGGCCACCGGTGACCTGGCCAGCATTGCGCATTTCTTCCATGAAGTTGCGCATAGCCAGGCGCTGGCGGATATTCTCTTTGGTGAAAGCCTGGCCGCGCGGGTTGAACACGTCCGCGCCTTTTTCGATGGCTTCGGCAGCCAGGGGGATGTCCTGGGTGATCACCAGATCGCCTGTCTCCATCTGGTCAATGATGTCGTTGTCGGCCACGTCGAAACCCTGGGGTACCTGCCGGCGTTTGATGTAAGGGCTCGGGGGCAGGTTAATGGCGTGGTTGGCGATGAAGGTGGTATCGACCTGCCAGCGGGTGGCGGCGCGGCAGATGATTTCCCGGATTGGGACGGGGCAGGCGTCGGCGTCGACCCAGATTGGCATGTTTGGTTCCTTTGTTGGTTCGGTGCTTGGTGAAGTTTACCTTTTGATGATGTGAGCCTGGTAGGTTTGGGGTGCGTATTAATTACGTGGTTGCATGCTTTGCGGGTGGAGGATCGACAAACTTATGAAAACTCACAGTTTTCTTACTGCACTTCTTGTGTTTTCGCTGGGGCTGATTTCCCTTTTTGCAGGAACTGCGTACGCCGATGAATCAGAGGCCTGGGAGGCTCTCCGGGAAGGCCGGGCGGTTTTGATGTTGCGACACGCCCTGGCACCGGGAACAGGCGACCCCGCGAACTTTGATGTCGACGATTGCAGCACGCAGCGAAACCTGAATGCCGAAGGGCGCGAGCAGGCGCGGGCTTGGAAGGTCTATTTGGCGGAGCATGGCGTTGAGGAGGCCAGGGTCTTCAGCAGTCAGTGGTGCCGCTGCCTCGATACCGCGCGGGGAATGGATGTGGGGCCGGTGAAGGAGATGATGTCGCTGAACTCGTTTTTCCAGAACCGTAGCAACTCAGACATGCATACCCAGCAGACCATCGCCATTGTGAATGAAATGGAGCCAGGCCTGCCAGTGGTGCTGGTATCCCATCAGGTAAATATTACGGCACTGACCGGCATATACCCATCGTCGAACGAGGGAGTGGTTATGGCACTGCCGTTGTCAGAAAACCCGACGATACTGGCGCGTGTGTCGCCGGGGAGTTAGGCGCTCAAATCCAGGGCTCGATGTTCCCTATCTATCGGTCAACCGGCCTTCAGGCGTGGGAGGTCGTACACCTCCTGCCCGCTCAGGTGAAGGTATTTCTGGATCACCAGCAGTGCAATGGTCTGTTCCATCTGCTGATCGAAAAACTTCTCTACATACCGGTTGGCGTTGGCAATGATGGCCTCTGCCTGTTCAGGGTGATTCTGGTAATAGCGTACTTTTTCCGGCAGGTCAGAGTGGTCATCGGCCAGTTCTACATAGTGATAACCGGGCACCAGTGAGCCTTCCATGAACCAGGTTTCAAAGCGGGGCCGGCGCATCAGGCACAGGGAATTGGAGGCCATGATCCACTTCAGGTTCGTCGCCACATCAATGCCTTCCACGCTCACCACAAACTGGTGCTGCAGCTGTTCCTCAATGCTCATGAAGTCCTTGTGGTAGGGCTGGGGTGCGGGTTCCTTATGTTGGGTGCAGCCAATATCGCAGAGGGGGTGGTCATTAAAGCGGGTAGCAAATTCGATGCGGTGCTGGCGGTTGGACTTGCCGCGCCACACCGCCAGGGGCTTCTTTTGGCGGAAAGGTGTCGGGTCCTCTACAAACTGGTAATGCCGAACCGAGTTGAGTTTGAGCAATACTGAGTTACGGTTGGAGGCATCACGACGTACCGGGCGGCTTTTCACGAAACGGGGTTCGTTCGGGATTTCGGTTACATCACCGAACTGGTAGTCCACTTTTCGGTTCCGGGGGAAACACTGGATCAGATTGCGAAAATCGAAGCAGTAGGCGCTGCTTTTGCCGGCGAAGGTAAAGTCGCCGGCGGGTTCGGCGGTTGCTGGTAGCGTGAACGGGTTTGAAAGGCGATTGTAGTACGCAACCCTTGCGTCAATCGCCGCTCTGCGTTCGCCCGTCATCGCCTCGCATTCCGACATCAGCAGGTCGCACTGCCATTGCCAGTAGGCTCGAGGAACCAGGGAGCGCACCGCGTTTCCGGAGTAGTAACCCAGTTTGTGCAGGTTCTTGGAAAAATTGTCACCGACTCGCATTGTTGTCACCAGACGTTGGTTGAGGCGCGCCTTCCGCAGCACGCAAGGGCCCGAAATAGGTCAGGTAGACACCACTAAAACAGCAAAGTGTGTCAG
>CAJXOQ010000223.1 GCA_913057975.1 uncultured Marinobacter sp.
ACGAGATAGGAGTCCGTCTCGTGGGCTCGGAGATGTGTATAAGAGACAGGTACTATATGTGTGGGCCTCCCATCATGAACGCCTCGTGCATCAAGATGCTCAAAGACCTGGGTGTTGAGGACGAAAACATCATGCTGGATGACTTCGGGGGTTAATCAGCTCACATGACATTCAGCATGTTCCGACCCGTCAGGGTGGTTGTGGCCAGCGCCTTACTGGTGCTGGCCCTGGCCACGCTGGCGGGTTGTTCGTTTGAGGAAGAGGAAAAGGTCTGGGAGATCGCCGGGCCGGTGTTTGGTACCCGTTATCATATCAACGTCGTATTGATGGACAATCCGGAACGGCTGGAAAATCTGGCGCAAGGCATTGAAAAGGTTCTGGAAGGCGTGGACGCGTCGATGTCCACATGGCGTGAAGATTCCGAGCTTTCGCGCTTTAATCGTCTGGACGATCAGTCCGGGTGGGTGGAAATCTCAACGCCGCTCTACGAAGTGCTCGCAACAGCTGATCAGGTTTCCGAACTCACTGATGGCGCCTTTGATGTCACCATCGGTCCGGTGGTCAACCTGTGGGGCTTTGGACCGGATGCCCGTCCAGAGACGATCCCCAGCGACGATGAACTTGCGGCCAGGGTGGCAGCCACCGGGTACGGTAAACTGGACCTTCAGGCTGATCCTCCGGCACTGAGAGCGAGTCCCAATCAATACATCGATCTGTCAGCCATTGCCAAGGGCTACGGCGTGGACGCGGTGGCCCGTTACCTGAAAGATGAAGGTATTTCCGCGTATCTTGTCGAAATAGGTGGCGAAGTTCAGGCTCATGGACATAAGCCGGATGGTGAGGCATGGCGCCTGGCCATTGAGCAGCCGGTTTCGGAGATGCGTGAAGTCAACCGTGTGGTTGCCCTTGACCGACATGCGATGGCAACCTCGGGTGACTATCGTAACTACTACGAATCGGACGGTCGGCGGTTTTCGCATACAATAAACCCCAAGGATGGCCGACCGATCAGCCATACGCTCGCGTCGGTGACGGTCATTTCGGAAGACTGCATGACGGCAGATGCCTTGGCCACGGCCTTTAATGTGATGGGGCATGATCGGGCAAAGGCGCTTGCCACGCGTGAGAACATAGCCGCGTATTTTATTGTGCGGGGTGACCAAGGGTTTGAAACGGACTACACGCCTGCGTTTTCCTCGTTCCTGACACATTGACGGAGAGACCTTATGGGTACTTTTCTGCTGGTCCTGATGATCGTCGTACTGCTGGTGGCAGCGATGTCCGTCGGGGTAATCTTTGGCCGCAAGCCGATTAGTGGCACCTGCGGTGGGATTGGTGCCATGGGTATCAGTAAGTCCTGTGATATCTGTGGTGGTAATACCCAGAAATGTGAAGAAGAAAACGAACGCCTTGCCAACGACGGCAAGTCCGCGGAGGCGCTGACGTATGACGCCTCCCGTTCCGACGACCGCTGATCCGGTCGTCACCAACCTATAACAATCCCGGGAGCTTCTGAAAAGCGCCTGCGCCCTGACAGTGCGCGTCTGCAGGGTCTTTTCAGAGGCTCCCTCACGACGTAGATAAGGAGTCACTGCAGAATGGCAGAACATCATTACGACGTCGTCGTTATCGGCGCGGGCCCTTCGGGAGAAGGTGCAGCGATGAACGCGACGAAACACGGCAAGCGTGTCGCAATCATCGAGGACAAGCCCACCGTTGGCGGTAACTGCACCCACTGGGGCACCATTCCTTCCAAAGCGTTACGTCATTCGGTCAAGCAGATCATTACCTTTAACACCAACCAGATGTTTCGTGATATTGGCGAGCCACGCTGGTTTTCTTTTCCCCGTGTCTTACAAAATGCGCAGAAGGTGATCGGTAAACAGGTCAAGCTGAGAACCCAGTTCTACGCACGGAACCGCGTGGATCTGATAAACGGCCGCGCCAGCTTTATCGATAGCAATCGGCTCGAGATACGAGGTAATAAATCCCACGAAATCCTCCACTTCAAGCAGGCCATTGTTGCAACCGGCTCTCGTCCGTATCTTCCACCGGATGTGGACTTCCGTCACCATCGTATCTACAACTCGGATACCATTCTGAATCTGTCCCACACGCCCCGCACACTGATCATTTATGGTGCGGGTGTTATAGGTTCCGAATACGCCTCGATTTTCGCCGGTCTGGGTGTGAAGGTGGACCTGATCAACCCTGGAAGCCGCTTGCTCACGTTCCTGGACGATGAGATTTCGGACGCTCTGAGTTATCACCTGCGCAATAACGGAGTGCTGGTTCGACACAACGAAGAGTATGAGTCGGTCGATGGTGATGACCACGGGGTCGTGCTGTCGCTGAAATCCGGCAAGAAAATCCGTGCGGATGCGTTTCTCTGGTGCAATGGCCGTAGCGGCAATACCGAAAAACTCGGCCTGGACAACATCGGTCTGACTCCCAACGGTCGTGGTCAGTTGGCAGTTGACGACCATTATCGAACCGAGGTGGAGAATGTCTACGCGGCCGGTGATGTGATTGGTTGGCCAAGCCTCGCCAGCGCCGCCTACGATCAGGGCCGCTCTGCATCCTCCGACATAGTGAAGGACGACTATTTCCGGCTGGTATCGGATGTGCCGACGGGTATTTATACCCTGCCGGAGATCAGCTCGGTTGGAAAAACCGAACGGGAGCTTACCGAAGCCAAGGTTCCCTATGAGGTGGGGCAGGCGTTCTTCAAGGACCTGGCGCGGGCCCAGATCACCGGGGACCCGGTGGGCATGCTCAAGATCCTGTTTCACCGCGAATCCCGCCAACTCCTGGGGATTCACTGTTTTGGCGACCAGGCTGCGGAAATCGTTCACATCGGCCAAGCCATCATGAACCAGGAAGGCGAAGCCAACTCCCTGAACTATTTCATCAATACGACCTTTAACTATCCGACCATGGCTGAGGCTTATCGGGTAGCGGCGCTCAACGGCTTGAATCGGATTTTCTGACGAGTTTCTGGCGCAGCCAGGCTGCTTCACAACAACCCGTGCTGTTCCATGATGCCTGAGGCATCTTCGGTTTCAGCACGGGTTTTCTGTTTCTAACTGGTGATCACTGGGCGGGTGCTGTCGCTGTCTTCGGCGTTATCCTGGGGAGTGGGGAGGTGTAGGGCGGATTTCTCGCGATTGTCGAAGAACATCCGCGTGCTTGTAGGATAGTCGGTGATAATGCTATCGACGCCCTTGGCTTCAAGCTGAACCATGTCGTGAATGCGGTTTACCGTCCAGGTGGACACGTGCATGCCCCGCCTGTGGGCATCGTCCACGATGGGCCTGGTGCAGATGCGCCAGCCGATACAGAGAAAATCGCAATGCAACCGGGCTGCGGTATTGACCGGTCTCGGGAATTTCCGGTCCGTTACCAGCCCGATTCGCACCTTACGGTCACGGCGGCGGGCTTCCTGCAGGAACCAGCTGTCGGAGGAGGTAATGACTACTCGGTTGTAAAGATCGCGACGTTGAATGATTTCTGTCAGGCGATTGCACAGAATATTCAGTCGATGACGGTTGTCTTTCTTTACTTCCAGTTGCAGGTGCTCGAAATCCGGAAATTCGTTGAGTAACGCCTCCAGAGTGGGAACGCCTGCTTTCCGGGGCCAGGATGTGGTGTTGCGTCGGGCGTCCATGTCTGCCAGTTCGGATGCCGTGTAGCTGGCAACGCTGCCTTCATGTCCGGTGGTGCGGTCAACGGTCAGGTCGTGAATGACCATTGGCGTACCGTCTTTTGACAGCACCAGGTCAAGCTCAAAGTGCCGAACACCGTGGCGGTAGGCGTGAGTAAAGCCGGCCAGGGTATTTTCGGGGGCTTCCCCCTTTGCGCCCCTGTGTCCATACACGATCATTCTGGGGAAGATTCCTTCAGACGGTTATAAATTTTCTGGCGTTGCTTCCAGGTGTCGTGGCACAGCTGAATGTCTTCCAGGTACGCCGGTAATTCCCGCATCAGCAGGGCCTGAGGGCCATCCACCAAGGCTTTCTCTGGCTTCGGATGGAAATCTACCAGTACCATGTTGGCGCCCGCAATCACGCCCTGTGCGGTGGCGTGCATGACATCCAGAACGCCGTCCGGTGCGCGTTCGCGGCTGCCGACCGAGTGAGACGGGTCCACACATACTGGCATGCGGGTAAGGCGCTTTACCGCTGGCACATGGGCGAAGTCCACCATGTTGCGGTGGGGTTGCCCAGCTTCGGTTTTCATGCCACGCAGGCAGAAGATCACATTGGCGTTGCCTTCGCTGGCCAGATATTCGGCCGCGTTCAGGGATTCATTCAGGGTGATACCGAAGCCACGCTTAAGCAGCACAGGGTACGTACTCTGACGGCCAATGGCTTTGAGCAACTCAAAGTTCTGCGTGTTACGCGTGCCCACCTGCAGCATAACACCGGTGGGGCGGCCCAGTTGCTCCAGGCAGCGGTCGATCTCTTCAATGTGGCTCTCGTGGGTGATCTCCATGGCAATCACCTTGATGCCATGTTTGCCGGCTTTCTCAAATACCCAAGGCAGGCAGCCCTTGCCGTGGCCCTGAAAGGAGTACGGGTTGGTCCGGGGTTTGTAGGCACCCATGCGGGTACAAACCTGGCCGTTGTCCTCAAGGGCCTGCATCATCTGCTCCACGTGCTCTGGCACGTCAACGGCGCACAGGCCGGCAAAAATGTTCAGGTTGGACTGGTCGAAGGTTACGTCGTTGTAGGTGAAGCCACTCTGGCGCCTATCGTCCTTGTGCCGCCCCAGAATCCGGTAGTCGTCGGAGATGCGTATGGCACGCTCCACGGCAGGCAGGGCCTCAATCTCGTCCTTGTCCAGGGATTTGGTGTCACCCAGGAGGTACACCTCTGTCAGACGCTGCTTGGCACCCTGGACCTCGTGTACCCTGACCGATACCCCTGGCAGGTTCTCCAGAAAATGCATGGTCTGGCGATAGGCTTCGCTGTCCAGCGCGGTATCCGGGTGAAGAATGGCTAACATACTTGCTCCTTGAGAGTCAGTCAGTGCCTTCAGCGCGATGGCGGGCCTGCACAAATTCCCTGTGGTTAAGATGCAGCAGATCGGCCATGCGGCGAATAAGGTGTTCTTCGTACTTGTCTATGCGCCCGTCGGCGAAGGCCACCCGCCAAATGCTCTCGAGTAGTCGTTGTTTCTCCGATTGGTCCAGCTGTTCATTGATCATGCCGGTAAATTCGTAAAGAGAAGTGGCGTCATCCGCGTGGCTGAGCGCATCCTGAAGGATCTCTTCCGCTTCGTCACGGGTGACCTGATGGGCTTCGACAGCGAAGCTGATAATGGTCTTGAGCTCCTCGTCGTCCTGATCGTTGTCGACCCGGGCCAATTGCACCATCAGGGCCGTGGCGGCCACCGCCAGCTGGTGGCTGTCGGGCTGCGTCGGTTCATCTTCGGGCGAGCCAAACAGGCTCTTCAGGCGCTCAATCATGGTGACAGGACGAATGACCAGCAAGCTCGAACAACTGAAAGCCATGACCACAGTGGT
>CAJXOQ010000224.1 GCA_913057975.1 uncultured Marinobacter sp.
CTCGTGGGCTCGGAGATGTGTATAAGAGACAGGTACATACACATCAGGTAAAAAGTGCATTTCAACTTTAATTAAGCCGTCACCTTGGCACGCTTCACAGCGCCCGCCTTTAACGTTAAAGCTAAAGCGACCTACTTTGTAGCCACGTGAGCGCGCTTCTTGTGTACCTGCAAATAATTCACGAATACCGGTAAATATACCGGTGTAGGTTGCCGGGTTGGAGCGGGGGGTCCGGCCTATGGGGCTCTGGTCGATGTCGATCACTTTGTCGAGCTGGTCCAGGCCTTTCAGTGATTCATAGGGCGCGTGGCTTAGGCTCGTGGCCTTGTTGAGCTTGGCCGCGCACACCGGATACAGGGTGCTGTTGATCAGCGTGGACTTGCCGGAGCCTGAAACACCGGTGACACACGTCATAACGCCCAACGGTAAGGTTAATGTGACACCTTGCAGGTTGTTTCCGGTCGCGCCTGCCAGTACCAGCGGTTTACCCTTCCGGGTATGGCGTTGTTCCGGGATCGCGATCTCTTTTTCGCCGCACAGATACTGCCCGGTGAGAGAGTCCTTGGAGGCGATGATGTCTTCGGGGGTACCTTGGGCAATGATATGGCCGCCGTGCACGCCTGCACCTGGCCCGATATCGATCACGTGGTCCGCAGCTCGGATGGCGTCTTCGTCGTGCTCGACAACGATAACGGTATTGCCCAGATCCCGAAGATGGAACAGGGTGGCCAACAAGCGATCGTTGTCCCGCTGGTGCAGGCCGATGGACGGTTCATCGAGAATGTACATGACCCCCACAAGGCCGGCACCGATCTGGCTCGCCAGCCTTATGCGCTGGGCTTCGCCGCCGGAAAGCGTATCGGCGCTGCGTTCAAGGGTCAGGTATTCCAGGCCGACGTTAACCAGGAATTGCAGCCGCTGCCGAACTTCCTTGAGGATTTTCTCGGCGATTTCGCCCTTGCGGCCCGGTAGCGCGAGCTGTCCGAAGTAGTCGTGGGCGTCGCCAACGGGCATATGGGTAACGTCCGAGATATTGTTTTTCTCTACAAATACATGCCGGGCGCTGCGCCGCAGCCGTGAGCCGCCGCACTCCTTGCAGGACTGTGTGCTGAGGTTGCGGGCCAGTTCCTCTCGCATGCTCTGCGACTCGGTTTCCCGGTAGCGGCGCTCCAGGTTCGGCAGGATGCCCTCAAAAGGATGGGCCTTTTCCATGATGTGGCCACGCGAGTTCACATAGCGAAACGGGATATCCTCGGTTCCCGACCCGTAGAGCAATGCCTGACGAAAATCCTCTGGCAGGTCTTCCCAGGGGGTGTCCATATCGACGCCGTAATGTTCGGCCACACTGGTCAGCATCTGGAAGTAGTACACGGCCCTGCGGTCCCAGCCCTTGATGGCGCCCTCGGCGAGGGTGGCCTCTGGGTGCTGGACGATCTTCTCGGCATCGAAGAACTGCTTGACGCCCAGGCCGTCGCAAGTCGGGCAGGCGCCTGCAGGGTTGTTGAAGGAAAACAGTCTTGGTTCCAGCTCGCTGATGGCGTATCCGCACTGGGTACACGCATAGCGGGCGGAAAACGTATGTTCTTCTCCCTCATTATCCATGGGGGCGACGAGTGCGATGCCATCAGCCAGGCCCAGAGCGGTTTCAAAGCTCTCGGCTAGCCGTTGCTCAAGCCCTGGTTTGACCTTGAAGCGGTCGACCACCACGTCAATCTGGTGCTTCCGTTTCTTGTCCAGCGTTGGAACGTCATCGATATCGTAAACACGGCCGTCAACCCTCAGGCGGATGAAGCCCTGGCTGCGCATTGTGTCGATGACCTGCAGGTGCTCGCCCTTGCGGTCACGGATGACCGGCGCGAGGATCATCAGCTTGCTGTCATCGGGCATGGCCAACACCTGATCCACCATCTGGCTCACGGTCTGGGCCTCTAGTGGCAGGTCGTGATCTGGGCAGCGGGGCTCACCAGCGCGGGCAAACAGCAGGCGAAGGTAGTCGTAGATTTCGGTGATGGTACCGACGGTAGAGCGGGGGTTGTGGGAGGTGCTCTTCTGCTCGATCGAAATGGCCGGTGACAGACCTTCAATATGATCCACGTCGGGCTTTTCCATCATCGACAGGAACTGTCGGGCGTAGGTGGACAGTGACTCCACATACCGGCGCTGCCCCTCGGCGTAAAGCGTGTCGAACGCCAGGGAGGATTTACCGGAGCCGGATAGCCCGGTGATAACGATCAGCTTGTCCCTCGGCATATCCAGGTCAATGTTCTTCAGATTGTGGGTTCGTGCCCCTTTGATCTGGATATGGTCCATAACACCTCGCAGTCGGAAAAAACGCAAATTATACCGTGTTTGGCCCCCGGCCGGCCAAGTGCTCGGGACTTTTAAGCAGGTAAATGCACAATGCCCTGCCTGCATGGCTTCTGTTACAATGCGCGGCGATTTCCCGAAGGGCATGTGTCCCTTCTGAACCCTCGTTTCCGGACACCGTATCAGGTCAGGCATCTCATGAATTCACTGGAAAGACGCTCTGTTGCAGCACTGGCATCCGTGTATGCCATGCGGATGCTTGGGCTCTTTATGGTGATGCCAGTGTTCGTTCTGCTTGGCAGCGATCTCGAC
Source organism: uncultured Marinobacter sp. (assembly GCA_913057975.1). Classification (GTDB taxonomy): domain Bacteria; phylum Pseudomonadota; class Gammaproteobacteria; order Pseudomonadales; family Oleiphilaceae; genus Marinobacter. The sequence goes on from CAJXOQ010000224.1 coordinate 2,620, forward strand.
GGCGCGACACCGGCGCTGATTGGCCTGGCCATCGGCGCCTATGGTCTGAGCCAGGCGCTGCTGCAGATTCCGTTTGGCATGCTGTCTGATCGCGTTGGCCGTAAACGGATGATCTACATCGGGCTGGTACTGTTCGCCGCAGGCAGTTTGCTGGCAGCCTCCACAGACTCCATATACGTTGTAATCGCTGGTCGGATTCTTCAGGGCGCGGGCGCCATCGCCAGTGTTTTGATGGCGTTATTGAGTGATCTGACGCGGGAGGAGGAGCGGACCAAGGCTATGGCAACAGTCGGCATCTCCATCGGCTTGTCATTTTCCGTATCGCTGGTTCTGGGGCCCTTGCTGGGGTCTGTCTCTGGTTTGTCTGGCATTTTCTATGCGACGGCCGTACTCGCGTTGGTGGCAATAATGATCGTCAATCGCGTGGTGCCAACACCCCATGAGCACAAGTCCAGTGCGGATACCCATCCGGCCAGAGCAATGTTGCAAACCGTCCTGTCTGATGGCCGACTGCTGAGGCTGGATTTCGGAATTTTTGCATTACACCTGGTGTTGACCGCGATGTTCCTGGTATTCCCAACCCTGCTTCAGAATCGGCTGGGGCTCCCCGCGTCGTCCCATTGGTGGTTTTACCTGACGGTGATGGTGGCCTCTTTCTTTGCCATGGTGCCGTTTATTATCGTTGGTGAGAAAAAGCGCCGGATGAAACCTGTTTTTTGTGGTGCCATCGCGTTGCTTGCTCTGTCAACGGCTTGTGTTGGTGCGCTTGAGAGCGGACTTGCGATGGCCTGGGGTGTGCTGTTCTTCTTCTTTATGGCGTTTAATCTGCTGGAAGCCAGTTTGCCGTCTCTGGTCAGCAAAGAATCGCCGGCGGCGGCAAAAGGCACCGCAATGGGGGTCTATTCCACATCCCAATTTTTCGGGGCGTTTCTGGGTGGCGCGGTTGGTGGTATTCTGCTCGAGCAGTTGGGCCTCCAGGGCGTACTGTGGTTCATGGTGGGCGCGCTGCTGGTATGGCTCACGGTAGCGCTGACGATGTCGACCCCGGGCCATACCACCAGTTTCGTGGTACAGTTGCAGCCCGTGGTTTACAGTCAGTTTGATGAAATTGATGACACGCTGAGAGGCATCCCCGGGGTGCAGGATGTTGTCATTCTGGAAGAGGCGGAGACCGCCTATCTGAAGGTGGATCGTCAAACATTTGATGAACTGTCGCTTGCGGACTTCCCCTTTGTCCGGCTGGGCGGCCATTCTTGAAATTCGGAGGTCTGCAAGGAAGGCAGGCCATCCCTGAAAACAGAGTCAGGAGCAGATCATGGCACGAGGCGTAAACAAGGTTATTCTGATTGGGAATCTTGGGCAGGACCCGGAAACCCGCTATACCCCGAACGGCAATGCGGTGGTGAACCTCAACCTTGCAACCGATGAAAGCTACAAGGACAGGCAAACAGGCCAACTGGTGCCGAAAACCGAATGGCATCGAATTGTGATGTTCGGCAAGATTGCCGAGGTGGCCGGCCAGTACCTCCGCAAGGGCTCAAAAGTCTACATCGAGGGTAAGCTGCAGACGCGGAAGTGGCAGGGGCAGGATGGTCAGGATCGCTACACCACCGAGGTGGTGGTGGACATCAACGGCCAGATGCAGATGCTCGACAGCCGTGGCGCCGAAGGCGGCATGAACCAGGGCGCACCGGCGGGACGGCCTCAGCAGTCCGGCTACAATGCGCCCGCCGGACAGCAGAATAACCCGCCGCCCCAGTCCGGTGGCTACAGCAATCAGCCGTCCCAGGGCAGCATGCCCGAGCCGGTTGATGACTTTGATGATGACATCCCCTTCTGAGTGCGCCGTTTTGCTAGGTAAATCAGGCACTTACGGCATTCGTGCTACAAGTATAGGCTGTTGGTAGGCCTATTGCAAACCTGACTTATCCTCGCCCAGTAATGGGCTTGAACCTCGAAAGAGGGAGGGGAGTGCAGCATGTCAGGAAAAGGCGGGTGGCGGTGAAAGAGTCTAACTTGCGCCCGTCATTGCAAGTCCCATACGGTTAAGCCTGATTGGTTGAACCATAGTCCTTTGTGGGTTTCGGGATATCAGTGACCTATGACTCTTGAGAGGTCACTTCACGTGTAGTCGGGGAGATGATTAGAACACCCGGCTAACCAACCACGTGACACGCGCTCGGTGAGAGTGTTAAGGGGACGTAAGTGGAACCTAAGTGGGACGCACCTTGACTACCTAGAAATGCGGGATTGCCTAAACAGGTCTCAACTATGGGCCTGCACGGCAACGGAGACTTCGTAGTACCCAATGTTGACCTGTAACGGGTCTAGCAGTCAGTAACCAACCTGACCTGAAAGCTGGATATAAGTTTCTAGCAATAGTAATGAAAGTCCAACCGTAAGGGGGAAGGGAGTCAGACAAGAACATGCCAATAGAGCGAGGTTCGATAGTCAGTGCTATCTCAAAGAACACTCAATGCGCTAGGTGGTATAGGCAAAGCGAGTAAAAGTGGAGCCAAGGTAAGGAAGCTGCACAAGATCATGTGTAGCAACAGGGACTTGTGGACTCAAGCGTATGCGAACATTTACGCCAATAAAGGGGCTTTGACCCGAGGGGTAAATGGAAACACGCTGGATGGATTCGGGGAAGACCGGGTGACTCATCTGATCTACTTGATCCAGACCGGAGTTTACAAACCAAGTCCTTGCCGCAGAGTGGAGATACCGAAAGACCCGAGGAACCCAAAAGGCAAAACCAGACCTCTGGGGGTGCCAAATGGTGATGACAAACTCATCCAAGAAGTAATGCGGATGTTGTTGGAGGAGATCTATGAACCGGTCTTCTCAGATTGGAGCTTTGGCTTTCGGCCAAACCGATCATGTCATACCGCCCTCAATGAGATAA
>CAJXOQ010000225.1 GCA_913057975.1 uncultured Marinobacter sp.
TGTATAAGAGACAGCATGTCACCCATCTTCTGGATCACCGAGCGCTCGATTACGCCCTCCTGATCGCGTTTGCGGTAGCCCGGAGCCAAAACATCAGCACTGAACCGGGCAACGTTCTCACGGATGGCGTTTTGTTCTTCGTTGAATGCGAAATTCATGGTGTTCTCCGAGCGTTGTTTGCTGCCCGGTGGTTTCTCGCCACCGGGCGAGTCGGTTATTTCTGGTATTTACGGAAGTCCGGTTTGCGCTTTTCCTTGAAGGCGTTAACCCCTTCCTGGGATTCCTCGGTGTTGTAGTAGAGGCTCAGGGCCTGCATGCCGAGGGCGCCGATACCGGCAATATTGTCGCTGTCGGCGTTGAATGAACGCTTGGCAATCGTCAGCGCGGTCGGGCTCTTTCCGAGAATTTCGTCACACCAGCTGCGCACTTCGTCATCCAGTTGCTCGGGCGGGACCACAGCATTTACCAGCCCCCACTCCTGAGCCTGTTGCGCACTGTATTTGCGGCACAGGTACCAAATTTCACGGGCGCGTTTCTCACCCACCACCCGTGAGAGGTAGGCGGTGCCGAACCCGGGGTCTACGGAGCCCACTTTCGGGCCCACCTGTCCGAAAATCGCCGTTTCCGAGGCAATGCTCAGGTCGCAGACCACATGAAGCACATGGCCGCCGCCAATGGCAAAGCCGTTGACCCGGGCGATAACTGGCTTGGGTACTTCCCGGATCAGGCGTTGCAGCTCTTCCACCGGCAGGCCGATCAGGCCGCGGCCGTCGTACTGTCCCTCGTGGGCGCCCTGATCACCGCCGGTACAAAAGGCCTTGTCGCCGGCGCCGGTGAGTACGATAACGCCGATGTCTTTGTTCCAGCCGGCGGTATGGAAAGCGTCCAGCAGTTCCATACAGGTCTGGCCGCGGAAGGCGTTGTACCGGTCAGGACGGTTGATGGTAATGGTGGCAACGCCGTCGGTTTCGTCGTAGAGGATGTCTTCGTAAGTCATGATGCGTTCTCCAATGTTGTGCGATCAGTCGCTTAGCCGGCCATGGTCAGGCCGCCGGACACGCTGATCACCTGTCCGGTAATAAAGTTGGCGTCATCGCTGGCAAGCAGGGCGACGATGCCTGGGTAGTCGTCCGGCTGGGCCAGACGCTTCATGGGCACAGCGTTACGGAAGGCTTCCAGCAGCTTTTCCGGGTTGCTGGAGGTTTCCGCCACGCCCTTGAGAAGTGCAGTATCCGTCGGTCCCGGGCAAACCACATTCAGGCACACGTTCTTGGTTGCCAGTTCACGGGCAACGGTCTTGCTGAAACCCACCAGGCCAGCCTTGCAGGCTGCGTAGACAGATTCTCCGGAGGAGCCGACGCGGGCAGCATCCGAGGCGACGTTGATGACCTTACCGCCACCGGCGGCGACCATCTTGGGCAGCACCACATGGTGCATATTCAGTGCACCGGTGAGGTTGACCGCGATTAACTGGTCCCAGAGCTTGGGTTCGGTTTTCAGAAATGGCATGAAGCGGTCGAAGCCGGCGTTGTTCACCAGCACCGTTGGCACCCCCAAATCGCCTTCAATTGCCTCGACGGTGCTGATAATGGCGGCGTAATCGGTAATATCCGCTGCGTAGGCCTTGGCCTTGCCACCGGCTTCGTTGATCAGATCCACAGTGGCCTGGGCGGCGGCTTCATCGCGGTCGAGCACAGCCACCAGGCTGCCTTCCTCGGCAAAGCGCAGTGAGACCGCGCGGCCGATACCGCCCCCACCACCGGTGATAATGACGGTTTTTCCGTTGAGACCTTTCATCGTTGTACTCCTGTTGCTGAGATAGATTGCCCGGGTCAGGCGCGCTTGGCCGGAGCGAGCCGGAGATCTTTCGCCTGCTCCCGGAGTTTGAACTTCTGGATCTTGCCGGACGCCGTGCGGGGCATGGCCTCGATCACTTCCAGGTATTCCGGCAGGTAATTCTTGGAGAGCTGGTGCCTGAGCAGATGGTCTTTGACGTCGTCCAGGGTCAGGCCATTGGTAGTCTCGTCCAGTGTGATATAGGCGCACAAACGTTCACCAAGTCGGTCGTCCGGGCAGCCCACCAGTGCAACGTCAGCGATACCGGGGATCTTGTAGAGCAGGTTCTCCACTTCCACCACCGGGATGTTTTCGCCGCCACGAATGACAACGTCTTTGGTCCGGCCAGTAATGCGGATATAGCCGTTTTCATCCATGCGAGCGAGATCGCCGGTGCCGAACCAGCCGCCTTCGTCCACGCCGTACAGCTCGGGGCGCTTGAGATAGCCCACAAACAGGCTGGCGCCTCGAACCATCAGATTGCCTTCCTCTCCGGTGGCCAGACTGTTGCCCTTAAAGTCGGTCACCTTGACGTCCATGTAGGGCAGTGTCTTGCCGTCTGACTGACTGGCACGCTCGGCGGGGTCTTCGGGGCAAGTCATGGTTACAGCGCCGTTTTCGGTCATGCCCCAGGCGGACACGATCCTGGCCTTCAGGTTCTGGCCGGCCTGTTCCACCAGCGCGCTGGGAATCGGGGCGCCTGCAGAGACAAAAATACGCAGCGAATCCAGCTCGCCTTCGTGTTTTGGCGCGGTTTTCACCAGATCGGCCAGAAACGGGGTTGCTGCCATGGTGAACGCCGGCTTCTCCGCCGCAATCACCTTGCAGACAAACTCGGCGTCCCAGATGTCCTGCAGGATCGCAGTAGTGCCCAGGTATACCGGCATCATGATGCCGTAGAGGAAACCGGTCTGGTGCGCCAGCGGTGAAGCCATCAGCACCGTGTCGTCAGACGTCAGGTGCAAACGATCGGCGTACGGGCGGACGTTGGCGAACAGGGTGTTGGAGGTGTGCATAACCCCCTTGGGTTCGCCGGTAGTGCCTGAGGTGTACAGCACCTGAATGACATCATCGGCGGACGGCTTACGCTCCTCGAACACTGCTGCCGTGTCCACCTCCTGCTCCCAGGGCTTTTCGAGCAGCTGTTTTTCGAAACTGCGCTCGCCATCGCCGCCGATCACCAGCACGGTTTTCAGCTCAGGCAGATCACCGAGCAAGCCGTCGACCATGGCCTGGTAGTCAAAATTGCGGAACACCTTGGGGATGACCAGCAGCTTGGCTTCACCGTGCGCGAGCATGAAGCGGAGTTCGCGCTCACGAAAGATCGGCATCAGCGGGTTCAGCACAGCGCCTACACGCATGCAGGCCAGGTGCAGAGCGATGGTTTGCCACCAGTTGGGCAACTGGCACGCCACAACATCTCCTGGCTTGATGTCCATACCAACCAATCCAGCGGCAATGCGGGTGACGTTGTTGTTCAGTTCCCGGTAGGTCAGCGCCGTGCGGGTGTCTTCGCTGACACGGTAGCCAACAATGGCTTCGCGGTCCGGCGTGGCGGCGACTGCGTGGTCGAGATAGTCGGTAATGAGTGTGTCGTTCCAGGCACCGCTCTGAATCATGGCTGAGCGGCGTTCCGGTTGGGGAGTAATGCCTGTTTCCATTTGATTCACCTGTTGCATTGGTTTGTTGTTGTTGGCGGCCTGGTCAAAACGCAGGCCGTATCGTCTATTTCAAAATACGCCTGATCAAAATAATGTGTCAACATGTTGCCTTAAAAAAATAACAGGTCTAGACTTGTGTGTAGCTTTGTCAGCTTATAAGGGCATAAAAGCTAGATTTTTAGTGGAGATCGTTATGGTATACGGAAACATATTGCTGGAAAGGCGCGATCCCGTCGCATTGATTCGGCTCAACCGGCCGGAGGTGCACAACGCCCTGAATAACGCGCTGATGTCTGAGCTTTCAGATGCCCTCAAGGCACTGGAAGCCGACAGTGAGGTGCGTGCGATTGTGGTTACCGGTAATGACGACGCGTTTGCCGCAGGCGCGGATATCTCCGAGGCGCAAGCGCTGGATTTTTCCCGCGCGTACCGGAATGAATTTATTACCGCCAACTGGGAGCAGGTGACCCGCTGCCGCAAACCGGTTATTGCCGCAGTTGCCGGTGTTGCCGTAGGCGGTGGTTGTGAGCTGGCAATGATGTGCGACTTGCTGATCGCCGCTGATACGGCACGCTTTGGTCAACCTGAAGTGAAACTGGGCCTTCTGCCCGGCGCCGGCGGTAGCCAGCGCCTGACGCGAGCGGTGGGCAAAGCCAAGGCGATGGACTTGTGCCTGACCGGCCGAATGATGAGTGCTGATGAAGCTGAGCGCTGTGGCCTGGTGAGCCGGGTTGTGCCCGCTGATGGGCTTCTGGATGCCGCGATGGCCGTAGCCCGCGAAATCGCCGGCTATTCCCTTATGGCGACGATGGTGAACAAGGAGGCCGTGAACCAGGCATTTGAAACTACCCTGCGGGCAGGTATTGATTACGAACGCCGTTTGCTGTGGGCCAGCTTCTCAACAGACGACAGCAGTGAAGGCATGAACGCCTTTCTGGAGAAGCGCAAACCACAGTGGAAACACCGCTAACGGTGGTCGATCGGAGGACAGGTTATGAATATTCACTTTACCCCCGAAGAGCAGGCCTTCCGTGACGAAGTGCGGGCCTTTCTGAAACAGCAACTACCCGCGGATATCGCCAACAATGTCCGCCTCGGCCGGGCGCTGTCGAAACGGGATCATCAGCGCTGGCAGGCGATACTGAACAAGCAGGGCTGGTATGCGATCAACTGGCCCGAAGAATACGGTGGTACCGGCTGGACCGTGGTACAGAAACACATCTTTGAGGAAGAATGCGCTGCCTTTGGCGCGCCGCGGGTTATTTCCTTCGGCGTTAACATGGTGGCGCCGGTGATTATCCGGTTTGGCACGGAAGCTCAGAAGGCCTGGTACCTGCCGCGTATTCTCTCCGGCGAGGACTGGTGGTGCCAGGGCTACTCCGAGCCGGCTGCCGGTTCCGATCTGGCCGGCCTGAAAACCAGAGCCGAGCGTGAGGGCGACCACTATGTGGTCAACGGCCAGAAAACCTGGACCACGCTGGGGCAGCACGCCAACAAGATCTTCTGTCTGGTTCGAACCGACCCGTCGGCCAAGAAGCAGGAGGGCATTTCCTTCCTGCTGATCGACATGGACATCCCGGGCATCACGGTGCGACCAATCATCACTCTGGACGGCGAGCATGAAGTGAACGAGGTGTTCTTCGATGATGTCCGGGTGCCTGTGGAAAACCTGGTGGGTGAGGAAAACAAGGGTTGGACCTGTGCCAAGTACCTGTTAACTCACGAGCGTACCGGGCAGGCGGGCATCGGTTTGTCCAAGGCGGCGCTAACGCACCTGAAGGCCATTGCCGCGCAGGAAACCATAGGTGGCCAGCCGCTGGTGGACGATCCATTGTTCCGGGCGCGGATTGCCGAGCTGGAAATGCGCTTGCTGGCGGTGGAAATGAGCACGCTGCGGATTCTGGCCGCCAGCCGTGACGGTGGGGTGCCCGGGGCGGAAAGCTCGTTGTTGAAAATCCAGGGTTCGGAAATCCGCCCTGTCTCTTATACACATCTGACGCTGCCGACGAATAGAGA
>CAJXOQ010000226.1 GCA_913057975.1 uncultured Marinobacter sp.
GCAGCGTCAGATGTGTATAAGAGACAGCGACAGGTGCGGGAATCTGCCGCCACCAATGGCCGGTTTGTCGCCCTGCTCGCCGACCTCCAGGGGCCAAAACTTCGCATCGCGCGCTTCGCGGAAAACAAGGTGACCCTCAAGGCCGGCCAACAGTTTATCCTGGACGCCAGCATGGATAAGGAAGCCGGCAATGAAGAGCGCGTCGGCATTGATTACGAGCAACTGATTGAAGACGTCAAGCCAGGCGACATCCTGGTACTGGACGACGGCCGCATCGAGATGGAAGTCGAGTCCGTTGACGGCACCAGCATCTCCTCCCGCGTTCTTATCGGCGGCCCCCTGTCCAACAACAAGGGCCTCAACAAGCGAGGCGGCGGCCTCTCCGCCGAAGCCCTGACCGAGAAAGACAAGCAGGACATCAAAACGGCCGCCCGCCTGGGCGCCGATTATGTCGCGGTGTCGTTTGTACGCACTGCCGAAGACATGCACGTTGCCCGCCGCCTGCTGAAGGAAGCTGGCTCGGAAGCACGCCTGGTTGCCAAGATTGAACGCGCGGAACTGGCCCACGATAACGCCGCCCTGGATGCGGTCATCGATGCGTCGGACGCGGTTATGGTGGCCAGGGGCGACCTAGCTGTTGAGATTGGCGACGCCGAGCTGGTGGGCGTTCAGAAGCACATCATCAACCGCGCCCGCGCCCTGAACACGGTGGTGATTACCGCCACCCAGATGATGGAGTCGATGATCGAAAACCCGATGCCGACCCGGGCGGAGGTTTCCGACGTGGCGAACGCGGTGATGGACTACACCGACGCGGTCATGCTGTCTGCAGAAACGGCGGTCGGCGACTACCCCACGGAAGCGGTGGAAGCAATGGTGCGAATTTGCATGGGCGCAGAAAAGCATCCGTCGATGCATCAGTCCAAGCACCGCATTCATGAAAGCATGGAGCATGTGGATGAGGCGATCGCGCTGTCCGCTATGTATGCGGCGAATCACCTGGACGGTGTGACATCGATTATCTGCATGTCTGAAACTGGCGCCACTCCGCTGCTGATGTCTCGCATCAAGTCGAGCCTGCCGATCTTTACGTTCTCCCGAAACCATTCCACCCAGCATCGGGTAACGATGTTCCGTGGCGTTCAGACGGTGCCGTTTGATTCGGCGACGATTCCACCCGAGCAGACAAACTCGCGCGCGGTAGCTGAGCTGGTTCGTATGGGGGCCGTCAAAGAGGGTGACCTGGTGGTGATTACCAAGGGCGATTATGTGAATGCCCAGGGTGGTACGAACACTATGAAGATTGTTCGTGTTGGTGCGGACATTCGCTAGACGGTAATTGGGAGGTGTCGTCGTTTGTAGCCTGCTGGTTTGGTGCCAGGAGACTACGGGGCGGGGCTTCCCAAAACCGCTACGAGCACGTCCATGTGCGCTTGAAATTGGCCATCCTTGGCCAATTACATTCCCGAACGGCCCTGCCACCAACCGCAAACACCCCGAGATCTCAGGCTACAGCCCGCAGATAACTCACAGGTCAAAGGTCAGCAAGACTCCCACGAACAATCTCTGAAATCTGCCCCCAATCACCGGAAGCAACGGCATCACCAGGGGTCAACCAGGTGCCACCAACAGCCGAGACGTTCTTAAGGGTCAGATAGTCCTTGGCGGTGTTGCGTCGGATACCGCCGGTCGGGCAGAAAGTGACGTCCGGGAAGGGACCAGAGAACGCCTTCAGAGCCGGAATGCCGCCGGCGACTTCGGCTGGGAAGAACTTGAATTCACGGTAGCCAAGGTTGTAGCCAACCATCAGCTCCGAAATCGTTGAAATACCCGGCAGCAACGGCGCTTCCGAGGTAACACCGAACTCCAGAATCGCCTCGGTGACGCCCGGAGTGATCACGAACTGGGCACCCGCGGCTTCGACCTGGCGGTATTGGGCAATGCTGGTGACCGTTCCGGCCCCTACCCATGCTTCGGGAATGGCCTTCCTTACCTGCTCGATGGCTTTCATGCCGTGGGGCGTACGCAGGGTGATTTCCAGCACGCGGATGCCACCGTCAACCAGGGCGCGGCAAAGTGGCAGCGCTTCGTCCGGGTGGTTAATGGTAATCACCGGAACAAGCGGGGAAGCGTTCAAGACCGCCTGGACGCGCTCGCGGTGAAAATCAGACAATTGGTTCATACATATCTCCGGTATAACAAATCTCGGGAAAACAGCTTCAAGCGCTCCAATAAACCTGCAGCCCCGGTTTCAGGAAAGCGCGGACGGGCATTTCGCGGATATTTCCGATATCACTGCAGGCAGCCTGCAAGGTTTTCAGCTTGTCATCCCCTTTCAGGTGCATCGCCGTGAAACCCGCGCGGCTCAAAGCCCGCAGTGTCAGCGTAATTCGCTTCTGGGGCTGGGAAGGCGGCGTCATCGGAGCCACGACTTCCGCCGAATCCGTATCAAGGGCTTGATCCAACTCCGGCGCATCGGGAAACAGTGACGCGGTATGGCCGTCGTTGCCCATGCCCAGGATCAGCACATCCAGCGGCAGATGGAGCTCTTCCAGGGCCGACTCCACGGCCGCCAAACCTTCGGCCGGCGTATCGCCGGGCTGCTTGAGGGACAGGTATCGGGCTTCCGAGGCGGGGCCCTGTAACAGGTTTTCCCGCACCAGGCGGGTATTGCTGTCTTTATCGTCTTCGGACACCCAGCGCTCGTCCGCCAGCAATACATCAATGCGCGCCCAATCCAGCGGCTTTTCCCGCAAGGCCTCGAAAAATGGCATCGGGGTTGATCCACCAGACACCACAAGGCTGGCACGCGGCGCGATCAGAAGCCGCTCCGAGAGGTGCTTCGCGACCGCATTCGCCAACGCAACTGCGGTGTCGTTGGGGGTATCAAAAAAATACGCATCCACCGACTCCGGCAGGTTCAGGTCACGCATCTTCATACCAGCTCCTTCCGTCACGGGTAATCATGGCGATGGAGGCAACCGGGCCCCAGGTACCTGCGGCGTAACGTTTTGGCGGCACGCCACTGTCGTCCCAATTGCGCATGATCTGGTCAACCCATTGCCAGGCGTGTTCCACTTCGTCGCGACGGACGAACAGATACTGATTGCCTTTCATGACCTCCCAGAGCAGGCGCTCGTAGGCGTCCGGGATACGATCGGTTTCGAAGGTTTCCGAGAACGTCAGTTCCAGAGGCCCCTGGCGCAGGCGCATACCTTTATCCAGACCCTGGTCCTTGGTCAGAATTTGCAGGGACATGCCCTCGTCCGGCTGCAAGCGGATGATGAGTTTATTGTTCGCCAGGTGCTTCTGATCCGGATCAAAGATGTAGTGTGGCGCCGGCTTGAAGTGAATAATGATCTGCGACAGCTTTTCCGGCAGGCGCTTGCCCGTGCGGATGTAGAACGGCACGCCGGACCAGCGCCAGTTATCGATCTCGGCTTTCAGGGCCACGAAGGTTTCGGTCTTGCTGCCGCGAGCCGCACCCTCTTCTTCCAGGTAGCCAGGCACGGGCTTTCCGCCACTGGTGCCAGCGGTGTACTGCCCGCGCACCACATGGGTATCCATCATGTCCGGAGTGATGCGGCGCATCGCCTTCAGCACTTTCACCTTCTCATTGCGGATACTGTCTGCAGACAGGTCCGACGGTGGATCCATGGCGATCAGGCACAGGAGTTGAAGAAGGTGGTTCTGCACCATATCGCGAACCTGACCGGCTTTGTCGAAATAGCCCCATCGGCCTTCGATACCTACACTCTCAGCCACGGATATCTCGACGTGGGAAATATGATTCTGGTCCCACTGCGAGGCAAAGAGGTTGTTGGCAAATCGCAGCGCGATCAGGTTCTGGACCGTTTCCTTACCCAGATAATGGTCGATACGGAACAATTGGTTTTCGTTGTAGACTTCGCCCAACTCATCGTTGATGACCTTGGACGACTCCAGGTCGTGACCGATTGGCTTTTCGACAACCACCCGGGTGTTGTGATCACAGCAGTTGTTTGCCCTGAGGTTACGCGAAATCTCGCCGTACATGGCTGGTGGTGTCGCCATGTAGACAATCAGGTTGCTGGGTTCAGTGCTGCGCCAGTCGTTGAGGGCACCGTAGCCATCAGGGTTGGCAAAATCGAGGAACTGGTAATCCACGCGCCGCAGGAACTGCTCAGCCACCTCGGCGTCAAATTCGACTTTCTTGACGTGCTCTTTCAACTTGCCCAGAAGGATCTTGCGAACCTCGCTGCTGTCTGCCTTGTTTCTCGCGATTGCTAAAATACGAGTGCCCTTATGGAGCAGCCCCGCACGCTCAAGCTGATACAGCGCGGGAAACAGTTTGCGTTGCGCCAGGTCACCAAGCGCACCAAACATCATCAGGTCACAGCGGGTATTTATCGGATCAGCCATCGGTTCCTTCTCTCTTTGTTTTCATGCAGCAGCGCACTACTGCACGACTCGAGGCATCAATGTAGTAATTTTATGCAAATAATGACACCAAATATGACGTTTTCCAAGGATATTTTCGAATTAATGACACTTTTACTACCACAAACCTCCCAAAAACACGCTATAATCAGCGCGGATTTTCACAAGAACGCCGATGATTCAGGGAGTATCCCAAATGGCTGCGAACCAGGCGCAACGCGATGACAACCTGCTCGAAGATATCCAGCTAAGACTGGACACGCTCAATAAATCGGAGCGCAAGGTTGCCGAAGCGATTCTTCGCGACCCAAGTGCCGCCACCCGATACAGCATTGCCGCTCTGGCAAGGGCAGCAGACGTCAGTGAGCCAACCGTTAATCGTTTCTGTCGCGGCTTTTCAGCCACCGGCTTTCCTGATTTTAAAATACGCCTGGCCCAGAGCATTGCCACTGGCACACCGTATATTGGCCAGAATGTGGAACCCGACGACACTGTCGCAGAGTTTTCCGACAAGATCATGCTCAGCACCATCGCCAGCCTGGACAAGGCACGTCAGGCCCTTGACCCAAAAGCACTGGCGTCGGCTATCGACTATCTGATCCAGGCCAAGCAGATCAACTTCTTCGGCATGGGCGGCTCCGCACCCGTTGCCATGGATGCCCAGCATAAGTTCTTTCGTTTCAATATCCCGGTCATGTCGTACGATGACGCCCTGATGCAGCGCATGGTTGCCGCGGGGGCCACCAAGGGCGATGTCATCGTGCTGATTTCCTACACCGGGCGCACCCGCGAAACCGTCGAGATTGCGCAGCATGCGCGCACCAACGGCGCTACCGTTATTGGCATCACCATGCCCGGTTCTCCGCTGGCGGAGGTCTGCACCGTGGTCATCGAGGTAACCGCGCCGGAAGACACTGAGGTTTATATGCCGATGTCCTCCCGCATTATTCACCTGACGGTGATCGATATCCTCGCGACCGGCGTGACTCTCAAGCGCGGTGCAGACTCTGTCTCTTATACACATCTCCGAGCCCACGAGACGGACTCCTATCTCGT
>CAJXOQ010000227.1 GCA_913057975.1 uncultured Marinobacter sp.
GAGATAGGAGTCCGTCTCGTGGGCTCGGAGATGTGTATAAGAGACAGATCCCGAGCCGCTTCCTTGATGAGCTGCCCGAGGAAGACCTCAAATGGGAGGGGACTGGCGACCTGGATGTGGAAGCCAATCAGAAAAAGGGAAAAGCGACTCTCAGTGCCCTTTTGGGCGATCTCGGCCTGTAAATTTCAAATTTTTTTACAATCACTGCAACTTTTGAAGACCTGATCCGTTTCTGCAAGTGGGATACCTCATCCCGCTCCGACAACAACAAGATCAGGAGGACTTCATGTCCAGAAATTCCAATCGCTTGTGTCAGCTTACCGGTTCGCTCTTTCTCATCACGGCAGGAGCCACCCCAGCCAGCGCGGGGCTCCTTGGCGGGCTACTCGGATCATCTACCGATGATTCAATAGTGCAGACGAACCAGGACAGAGACCCGGCAAAAGGCTACTTCAGCGAACCTTTTGCGGAACCAACCATCATCGTCGACGGTGAAGCTGTTGAAACCGATGAGAAATGCATCACCCGGGCCGATGGCATGGATGAGTGCAAACCGGCCGCAGGTACCATGGCCCTGCTGAAAGACGGTCGCCTACTCTACCTGAATGCGCTCGAGGGTACCGAAAACGTCGAGCTGTCAATCGTCGCCGAATTCGGCGAAGTGTCCGTCAACGACCAGACCCGTGTCCTGTCCCTAGACGAAAACGACAACCCATCCTGGCTGAAACCAACACCCCTGGATGCCGGCGCCAACCCGGACGGTAACGACAGCGAAACCCTGCTCAACGGCACGGACCTGGATGGCCTGATCGATACGGCCGACAACACCAGTAAGAATGACGGTGCGCTTTTCTGTTCTGACGTGATTGGGCTGGCCAATGGCAACGTGATGGCCGTTGGCGGCACCGACTACTATTCAGAGCCAGGCATTGACGGCCTGCCTCTGGGGGTTGCCGAACTGGAGGGCATCAAGAACTCCAGAATTTTCGACGAAGAGACGAACACCTGGAGCCAGAGTGGCGATATGACCTTCGGTCGCTGGTATCCATCGCTCGTTACCATGGGCAACGGCAACGTCTTCGTCGCCAGCGGTGTCACCAAGCTGCTAAAGCCAGTGTACCCGGATGAGCCACTGAACAGCGGACGCAACGTGGTGCAAACGGAGACCTACGACCCCTGCGCCGGCGCCTGGACGCAGAACCCGTCCACCGCTGATCGCTCCTTACCGCTCTATCCACGCATGCATCTGCTGCCGAATGGACACATTTTCTATAACGCTGGTGGCCAGGCCTTCAACCCATTCGGCCAGGGTTACGACCAGGCATTGTGGAACATTGTCGCCAGCTTCAACCCGGATACTCAGCGCTGGAACGACATTGGCTATGCAGGTCTCCCACTGAGGCTGGATGAAGCCGGGCTGGGTCAGTTGAGCAGCACCCTGAACATCACCAACCTGTCTATTGATCAGGTTGGCTCACTGCTTGGCGATGTTCTCGACTCGCCCACGGATTTGCTGACCAGTGCGGCCGACCTTGGGGTATCTGAAGACGATCTGCGCATGGCGATCGCCGGTGGTATGCGGGGCTCCACGTCATCCACCATGTTGCCGCTGAAACCAGATGCCAGCGGTAACTACAATGAAGTGGAACTGCTGACCGCGGGCGGCGTGCCCAGTTATGCCGTACTGACGAACCCCGGCGGCTACCTGCCCACCGACCAGACCCGCATCGATACCGTCACCACCAACGGCGACGAAATCGGCTACGAGTCGCGTTTGGCCGGCCCACTGAATCAGCCTCGCTGGTACGGCACAAACGTTGTGATGCCCGACGGCACCGTGATGGTGTTCAGCGGCGGCAATCGCGACGGTGTGGTAGCGCCCGGCCTGGAAGGCCCGATCCGCACCGCCGAGCAGTTCAACCCGGAAACCGGAGAATGGACGGAAATGGCTACTGGTCAGCGTGCCCGCACCTACCACAACACTGCGGTACTGATGGAGGACGGCCGCGTTATGGTTGCCGGCCACTCACCAATCAACACCGCTTACCTGACGTTCGTGGATCTTCAGGATTTCGGACTCGCACCCTATGACGGCCGCGATCCGAGTTTCGAAATCTACACGCCACCGTACGCCATGCGGGACGACCGCCCCAAAATCAGAAGTGCGCCCAGCAATCTGACCATTGGCGACCGATTCAACATCAAGGTCGACCAGGTGGATCAAATCGACAAGGCACTGCTGATTCGACGCACGGTCATGACCCACGTCATTGACGGTGACCAGCGCGCCATTGAGCTGGTCATGGAGCAGGGTCCTGGCAACAAGCTGACTCTGACCATGCCCGACAACCACAACGTGGTGCCCGCCGGCGAGTACATGCTGTTCGTCAGCAAGGACACCGCAGATGGCCGCGTGCCCTCGGTGTCTGCGCCGATCACTGTGGTGAATGAGAGTCTCGCCTGCATGGCGCCCACTCAGGTGGCCAGTGATACCACCACCAGCGGTGGCATCATTGAGTCAACCCTCGAGTTGCTGTAACCGTCAGGAGAGTTGTTATGAAACACATCGAACAGATCGGAGCTCGCCTGGCGGCGCCGGTGTTGTTCGGCCTGGTCTCCCTGTCAGCCTCCGGGCTGGCAGGGGCCCACGGTGCACCGGAGACAAAGGACGTTCCGGACGGCATCGTAAAGGCCCGAATAGCACATCAGCCCGACATTCCCGGACTCAGTGCGATCATTCTGGATGCACCGCGCCCAGGCATATTGCTTCGATACAAAGGTGAAGAACCTCTGACCGTATTGGGCACGGACGGAGAGGCGTTTATACGATTTACCCGAACCGAAGTCACCGTTAATACGGACAGCCCGAGCTGGAAAGCGCTACCAAACCAGTCAACGGAAACGAGCCAGACGTCCTGGGTGACGATGTCTCAATCCGGCGCTTTTGGCTGGCTGGACTCCCGGCTCAATGTTCTGCATGACAGCGACAGCGCGGATGGGCCCCAAACCTGGTCAATTGCAGTAACAACGACCAAGAGCGGCACTGATCGCATCGAAGGGGAACTGACCTTTATGCCCATTCATTAACGGGCGAAAATTCCGCTAACCACCAAAAAGCCCCCGGTATTATCGGGGGCTTTTTGGTCTACCGCAGTCCGGAATACCGTTACTACTGACTGTCCTCAACCATGTGCTTGACGGCGCTCTCGATTTCCTCATCAGAGCACCCGGAACAACCGCCCTTGGCCGGCATGGCATTGAAGCCGTTGATCGCGTGGTTGACCAGTGTGTCCAGTCCTTTTTCAATACGGGGTGACCACGCGGCTGTATCGCCCTTCTTGGGAGCGCCTGCCGCGCCAGTGCTGTGGCAGGCGGTACAGGCTGCATCGTAAACGTCACTTCCAGAACGGGGGCCCGAGCTTGCGCTTGCAGTTGGGGCGGCTGCCTGCCCGCAGTCTTCACCCTGAACGCACACTTCGCCAACAGGGGCAATGCGAGCACGAATTTCATCTTCAACATTGGCCATTACGGCACCTGTGGTCAGGCCGAAACCAAGCAACACGGCAGCCAGGACTCTCTTCATCATCACAATGCACCTCACAATTGGGCGTTATAATCGTTTGTGCCAGCATTATAGCGACTGAGGCAGGTCAAAAAAACCAAACTGCAAAATGAACCCCCGATTTCAATCAATTTTCGTTGCCATTTCGTAAGTCAGAGGGCTCCGAAAGCACTTTCCGGGTACCATGCACCAAACAGATACTGAGGGTTAGAATGTATGCCTGACACAAACCAGCCACACCCCTGGCGAAAGCCATTACTGATCACCGAGTTTACGGCGGTAGCCATACTGCTGGTGTCCATGGGCTGGTTTTCCAGCCGCGCGGAAGATGGCACCGCGCTGAGCCCTGTGTGGCTGTTGATCCCTGCCGCCGCAAGCCTGGCGGTGTTCATCAGTTTTATCGGGCTGATGTACCTGCGCTGGGTGGTTGCAGCGGCTGCGGAACGCAAACCCCGGCACAAAATCGTTTTTTCCCTGCTTGTACTCACGCTGCTCGGAGTATGGGCGTACGGCGTTGCCAACACCTGGATCAGTCTTTCCAACGCATAAGGACAGGATCATGCCTATTGTCTTTCGCCATCGCGCTTCGAGGCTGGCTGGTTTGTTGTTGTCTCTGCATCTGTTCGCGCCAGCGGCGGTCAATGCACAGGACGGGACGTCCGATCATCGGAGTTTCGAAGGCGTTAACCTAGAGCAGTGCGCCCTGATCAAGGATGGCGTGCAGCGCCTGGCGTGCTATGACGCGATCAATGATCCCGCCACGGCTCGAAACGGTGCCTCTGACGACAGCCTGGAAGCCATCGACAAATCAACAGAATCACTGCAGTACCGGGACGCGACCAGCGCAAAAGATGGTGATGCCACTTTTGAGGATGTTGAAACCACTGCGCAGAGGAAGGAAGGCGATGACACCGGCGTGATGTCGGCGATCATGAGTCGTTATGTGGCGGCCGAGAAGGCTATTTTTTCGTTCTCGGGCAGCTTTGTTGGCCATCGGCCGATGTATATCCTGCCGTTCAGCTATATGAAGAATGCCAATCGTGAACCCACAAATCCGAGACTGGGCGCAACCGACTACGACTATGGCATCGACAACCAGGAAGCCAAGTACCAGATCAGTTTCAAGGTACCGTTGTTGACTGGCTGGCTTGATGATCGCACGACGCTCTGGTTCGGTTACACCCAGAAATCGTTCTGGCAGGTGTATAACACGGATAACTCAGCGCCATTCCGCGAAACCAATTATGAGCCGGAGGTCTTTGTGCGCTATGAGACGAATTATGACCTGGGCCCTGGGAGGCTAAATGGTGTCACGCTGGGCTTTAACCATGAGTCCAATGGCCAGTCTGAACCCCGTTCCCGCAGCTGGAACCGGATCGTGGGATCGGCAGCGTACAGCTATGATCGCTGGCTGTTCATCCTTCAGCCCTGGTATCGACTGCCGGAGGATGACAGCGAGGACGACAATGAGGATATTGAGCGCTATCTGGGTTACGCGAACTATATGGCGATCTACAAGTGGAGTGAGGATCGGACGCTGTCGCTGAAGCTGATGAACAACTTGCGGTCAGACAACAAGACGTCGATTGAGTTAGGTTATAGCTTTCCGATGGGGGATACGATCAAAGGCTATATCCACTATTACAATGGCTATGGTGAGAGTCTGATTGACTACAATGAGCGGATTCAGCGGATTGGTATCGGGATTATGTTGAACGACTGGCTTTGAGTTATTTCTAGCTGTTGGTGCAAGGCTGATCGGGTGCGGCTCCTTCTCCCGAAACACGCTCCTTGCGGCACATCCATGTGGCGCTTGGGCTCCGCCATCCATGGCTTCGCACAGTTTCGTGAG
>CAJXOQ010000228.1 GCA_913057975.1 uncultured Marinobacter sp.
TACGAGATAGGAGTCCGTCTCGTGGGCTCGGAGATGTGTATAAGAGACAGAACGTAACTACCCGCATGGGCGGGGAAAACGACGAATCCACCGCAAAACAGGAATGCAACCTTGGCTAGAATCATTGTCGTTACCTCAGGAAAAGGTGGCGTAGGTAAAACCACAACCAGCGCCTCTATCAGCACCGGCCTGGCGAAGCGGGGCCACAAAACCGTGGTGATCGACTTCGACGTGGGCCTGCGTAACCTGGATCTCATCATGAACTGCGAACGCAGGGTGGTGTACGACTTCGTAAATGTGATCCAGGGCGAAGCCACTCTCAACCAGGCACTGATCCGGGACAAACGGGTCGACACCCTGTATATCCTGCCGGCCTCCCAGACCCGGGAAAAGGAAGCCCTGACCAAGGATGGCGTTGAAAAAGTGATCAACGAACTGTCCGAGCGGTTTGACTATATTGTCTGCGACTCTCCCGCCGGCATTGAGCATGGCGCCCTGATGGCACTCTACTACGCCGACGAGGCGGTGGTTGTTACCAATCCCGAAGTGTCCTCGGTTCGGGATTCAGACCGTATTCTCGGCATCCTGCAGAGCAAGTCGCGGAGAGCCGAGATGGGGCAGGACCCCGTAAAGGAACACCTGCTGCTATCCCGCTACAACCCCGACCGGGTGGACAAGGGCGAAATGCTTTCCGTCGCCGACGTTGAAGAAATCCTCGCCATCCCACTGCTGGGCGTGATTCCGGAATCCCAGGTGGTGCTGAATGCTTCCAACCAGGGGCTTCCTGTCATCCTTGAGGAAGACAGCGATGCCGGGCAGGCCTATGATGATGCCGTGGCCCGCCTGATGGGTGAGGAGCGGGAGCATCGCTTTATGACGTCCCAGAAAAAGGGTTTCTTCTCACGGATGTTCAAGGGGGGCTGACGGATGAGTTTCCTGGATTATTTCAAGAGCAAGAAAAACAACCGGTCCGCCAGCGTTGCCAAGGAACGCCTACAGATCATTGTTGCCCACGAACGGGGTCAGCGCGACCAACCTGACTACCTGCCAGAATTGCAGAAAGAGCTGCTTGCGGTCATCCGCAAGTACGTTCAGATCAGCGATGACCAGGTCCAGGTGGAAGTTGACCGCAACGACAGCTGTTCGGTACTGGAATTGAACGTTACCCTACCGGAACACTGACCGCGCCACTACCAGCGTGCGAAGTGATCCTCCATCAATCCCCGTAGCCCGTCTACGGGGATTGAGTTGCCCGCCTCGTCGCGCACCGAGCCGGAGAAGGTACCGATATACTGGCGAAAATTGGACGCAATCAGCCATGCATTGAGTCGCTCCCGCCGAACCCCCGATGGCTCAAACCTGAGATCGATCCTGCCATCGTCCGTGGTGACCTGCCAGGGTGCGGTTTCATCGTAGCGATCAAACACGAAACGAGCCTGCCCGAGTTTGATACAGCGGCCCTCCAACCAGAGCGCATTTTCCGTCATGCCGGTTTCATTCACGCCCGCCGCCAGATTGAGACCAACGGCACGGCCATCTGCCAGCACCCCTGCCAGACTCGCCCAGTTCCAGGCAGTTTCGCGCCTCATAAAGCCGCAACTCCAATCAACGGCTGCGCGTGAGCGAGGGTCGCATTGCCAGTTCTGACCCTGCCACCGAATGTCTCCGGACACCGGTAGACCCGCTGATTTACGGGTAAACACCCAACCGCTGTAACCGGCTGGGCACACCAGGCGCAGAGGGCGGGTGTCCGCTTCTATATTCAGGACTATCCGGAGGTCACCGGGCCCGGAAACCGACACACCACGCGAGTGGCCGTCCGACGTAATGCGAACGCATGTTTTCCCTTTACGAAACTCTGTCACCCCGGTTTCCGGCCTGGGCTCAATGTGAGTCCCCCTCGCCAATGGCTGCGTCAGGGACTGCTCCAGCATCTGCCCGGTCTTGAAATCGTATAGATAGAAAAACGCCGAACTGACCAGTTTCAGATCCACCACCGCCAGCCCGAACACCCATCCCGGCGCCATCGCACTGATGAACTGGAACTGGTTAAAACGGGCTTTACGGGCCAGGGCCGAGCGCGGTTTATCCATCACCGTACGTAGGTCAAAGTCCCGGTAGTTGATGACATCCACCGGTGTATCCAATACGCCGTAGGGAATTCGCCCCCGGTCATCGATCAGTCGCTTGTTCGTTTTTTTCATCGTCAATTCGGGCCAAATGTTAACGTCAGGAATTCAGTCAGTTACCCAGTTCACAAACCCCCGATCGTAGCAGGCTCGCACCAGATCAGTCGTGCTAGACTCGCCCGACCATGTTCAAGGAAGTGTACCTCATGCAAAACCTGAGAGCCCATGGCAACCAACGCCGGGCCAATGGACGCGTCAACTGGCTTGCAGCCACCACCGTTTTCCTGCTGACCTCAGGTTTGGCCTTCGCCGGGCTGCCGGCCGAAGACTCGGAGAACTGGAGCCTCCGCAAGGAAACCGATCGTATCCGGGTCTATACCACTGACCAGCCGGACTCCAGCTTCCAGGCCTTCAAGGCCGTGGCCGTGCTTGATGTGCCGATCGAGAACCTGATGGCGGTTATGATCAACCCCAAGTCTTGCGTTCAGTGGGTTCACAACTGCTCGGAATCCTATGCCTTCGGCTCGGGTGACTTTAATGAGCGTTACGCCTACTCGGTCAACGATATGCCCTGGCCGGTCACCGACCGGGATTACGTGCTACGGATTCGCACCCGAGGCCAGCAGGCCGACGGCGAAATCGTGATGGACCTCAACGCCATTCCCGATCAACGGGCCGAGGAAGATGACTACATCCGTGTCGACAAGTCCGACACCCTTTACCGCTTTATTCCCGAAGACGGCCAGACCCGGATGATCTGGGTTCAACACACTGAGCCAAACGGTTCGATACCCGGCTGGCTGGTCAACACCCTGCTGGTGGACATTCCTATCCGTTCCATGGAGCAGTTGGAACGGGTTGCCCAGTGGGACCGTTACCAGAACTACGAACTGATCTATGACTCGCAGGGCCAACTGAAAGATGTAGTCCCCAAAGCTGAATCAGGGGATGACTAGAACATCAGTAACAGCTAAGCTCTTTTACAAAGGACCTGCTAACGGAGCCGATTCGTCAATGACCGTTCTCGCTTACGAGATCATGACCCCGAGCATCAAGGCCGTACCCCAATCCTGGACGATGGACCGTCTGGCCAGGTTCCTCACCGACAACGAAATCACCGGCAGCCCGGTTACCGATGAAACGGGCGAGATTGTCGGCATTGCCACCCTGAAGGACATCACCGAATTCCGCTGGAACGCCAGCCGTTCCGAGTCCGATGCGCGCATGACCCCGGAAGAAGAACACGAAGCCCGGCGCCTGCGCATGGCCATTTTTGAGGAGATGGGCAAGGTGCCGGTGGAAGTGCGTGACATCATGACCCCTATCGTTTTATCGGTTGACGAGCAAACGCCTGTGCGCGACATTGCCGATATTATGATGCGTGAACACCTGCACCGGATTTTCATCACCAAAGACGAAAAGATCACCGGTATTGTGACCACGTATGACATGCTCAAACTGATCTCCGACCAGGAGCTCACCAACCGCTGTGCCGGGAACGGCTGACCAGAGAGGTATCACACCCTATGCCAAGAGCATCGCAGGCTCGCAGAAAGATGTATGTCCTCGACACCAACGTCCTCATCCACGACCCGAACGCCCTCCTGAACTTTGAAGAACACGACGTCATCATCCCGATGACGGTCCTCGAAGAACTCGACAGTCTCAAATCCGGCAAACAGGCCGTTGCTGCCGATTGCCGACAGGCCATCCGCAACATCGACAAGTTGCTGGGTGACGCCAGCCCCGGAGAAATCGAGAAAGGCGTACCCATCGTGCGCGGCAAGAAGGCAGAACCGCTCGGCGCGTTATCGATACTGATGAGCACGGACTACCAGGGCAACCATGGCCTGCCCGAGCACCTGAACGACAACAAGATCATCAATACCCTGGCGGCCCTGCAAACCCGCCACACGTCGCGGGACATCATCCTTGTCAGCAAGGACATCAACATGCGGTTGAAGGCCCGGGGCTTCGGCGTGGAGGCCCAGGACTACCACAACGACATGCTGCTGGACGATATTGACCTGCTGCCGAAAGGGTACAAAGAATTCCCGAACTCTTTCTGGGACACTATCGAGAAGGTCGAAACCATCCAGCGGGAGGGTATTACCGAACACATCCTTCGTCGTGAAGGCGACCTGGCCAGGCTGACCATCAACGAGTTCGTGATTGATGAACAGGGATTCGTTGGCAAGGTGTCTGATGTCGGCGAAGACCAGATTGTCATTCGGGATCTTCACCAGCACGATCTGATGCACGAGGAAGTCTGGGGCCTCGTACCGCGGGATATATACCAGGCCATTGCCCTGAACCTGCTGCTGGACCCGGATATCCACCTGGTAAACCTGACCGGTTCCGCTGGCTCCGGTAAAACCATCCTCGCCCTCGCGGCCTGTATCGAAATGACGGTTGCCAGCAAGCTGTACAAACGCATCATCGCCACCCGCAGCACCCAGGGTCTGGACGAAGACATTGGCTTCCTCCCCGGCACCGAAGCGGAGAAAATGGAGCCCTGGCTGGGGGCCATCGTGGACAACCTCGAAGCTCTCCACGAAGACGATGAGAATATGACCGCCAGCGTGGACTACATCCTCAGCAAGGTGCCACTGCACTTCAAGTCGATGAACTACATTCGCGGCCGCAGCTTCCAGCACAGCCTGATCATCATCGACGAATCCCAGAACCTGACGCCGCATCAGATCAAGACCATCATCACCCGTGCCGGCAACGGCTCCAAAGTAATCTGCCTGGGTAACCTGGCTCAGATCGACACCCCCTATCTGAGCGCCCTGAGCTCAGGCCTGACCTACATGACCGAGCGCTTCAAGAGTTTCCGCCATGGCGGGCACATTCACCTACAGGGCGTCCCACGTTCTGTTCTGGCGGAGTACGCAGAAGCCAACCTTTAACGGAGTCTTACGAAAAAATACAGCAGGACATAGTTGCATCGCCTAAGCTTGAGCCAAGCAGACAGGTGAACGGCTATGTCCATTTTCGCAAAAACAACCATACCGATTGTTCTGATGGCCGTCGTGCTTGCGGTGGCCTCCTTCTTCATTCAGCGACATCTCATTTTCCCGGCGTTCGCCACCATAGAGCGCGACTCTGCCCGTGACCAGATAGACCGGGTGGTCAGACGTATCGAAGCCCAGCTCGAAACGATTGAGTTCACCGTTTACGACTGGGCGGCCTGGGATGACACCTATGAATCTGTCTCTTATACACATCTCCGAGCCCACGAGACGGACTCCTATCTCG
>CAJXOQ010000229.1 GCA_913057975.1 uncultured Marinobacter sp.
ACGAGATAGGAGTCCGTCTCGTGGGCTCGGAGATGTGTATAAGAGACAGCGTCCGCACCGTCGATCAGCGAGTGCGCTTCGATTGTTGCACCGGCCGCGATATGGCTGTCCCGTATCACACAACCTGGCCCGACGCTGACGCCGTCTGCCAGCGAAACCCTGCCTTCGAACACCACGTTAACATCGATCAGGACATCCTGGCCCACCGACAATTCACCACGCACGTCAATACGGGCAGGATCAGCCAGGGTTGCACCCTCTGTCATTAAACGATTGGCTTCCTGATGCTGCACCCAGCGCTCAAGCTCGGCAAGTTGAAGACGGTTGTTTACGCCCTGTACCTCATAGTCGGTAGCGGGTTGGGCAACGGCGATATCCACTCCGCGGTCAGCTGCCATGGCAATGATGTCGGTCAGGTAGTACTCACCTTGAGCGTTGCGATTGGAGAGTTGTGGTAACCAGTCCTTCAGGTGACGTGCTGACACCGCCAGGATACCGGTATTCACCTCCCGGATTTGCTTCTGGGCGTCGGTAGCATCCTTCTGTTCCACGATCGCACGCACCTTGCCGCTATCATCCCGCAGGATGCGCCCGTAACCATCCGGCGTTTCCAGGTTCACAGTCAACAACGCGAGTGAACGATCACTTACTTGAGAGACCAGGTTCTGAAGCGTTTCAGCTTTGGTTAGCGGTACGTCGCCATAGAGAATCAGCACCCGTGCCTCATCCGGCAGAGCCGGCAGGGCCTGAGCAACTGCGTGGCCAGTGCCCAGTTGCTGTTCCTGCAGTGCCCAGATGAGATCTTCGGCGGGGGTAATCTGCCGAACCTGTTCCGCACCATGACCAATGACGCCATGGATACCGGAGGCGCCCAACCGGCGGGCGGTATCAACAACGTGATGGAACATGGGCTTGCCAGCCACCCGATGGAGAACTTTCGGCAGCGACGATTTCATTCTTGAACCCTGGCCGGCGGCCAGAATCACAACGTGAAGGGGAGTCATACGATTACCACGCTCCGGATCGGTAGCCAGTTTCAGTGCCTGAATACAAAAAAACCGCACCCTCGGTTGCCTGACAACGTTTCGCTGTTCTCAGGCTACACAAGATGCGGTTTTGGTGATCGGCAGTCCCGAAAAGATGCGCCTAGCGCATCTTGTTGCGCAGCTGCTGGATGGTTCGAAGCTGGGCAACAGCTTCGGCCAACTCGGCGGCGGCACGGGAATACTCAAATTCACCCGTTTGATTGGCGAGTGCCTTCTCAGCTTCACGCTGAGCTTCGACCGCCGCTGCTTCGTCCACATCCTTGGCACGGACAGCCGTGTCCGCGAGCAGCGTTACCAGATTCGGCTGAACTTCCAGATAACCACCAGACACGTAGAGGATCTCTTCCTCTCCGCCCTGTTTGATTATCCGGATAGGACCCGGCTTAAGCTGGGTCAGCAGCGGCGTATGACCCGGGGCGATACCCAGGTCACCTTCAGAGCCCGCTGCGATCAGCATTTCAACCAATCCGGAATAGATCTTTGTTTCGGCACTTACCACGTCACAATGCACGGTCATACCCATGTTGTTGCCTCTCTGATCGATCCGGAAACAAGCGCTTTAGGCTCAGATTACTTCTTCGCCTTGCTCTTCATTTCCTTCGCTTTCTCGACCGCTTCCTCAATGGTACCAACCATGTAGAACGCCTGCTCAGGCATATCATCATAGTCACCGTTGAGAATGCCCTTAAAGCTGCTGATGGTTTCCTTCAGGGAAACGTACTTACCGGGAGAACCGGTGAAGACTTCAGCAACGTGGAACGGCTGGGACAGAAAACGCTCGATCTTACGGGCACGGGCAACGGTCAGCTTGTCTTCTTCTGACAGCTCGTCCATACCCAGGATGGCGATGATGTCTTTCAGTTCCTTGTAGCGCTGCAGATTGGTCTGCACGCCACGAGCAACTTCGTAGTGCTCGTCACCGATGACCAGCGGATCCAGCTGACGGGACGTGGAATCCAGCGGATCGATCGCCGGGTAGATACCCTTGGAAGCGATGTCACGGCTCAGTACCACGGTGGCGTCAAGGTGGGAGAAGGTGGTCGCCGGAGACGGGTCGGTCAAGTCATCCGCCGGTACGTAGACCGCCTGGATGGACGTGATGGAACCGGTCTTGGTCGACGTGATCCGCTCCTGCAGCTCACCCATCTCCTGGGCCAGAGTCGGCTGGTAACCTACCGCAGACGGCATACGGCCGAGCAGGGCTGATACTTCGGTACCTGCCAGGGTGTAACGGTAGATGTTGTCGACGAACAGCAGTACGTCACGACCTTCGTCACGGAACTTCTCAGCCATGGTGAGACCGGTCAGGGCCACACGCAGACGGTTTCCGGGAGGCTCGTTCATCTGGCCGTAGACCATCGCTACCTTATCAAGGACGTTGGAGTCCTTCATTTCGTAGTAGAAGTCGTTACCTTCACGAGTCCGCTCACCAACACCGGCGAATACGGAGAGACCGGAGTGCTCTTTCGCGATGTTGTTGATCAGCTCCATCATGTTGACGGTCTTACCAACACCGGCACCACCGAAGAGGCCAACCTTACCACCCTTGGCGAACGGGCAGATCAGGTCGATAACCTTGATGCCGGTTTCCAGCAGGTCGGCAGAGGCAGACTGATCTGCGTATCCCGGTGCCTTACGGTGAATCGCCCAACGCTCTTCTTCGCCGATTTCGCCGGCTTCGTCGATGGGACGACCCAGAACATCCATGATACGGCCCAGGGTCTGGGTGCCAACCGGTACGGAAATGGCCTTACCGGTGTTATCTGCTTTCAGGCCTCGCTTCAGGCCTTCAGTGCTGCCCATGGCGATGGTACGAACAATGCCGTCACCCAGCTGCTGCTGGACTTCCAGAGTTGTATCGCCACCTTCAAGCAGCAGTGCGTCATATACGTTGGGTACGGAGTCACGTGGAAATTCCACGTCGATAACCGCGCCAATGATCTGAACGATGTGTCCGCTACTCATGCTCGGTTCCTCGTTATCTAGATAGTCAATAAAACCAGTTGGATTGTTGGCGGATCAGACCGAAGCCGCACCGCTGACAATCTCCGAAATCTCTTGGGTGATGGCTGCCTGACGCGCCTTGTTGTAAGCCAGCTGAAGCTCGTCGATGATGCCACCGGCGTTGTCAGTTGCACTCTTCATGGCGATCATTCGGGCGGCCTGTTCACATGCCAGATTTTCTACCACACCCTGGTACACCTGGGATTCAATGTAACGTGGCAGAAGGCCATCGAGGATCTGCCTGGCATCGGGCTCGTAGAGATAATCCCACTGGTTCTTGATCTCTTCCTCGTCTTCCCCCGGAGGCAGCGGCAGAATCTGCTCCACCTGCGGGGTCTGGGTCATGGTGTTTTCGAACTCGTTGCTGACCAGGTAAAGACGGTCGATCTTGCCTTCCGAGAACGCGTCCAGCATGACTTTGACGTTGCCGATGAGTTTTTCGGAGCTCGGGCTGTCCCCCAGATGGGTCAGCGCCGCAACGACGTTGCCGCCGTAGCTCTTGAAGAAAGAAGCACCTTTCTGCCCGATGGCGCACAGATCAGCCTCTACTCCTTTCTCCTTCCACGCTCGCATGTCACGGACAAGCGCTTTGAACAGGTTGATGTTCAGACCACCACACAGGCCACGATCCGTAGACACCACCACATAGCCCACGCGCTTGACTTCACGCTCGACCATGAACGGGTGCTTGTACTGAACGTTCGCCTTGGCAATATGCCCAATAACCTGGCGCATCTTTTCCGCATAAGGGCGCGTTGCCTTCATGCGTTCCTGAGCCTTGCGCATCTTGCTCGCCGCGACCATTTCCATGGCGCTGGTGATCTTCTGCGTGCTCTTGATGCTGGATATCTGGTTACGTATTTCTTTTCCGGCGGCCATAACTCACTGCCCTCTCAAGTTAGACACTCATTGCTCGAAAATCGGCCCGCAACGCATTGCAGGCCCATTCGTTACCAGCTCTGAGTGGTCTTGAATTTCTCAAGTGCAGCTTTCAGGCTCGCGGCGATTTCATCGTTGTAATCGCCTTTTTCGTTGATCTTGTCGAGAAGTTCTTTCTGCTCGGACCGCATCCAGTCCAGCATCAGTGCTTCGAACTTCACTACATTGTCGACATCAACGTCGTCCAGGAAGCCTTCGTTGGCTGCGAACAGAACCGTACCCATTTCAGCCACGGACATCGGGCTGTACTGATTCTGTTTCATCAGTTCGGTCACCCGCTGACCGTGCTCAAGCTGCTTACGGGTCGCTTCGTCAAGGTCGGAAGCAAACTGTGCGAAAGCGGCCAGTTCACGATACTGGGCCAGCGCCAGACGGATGTTGCCGCCAAGCTTCTTCATGATCTTGGTCTGGGCGGAACCACCCACCCGCGATACCGAGACGCCTGCGTTCATCGCCGGGCGAATACCGGAGTTGAACAGGTTGGTCTCCAGGAAGATCTGGCCGTCGGTGATCGAGATCACGTTGGTCGGGATGTAGGCCGACACGTCGTTGGCCTGGGTTTCAATGATTGGCAGGGCCGTCAGGGAGCCGTTGCCAGCCGCATCGCCCATTTTGGCGGCGCGCTCAAGCAGGCGGCTGTGAAGGTAGAACACGTCGCCCGGATAGGCTTCGCGGCCCGGCGGACGGCGCAGCAGCAGCGACATCTGGCGATAGGCCACGGCCTGCTTGGACAGGTCATCATAGACGATCAGCGCGTGGCGGCCGTTGTCGCGGAAGAATTCCGCCATGGCGGTCGCGGCGTAGGGGGCCAGGAACTGCATCGGCGCGGGGTCGGATGCGGTGGCGGCCACGACGATGGAATATTCCATCGCGCCGTTTTCTTCGAGGCTCTTGACGATTTGCGCGACGGTGGAGCGCTTCTGGCCCACCGCGACATAGATGCAGTAGAGCTTCTTGCTCTCGTCATCTCCGGCGTTGTTGGTCTTCTGGTTGATGAAGGTATCGATCGCCACGGCAGATTTGCCGGTCTGGCGGTCGCCGATGATCAGTTCGCGCTGGCCGCGGCCCACGGGGACAAGCGCGTCGATGGCTTTCAGGCCGGTCTGCACGGGTTCGTGTACCGATTTGCGCGGGATGATGCCGGGCGCCTTCTGCTCGACGCGCATGCGGTTGACGTCGGTGATCGGCCCCTTGCCGTCGATCGGGTTGCCCAGTGCATCGACCACACGGCCTAGCAATCCCTTGCCCACGGGTACGTCGACGATGGTGCCGGTCCGCTTGACGACATCGCCTTCCTTGATCTCGGCGTCGGAGCCGAAGATCACGACGCCGACATTGTCGGCTTCGAGGTTCAGCGCCATGCCTGTCTCTTATACACATCTCCGAGCCCACGAGACGG